>JBAWWJ010000231.1:0-12382 GCA_037146815.1 Planctomycetota bacterium
ACGCGCCGCCGATCGGCTGGTTGGCTGGCGGAGCGGTCGCATTGCTGTTGTTGGGAATGATTGGCGTTCTGATCACGAACAAGCCTGGCTCGCAGACAAAAATTGAGGTTCCCGACACATCCAAGATTGCGGTCGCGCCAAAGAGTGACATTGCTCCGACCAAACCCAGTTGGGATGGCTGGCCCGCCGATGCGCCGGCTCCCGCGATTGCGCCGTTCAATGCGGCCGAAGCCCGGAAGCATCAGGAAGCCTGGGCGAAGTACATGCAGATCGAAGTTGAGTACACGAACAGCCTAGGCATGAAGTTCATGCTCATCCCACCCGGTGAGTTCACGATGGGAAGCACACCCGACGAGATCGCAGCAGCTCTCAAGGACGTCGGCGAGGACAAGCACTGGCAGGAATGCATCAAATCGGAAGCCCCCCAGCACAAGGTAATCCTGACGCAACCGATCTACCTGGGCGTGAATGAAGTGACGCAGGCCGAATATGAAAAAGTGATGGGATCGAATCCCTCCTATTTTGCGCCGATGGGAATGGGCAAAGAGGCGGTAGCGGGGCTGGAGACGGCCGATCACCCGGTGGAAACAGTGAGTTGGAATGACGCGGCTGAATTCTGCGCCAAGTTGAGCAAACAGGAAAAACTCAATCCGTTTTACTTCCGCTCCGGTGAAACCATCACGCCGCTGGACGGGACCGGTTATCGGCTCCCCAGCGAAGCGGAATGGGAGTTCGCCTGCCGTGCCAGTACGGCAACAAAGTACTGGATTGGCGACCAAGACGAAGACCTGGTGCGTGCGGGCTGGTTCGGTGGAAACTCGGGAGGTCGGACACACGCGGCGGGCGAATTGAAAGCGAATCCGTTCGGGCTGTCCGACATTCACGGCAACGTCTGGGAGTGGGTGCAGGACGGTTGGGATGCGAGCTATTACGGCCAATTCCCAGAGAGGCCCGCAATTGACCCACATAGCCCATTTTCCGCCAGTTCCCATCGCGTGATCCGGGGCGGCGGTTGGAGCGGCATCGCGTCCGTCTGCCGGTCGTCGCATCGCGACGCCTCCGCCCCGACGTACCGTGTCGGCGACATCGGTTTTCGGTTTTCGGTTGTCGTTGGTGGCTGTGGGCTCGCGTGTCGGTCGTCCATAGCCTCTGTCTCTCTGTCCTCTGCTCTCTGTCTTCTCTGAGCGGGGTGCAGGGGCTGCGGCCCCTGCTTGGACAAGAATTTCAGAATCCATGTCGATCCAGAAACACCGTTGTTCGTGAAGACGCATGACTATTTGTTGTGGTTGATCCGTCACATACCTCGCCTCCTCGACAGACGTTGGCGTAGTCTGAGAGATAAACTTCGCCAGCAGACCATCATTGAGGTGTGAAGCCGTCCGCAAACAATTTAGTGTAAGACGGGTTCAACGATGCCATCAGCCGTGTCGGCAGCCTGATCGATTGTCGTTGTTCGCACTGCGTACTAACGCCACATTTCCTTGTTCCGATTCATCGATACATCCCATGCGGCGAAGCCTGTCAACCAGAAATACGCTGGCTCGCGGAGCGGACAACGACAATCTGGCGACTCACGACTTTCAGCGACAAATATCGTTACCCACGTTGGGTGACACTCTCACGTTCGACCAGCTATGCTTGTTTCTGCACCTTGGTGTGTCGCATCGATGACATTCGAATCTTCGGCTGAGCGTCATGCGAAAAATGCGAGCCAGAGGGTGCAGGCCGTGACCGCGCCGGGCATTTCCTTTTCCATCTTTTGATCTTCAGGACTCAACATGATTCGACTGCATCGAGCTATCTGCGCAATTCTAATTCTTGTTTCTGCTGCGCCCGCATTGGCTGGTCACCGGCTGATCACTCAAGGGAATGGGAAGCTGGCCATTGTTGATGCCGAAGGGAAGACCGAATGGGAAATGAATTGGGGAGGAATCCATGACATCCATGTCCTGAAGAACGGCAATATTCTTGTTCAGCAGGGGGGAGCGAAGGTTGCCGAGATTGACCCTAAGACGAAGCAGGTGGTCTGGTCCTACGATTCTGCGCGCCAAAACGGAAACGAAGGGAAGCCGGTTGAAGTTCATGCATTCCAACCGCTGGAGAATGGCCATCTGATGATTGCGGAATCGGGGATCGGCAGGATCATCGAAATCGACCGTGACGGGAAGATTCAGAAGCAGGTCAAGCTGAAGGTGAATCACCCGCATCCGCATACAGACACGCGACTGGCCCGTAAACTTTCGACCGGTAATTATCTCGTCTGCCATGAAGGAGACGGGTTCGTGCGTGAGTACGATGGGAAGTCGGGCGACGTCGTCTGGGAATTCGAAGTCCCCTTGTTCGGGAAACAACCCAAGGGGGGCCACGGTCCCGAAGCGTTTGGAAACAAATGCTTCGCGGCGGTCCGTCTGGCCAATGGCAACACTCTGATTGCTACGGGAAACGGCCACAGCGTTATTGAAGTGACTCCCGCCAAGGAAGTCATCTGGAAGATTGAGCAATCGGATTTGCCCGGCATCACACTCGCCTGGGTCACAACCCTGGAAGTGCTGCCGAACGGGAATTACGTCATTGGCAATTGCCACGCCGGAGAAGGGCAGCCATTGCTGGTGGAAGTGGAACCCAAGTCCAGGAAAGTCGTCTGGAAGTTCGACCAGTTCGCCAAGTACGGCAACAGCGTCTCGAACTCCCAACTGCTGGACGGCGAGAAGACGCAGCGGTAACACGGCGCCGATTCGCGGCACTGCAGCGCAACACGCCACAGACGGCGAAGTGAACGGACATCCTGAAAACGGATGTCCGTGGTCGCCGCGTTTACAAATGTCTCAATCACTGTCAAGTCGAACTCAAATCTTCCCACCTGAGTTCACGATGAGGGCGTTTGCATTTCTGGAGACTGGCGGCATACTGGGAGTCGTTGGTGGAGTTACATTCTGTTGTACGAAGGAGTCCGTCATGGACCATTGCCCCGATTGTGATTCGCTCAATGGCGATCTGGTGTCACGTCGAAGTTTTGTGCAGGCCTCGGGTGTGGCAGTTGCCGCCGCATCGTTTCTGCCTGCCGTTGCGTGCGCTGACGAGCCTGCAAAGTCGGTTTCAGAGTCACTCGTCAAGAAGTTGTTTGATTCCCTGGCACCAGCCCAGAAGGAAGAAGTCTGCTTCGATTGGGACTATAAAGATGACCGCGGTCTGTTGCGGATGCATGTCTCCAACAACTGGCACATCACCGAAAAGCGAGTGGCCAGCGGTTTCTTCAACAAGGACCAGCAGGACATCATCGAAGCACTGTTCTGGGGGCTGTACTCACCCGACTGGCACGATCGGATCAAAAAGCAATTGAAAGACGATGCCGGGGGATATGGCAAAGAACAGTCAATTGCCATCTTCGGAAAGCCGGGGACGGGGAAGTTCGAGTTTGTCATGACCGGGCGACATCTGACCATCCGTTGCGATGGCGACAGTGTCGAGCACTCTGCCTTTGGCGGTCCAATATTTTACGGGCACGCAGCCTCTGGATTTAACGAGACCGTCGGCCATCCTGGTAACGTCTATTGGTATCAGGCCCAGAAGGCAAACGCCCTCTTCAAGATGCTTGATGGCAAGCAGCGTGAACTGGCGTTACTGGAAAAGGCACCTGCCGAGGCCAAAGTCCACTTTGGTGGGCCGGACGGCAAACCAGGCGGGATCATGGTCAGCGACCTGACAGCAGACCAGAAGGAACATGCTCAAAAAGTATTGACGGCACTGCTTGAACCGTATCGCAATACCGATCAGGCGGAAGTTCGCAAGTGCCTGACGGCTCAAGGCGGTCTCGACAAGTGCCGCCTGGCGTTCTATCGCACCGATGCGACTGGGAAGCCCGATCTTGGTGACGATGGTGAATGGGACAACTGGCGACTGGAAGGGCCTTCGTTCGTCTGGCACTATCGAGGGATGCCACACGTTCACGTGTGGGTGAACGTCGCCGATGATCCTTCCGTCGCGATCACCGCTCGCGGTTGATCTGAAAGTCTCAACATCGATCAGGGCGGGCTTGATGACAGGTCCGTCTTGGTCGATTTGTGATGTCGTGCGAGTGACATGGATGACGCTCATGAAGAAGACAAGGAGTCTTTTTCAAGTGAGATTTGAACTTCAAATCACGCGCAAAGATGGCTTCTGCTCTTGGCAATTGTGTGTCACTTGCGCACAATCTGCCCCCTTCAGGTCCAACTCGTCTGCGCGTCCTGTTGAATCGATTCGCCGCTCCCCCCGAGCATGTCGCATTTGAGGTATCGCAAGAGTGAATAAATCTTCTCTGCCGCAAGGTGTGGGTCGGGTGATTCCACCCGTCCCACAAGTGAAGGTCGTGCAGAGCGTCCAGCCAAAATTGACTCCGGCAACGAATCTTCGTTTGTCACTCAGTCAATTGACAACATTGCGCTGGTCGCTGATCGACGAAGTCAATCACCTTCGATTGGCCAAATATGATGGCATCGGCCTGTGGCGTCCTAAAGTGGCCGACCTTGGTGTCCAGCAGTCTGCAAAACTGATTCGTAATGCAGGCCTTCAAGTGTCGTCGCTTTCATTCGCCGGGGGCTTCACCGGGATGAATGGCTTCAGCTACGCTGATGCGATCGCAGACGCTCGCGATGCCATCATTGACGCAGCGACGCTCGGTGCCAGGAACCTGATTGTTGTCAGTGGAACTCGCAACGGACACACAGTGAAGCACAGTCGTCGGTGCCTGCTGAATGCCCTCGCGGAGCTCGCAGACTTCGCAGCAACGAACAGTGTCCAATTGTGTTTGCTGCCGATGCATCAGTATTTCGCGAAAACCTGGACCTACCTCAACACCCTCGAAGAAGCGGTTGAATTGATCGGATACGGAAGCCATCCCGCTCTGCGACTCGCCTTTGACACATATCAACTCATGGGTGAAGAGCGATTGATCGAGTGGATCCCCACCGTCGCAGAAATGACTGGAATCGTGCAGATTGCTGATGCCAAGCGACCGCCGAGATCTCGATTCGATCGCTGTATGCCGGGGGAGGGGGGGATTCCCCTGAATGAAATCATCCGTTCCTTCCAGGCAGCCGGTTTCGATGGCTACTATGATGTTCAGGTCTGCTCAGCGACCGGATGGTCGGACGACTATTCCGAAACCGTCTCGAAATGCCGGGAAGCGGCCTTGTGGCTGACTGAGCAGACGATCACGATATAACGACGATTGCAAACGTCGAATGCCGTCACACGGCTGAATCATGCACATCACTTGTGAGCCCAGGTGATCTGGGGATTCGGTCGGCCGGACGTTTGTGCCGAGATTGAAGCCCGCTGCCAGAACACTGCTGACGCCCCGCTGAATCGCCCCCCGCGAACGACCCACCCCTGAGTGGCTGATGTTGATCAAATTGATATCAGTCTGGAATCCATCGAATGTCACACGATTGGTACAGCCTTGAAGAATTGGCCCGCCAATTGGGGCGGGATCGTCGCGAGATCGAGAAACTCGTCAATCGAGGTCGCATTCCAGGCCGCAAGATTGCCGGGGAATGGCAGTTCCACCCCACCGAGATCACGCATTGGCTCGAACAAGAGATGCGGGAATATACGGATCGTGAACTGGCGGTTCTTGAACAGACTCATCGATCGGTGGAACTGAACGACCCGCATCCAGTAGCTGCGTTACTGCGAGTGGAAACGGTTCAAGTTCCTTTAGAAGCCAGGACCAAGCGATCCGTCCTTGAAAGTCTGGTGGAACTCGCAGGCCGTACATGGGAAGTCTGGCAGCCAGCTACGTTGTTGACGGCGATTCAGGAACGAGAATCCGTACTCTCAACGGCGTTTGAAAACGGTGTCGCCATCCCGCACCCTCGAAATCCGCTTCCCGATGCTCTCGGCCAATCCGTCGTCGCATTTGGACGGACGATGTCCGGAATCCCTTTCGGGGCACCCAACCGCGCATTGACCGACCTGTTCTTTCTGGTGGTTTGTCGAGATTCTCGAACACATCTGCATGTGCTGGCACGTCTGGGACGAATGCTGCAAAGCGTCGAGTTTCTGGAGCGATTACGAGCTGCCGAGGACAGCGTTTCGGCGTACCACGTCATCTGTGAAACCGATCGACAAATCATCGGCTAGAAACGTTCGGGTACCGGACATTGCCACGTTTTTCAAAACCTGGGTAATGCATTCCTGCCGTTCGTGCGCCAGATCGCGGGTTGATTAAGTCGCTGGCAACGCGACTGCCAACCCGAGCGTTTGGTAGCCCGGGAACAATCCATCACGTACAAGTGTTCTCGCACAATTGACATGAACCGCAACTCAACTCAAAATTGACTCAACTCAAACGCGTTGACGTTGAAGAGGGGGACAAGAATGGAAGTGTCAGAAACGACGAGCTGCGCGAATCGGCTCAGGGTCCTGGCCGACGAAACGCGGCTGATGGTCGTCAAGCAGTTGATGCATGGCCCCAAGCATGTCGGCGAGATCAATTCCGTAATGAATGTCGAGTCGACCTTGCTTTCACATCACCTCAAAGTTCTGCGCGACGCTGGTCTCGTGCAGGCACAGCGGGATGGGAAAGCCGTGCTATACCAACTGGCGCCAGGCGTCGGTGCTGCAGGTGACGATCGAGCGGTGAACCTGGGTTGCTGCGTCCTTTCTTTCGAGGATCAGTGAGGCTCATGAACCGACGATTCCAATCCGTTTCTGGCGTCATTGTCCTTGCCTGTGCCATTGTGGTGGGGTGCGAAGACAGTTCACCTGCGGTTAACCCAACGCAGCCTGTCGAAGTCAAACAGGTCACCATCACGGGAGCAAGCACACTCGCACCGCTGCTTAGCGAGATTGCGAAACGCTTTGAGAATGAAAATCCAGGAACTCGAATCGATATTCAGTCGGGCGGGTCGTCGCGTGGTGTCTCGGACACCCGCAGCGGACTCGCCGATATCGGCATGGTTTCTCGCGACCTGAAGCCTGGTGAGGATGACCTGCAGCGATTTCGAATTGCACGTGACGGGGTCTGTCTGATCGTCCATCGAGATAACTCGGTCGAGTCGCTTTCCCGTGAACAGATCATCGGCATCTACACTGGGGAAATTCGAAACTGGCAAGAGGTTGGGGGTACAAATGCACCGATCACGGTCGTCAACAAAGCTGAAGGCCGCTCGACGCTGGAAGTCTTTGCCGGATACTTCAAGCTCGACACGCGAAAGATTCATGCTGACGTTGTGATCGGTGACAACGAGCAGGGAGTTAAGACCGTTGCTGGAAATCCGCTGGCGATCGGCTATGTCTCAATCGGAACCGCCGAATACGATCGCGAAAGTGGCATTCCAATTCGGCTGCTGCCACTGGAAGGGATTGAGGCATCGGTGAAGAATGTCGCAAATGAAACATTCCCGATGTCACGGACCTTGCATCTGGTGACAAAGTCGCAACCTGAGGGGATCGTCAAGGACGTCGTCGAATTCGCAACGTCGCCGAAAGTGCATGATCTGGTGAGGGAGCTATCGTTTGTTCCGATCGAATAGAGACAGATTGCTGACGGCACTCTTCAGCGGACTGGCGGTGATCGCGGGCTCGGTTGTCGTCGTCATCGGCGCGTTCGTTGTCGGAGAGTCAATTCCTGCACTGACTCATATCGGTGGCAGTCGCTTCATGACCGACGAATCATGGCACCCGGCAGCCGACGCCTCGTTTGGCCAATTCAATCTCCTGCCAATACTCATCGGTACAGTCTTGTCTTCATTTGCTGCGATTTCGGTTGCAGCTCCACTGGGAATTCTTTCGGCGGCGTTTTGTCAATTTTATGCCCCGTTGCGTGTCGCCCGGTGGTATCGCCTGATGATTGAATTGATGGCGGGGGTTCCGTCCGTAGTCTTTGGATTGTGGGGGCTTGTCGTACTCGTACCGATCATCGCCAGAATTCATCCTCCAGGACAAAGCCTTTTCACGGGAATCGTCATTCTGACGTTGATGATTCTGCCAACCGTGGCATTACTTTCTGATGCCGCGTTGGCCTCAGTTCCGCGAAGTTACTTGCAGGGAGCAGCAGCGCTCGGGTTATCGCGAGCAACGACAACTTTGTCTGTGGTGATCCCTGCCGCGAGGTCGGGGCTGGTGACGGCAGTTTTGCTGGGACTGGTTCGTGCGATCGGAGAAACGATGGCCGTTGTCATGGTCTGCGGAAACGTTGTCCGCGTACCATCAGGCCCGTTCGACCCCATACGTACTCTGACAGCGACAATCGCATTGGAAATGGGCTATGCACGGGGCGATCACCGAGCGTCCCTGTTCTTTTGCGGAATGATCCTGCTATTCCTGGTGACCTTACTCGTTACGACAATGGAAATCGTGAACCGGAGGCTGCGTCATGGCACGACGTGAGTCCTGGTTTCCACACCTTTTCGATACGTGTGTCTGGCTGGCACCGGTCCCGATCGCAGGTCTGTTTCTCTGGTTGCTGGGTGACCTCGTCATTCGAGGAGGCGGAGCGTTCTGGCCAGTTGATACCGAGGTCACCGGGATTCGATCGGTGATTGTGATTGCAGAACAAATCATTCACTTTCTCACGGCATCTCCTGTGCGAGCAGGGCGGGGAGGCGGAATCGGTCCGATCCTGGTTTCAACAGGATTGATCCTGACGGTTTGCATGTTCGTCGCGCTGCCGATCGGTCTTGGAACTGCGATCCTGTTGAGTGAATTCCTGGCGGAGCAAAATCGATTTGGTCGACTGGTCCGTCGCAGCCTGGACGTTCTGGCAGGTGTGCCGTCGATCGTTTTCGGGCTGTTTGGAAATGCCTTCTTTTGCCGATTTCTGGGACTGCGATTCTCGATCGCAGCGGGCGGACTGACCCTCGCCTGTATGGTCCTTCCACTTTTGATTCGCTCTGCGGAAGAAGGCTTCCGAGCCGTTCCAGAATCTCAGCGACAGGCTGCGGCAGCCTTAGGGTTTTCCCGCTGGTCGACCGTCTTCCGAATCATCATTCCGCAAGCATCGCTGGGGATCGTCGTGGGACTGATCCTCGGAATCGGCCGTGCGGTCGCAGAAACGGCAGCGCTGATTTTCACAAGTGGCTATGTTGATCGGATGCCACGATCCCTGGGGGACTCCGGCCGATCATTGTCGATTCATATTTACGATCTTTCGATGAATGTCCCCGGTGGAAATGAGAACGCATACGCATCAGCGCTCGTGCTCGTCGTAAGTCTTGTTGTGATCAATGTGAGTGCCCGTAAATTAGCGGCAAGCTTTCTTCATCGGGAGGTTTCTCACACCTGATGACAACTTCAACACCCGTGACGATACGCGACCCGTTGCCGCGAGCCACACCAATGATCACAACGAAGAACCTGACGATTCGATACGGCGACAAGGTTGCCCTTCGAGACGTCTCGTTGACGTTTGAGCCTTGTACGATCACAGCAATCCTCGGCCCTTCGGGAAGTGGCAAAACCAGCTTGTTGGCAAGCCTGAACCGCTTGACGGACCTGATTCCGAGTTGCCGTGTCGACGGCTCCGTTCGCATTGATGATATGGATGTTTTTGAGCGAAACACAGATGTTGTGGAGTTACGACATCGTGTCGGGATGATCTTTCAACGACCAATCCTCTTTCCAATGACGATTCGTCGTAACCTCGAACTTCCATTGCGTGAACATGGATATCGGAACCAAACTTTGCTCAACGAGAAAATTGAACGGACGCTTGTTGAAGTCGGTTTGTGGGACGAAGTCAAAGATCGAATGGAACGCTCCGCGTTGACTCTCTCAGGAGGACAGCAACAGCGACTCTGCCTGGCTCGTGCGCTAGTACTCAACCCCGAAATGATGCTGCTTGATGAGCCATGCAGCGCTCTCGACCCAGTTTCAACGGGTGTCGTCGAAGAATTACTCGTCAGGCTGCGTACTAAATGTACGCTGATCGTAGTCACTCACAACCTGGCGCAAGCCCGCCGCATCTCTGACAAGTCCGCATTTCTCTGGTCCGAGGGGGACGGCGGAAAACTCATTGAACACGGTGAAACCCGCATGATGTTCGACTCGCCACGCGAAGCGCTGACGGAAGCCTACCTGAAAGGGAAAGTCGGGTAAGCCGTTCTGAATTGCAGGTCCTAAAGGCGCTCGGAAGAAATAGATGCCTCTTCGACCTTTAGTAATGATTGAAGGTGCGCGACAAGCCCGTGAAGCCAACCAGCCTTCCAGGAACTGATCAGGACTGCGACCACGAACCAACCGAGTCCAATGGCAAACGACATCGCTCCACCCCAGTTGCTGTCGTGAATCAGAAGAACGGTTGTGCGTACGGTAATCTCGACAGCCCCCAGAGAACCCGTCACGTAAGCGGTCAATCTGTAGACTTTCATTTGTGCAATGACAGAATATCCGGTGGCAACACACACCAGTATCACTCCAACCGCAGGCACACACCAGACCGGAATGCATTGAGTGAGGTGAGCGGCACCGATCGTTCCCACCATAGCCGCAGAAATCAGCGGCGCCCCCACATCTCGCAGAAAACGAGCGAATTCGTCACGAAAGATTAACCCCACACACAGAACGGATGTCAGTGACAAAGACAACAGGATCACAAGTGCCAAGGCACGGTTCTGAGATTTCAGTTCGAAATACACCAGCATTGACACCAGCAACATTCCGAAGAAAACTCGGGGTGAGCCCCATTTCCGGAGGCCGAGGGAGAGTTCCAGGACGGCGAGTAATACCAGCGGCCACGACTGAGGGGCGGACGGTACGAGCAGATGGATCGTGCTGGAATCGACGCAAGTTGCCGCAGCAAGTGTTAACACGAGGCAGAACTCTGCCGACTTGACCCCGCGAATCATCGTGTGAATGTAGTAGACGGTGGCAGTAATCAATGTCAACCAGATCGGAGATCCTACATCGCGAATCAGACGAGAGAGAAATTCGTCATAGGCTCCGGTCGATGATGTTGAGGGAAGCGAGAGAAACAGGCCGATGAATGGAACGTACATGGCGAGACTGACAGGCCCATTTAATTTCGATACCAGCCCAATCTCCAGTAGCAGGACGCCAACCGCGAGGACCAGAGGGACCAGGAAATAGGTTCCGAAGATCGAATCAAACGCCATGGCTTCCGTGAGGGATGAGCCCAGAACGGCATCGAACGACAGCGTGAGTGCGTACGCTCGAAAGCCAACGCACACCCCCAAAAACACAAACAAGGACCATGGATACCAGGGCCAAAGCCACGGAGTCCCATTCTCGCGGGTTAATTCTGGGCCACTTCGAATCGCTGGTAACATTGTCAGTAGTAAAAAGCTGGCGGCAACAGGAAATAACAGCACACGCCAGCCGACAGTCACTGCCGATAATCGAATTCCTGGAATTACCAACCAGAACGGATACAGAAACAGCAGACCGAGCAGCAAGTGGTAGGGAATTCGGAACAACCACGGCAGCCTGATTCGCAGACCTCTCAGCAGTACTTCTGACAAAACGACAGAGAATCCCAGTCCGGCCAGCAATAGCAAGCGCCCCGCTTCCGGATCTCGGACCAGTGTCTCGTCAAAAATCAGTGACAATTCGACGAACAACAACAGAATCAGCAACAAGATCGATCGTGCATCATCCCAGACCCTTCCGAATCGGACGATCACAAACCCGGTCGTCGCCAGGACCGCGATATAGCCAGCAATCAAACCCAATAGCGGCCACGAGGCAAACGCATCTCCGTTGTCCTGATGAAACCACTGAGCTGTTCCATGGATCACAAAACAGACGCTCAGCAGGTAAAACGGATTCTGCGAACAGATCAGTCGTGGCAGGCGATGTAAAACGGACTGTCGGTTCGCTGAAGTTGCGGTGGGCTGTTCAGATTCCCGATACTCCATCGATTCAGGTGGGACAGAATCATTGGACATGGTTCAACCTCTGTCACAAGGCCATCCGACAAACGTGAAACCAGCATTGCCTTACTTAATTGGTGCTCAACTCGTGCCAAAGCCGAATGGAATTGCAAAAGAGGTTTTCGCGTCAATTTGACCATGATTTTGGGAGGTTTGTCGAATTCGTCTCACGAAGAACGGGCAGCAATTTTGCCTGCATGCATCAGAACGCCGCAGCCTTTAACGACAGTTCTCTGCCCCCGGTCAGAACAGATTCTGACAAGAGTGAACGCTAGAACTGGTACCAGTTCGGAACTCGCTCACGTGGTGTATCGTGGCCAGAAAATATCCAGCAAGTCCGCCTGGGGACATGAAAGGGGCTGGTATCGGCCAACTGAAACGCCGATGTACATGGGAGTGTTCGTGTCATTTCGGGATCGGCTTATTCAGCCGACCTTGTCGATATTTAAATTTTGGCCTCGTTAGCAGAATCTATGGGTGGATTTCGGTTCTGGTAGGCGACCGAGGTT
>JBAWWJ010000232.1:0-12231 GCA_037146815.1 Planctomycetota bacterium
TAGCTCACTTCGTGAGCAACCCTGGGCTTTAAGACGCAACTCCGTTGGAGTTGAAGAGCACTTCTGGATTGTGAGTATTGGTAGCTGGGGCTGGTGCGATTGAACTTAGTTACAGGTCTACGGAGGTCTACGGGCGGAAGGACGGACGTTTTTGGCGGGACTCTTTGATGTTGGAAACGACGGGTAGAGGTCGTTACGTTAGAACAAAGGGGCCAAGACTCTTTGAAGGAAACAAAGAGTCTTGACCGGCCTGACCACTTTGATATGCCCGCAAGCCAACATCCAAGGGAGAGGCCGTGTCCCGCTGTCCGTTCGGGTTGCCAAAATGTACCCACTACGAGCCAATGACTTCGCAGATTCGAACGCAGAATTTGTCGTCGACAACAATGACTTCACCACGAGCGATCAGTCGGCCGTTGGCCAGGATGTCGATCGGTTCACCCGCTTCTTTATCCAGCGTGACGACAGAGCCTTCGCGCAGGGCGAGCAGATCTTCGATCGTCAGTTCCGCTCCACCGAGCTCCAGCGTGACATCCACTTCGATGTCGCCGACGACCGACAGCGGCAGGCCGTTGGGACCGAGTGGCGAGCGAGGCGCCGCATGGCTTGTAGGAGCGAACGCCTGGAATTCTGCGGCGGGCGGCGACACAGATTCCTTGGCAGAAACGCCTTCAGGTGACATGGCAGCAGCCAGATGCTGCTCAGCCTGATTCAAAGTTTCTTCGGCCGATGGCGTGGCGTAGGGCCAGAATTCGTGAGCAGAAGGAACATCATCATCGTGAGATGTATTCCGCAAATGCTGAACATCACCGGGACCAAGCGGTTCATCTGACACGATGTCCGAACGGTTCTTCGCTTCGTGATCCCGCGCCGTTCGAAGCATCGCTTCGACTTCATCCGCACTCATCGGCCTTGGGAAGGGGTCACTCACGAGAAACACTTTCGACACCGGGAATTCGAACAGATCCAGTCGGGGTATACGATGCGATTACAAATTCGTCAATTCAGGTTACGAACGAGTGATTTCGGATGCCCCGAAAGCCGCTGACACTACGAAGTTTTCAAAATCTCCTTCACAACGCGGCCGGAAACGTCGGTCAGGCGGAAATCGCGGCCATTGTAGCGGTACGTCAGCT
Source organism: Planctomycetota bacterium (assembly GCA_037146815.1). Classification (GTDB taxonomy): domain Bacteria; phylum Planctomycetota; class Planctomycetia; order Planctomycetales; family Planctomycetaceae; genus Schlesneria. The sequence continues at coordinate 1,137 of JBAWWJ010000232.1, forward strand.
TTTCGTGATTCAATCCCAGCGTGTGCAGGACCGTGGCATGGATATCGTTCACACTGACGCGATCGATCAACGCCTTGTGACCAATCTCGTCGGTTTCGCCGTACAATGTGCCACCCTTGATTCCTCCCCCGGCAAACCAGCAGGTGAACGCATGCGGATTGTGATCGCGGCCGGTCCCTCCCTTTTGAACTAGGGGTAAACGCCCGAACTCGCCACCCCAGATCACCAGGGTTTCATCGAGCATGCCGCGTTCGGCGAGGTCTGTCAGGAGCGCAGCGATGGGTTGATCGGTTTCCTGGGCAAACCCGGTATGGTTCGCTCCAATGTTTGCATGACCATCCCAGCTTCGTTCATTTTCCATACCTCCCGAATAGATCTGCACGAACCGGACGCCGCGTTCTACCATCCGCCGAGCGATCAGGCATTGCTTCGAAAAATGGGTACATTTCGGGTTATCCAGACCATAGAGCTTCTGCGTCTCTGCGGATTCCTTGCTCAGATCCAAGGCTTCAGGAGCGGCCATCTGCATACGGTAAGCGAGTTCGAACGACTCGATCCGCGCAGCGAGTTCCGACTCGGCGGCATGCTGTTCCAGATGCGTCCGATTCAAACGAGCGAGCAGATCGAGTTGTGAACGCTGCTGCGGTTCCGTCAAATCGCGGGATCGATTCAAATTTTCAATCGGATCCCCCTGCGGCTTTAACGCTGTTCCCTGGAAGATGCTGGGAAGATAACCCGCTCCCCAGTTCTGAGCGTGGCCCTTGGGAATTCCCCGTCCGAGTGTATCGTACATCACCATGAACGACGGCAGGTTCTGGCTTTCGCTCCCCAGTCCGTACGTCACCCAAGCCCCGACACAGGGGCTCCCTTGTCGAGCGGAACCCGTGTTGATTCGGAACAGAGCAGGCGAATGGTTGTTGGAGTCGGTCCAGCACGAATAGACGAAGGCCATCTTGTCGACATGTTTGGCCATCTGCGGGAAGATTTCGCTGACCCATGCTCCCGATTCGCCGTGTTGAGCGAACTTGAACGGCGACTTCATCAGCGGACCACCCTGACCGGCAAAGAATCCGGTCGTCTGATCGAATCCCGCCAGTTCCTTTCCGTCCCGCTTTTCCAATTCGGGTTTGTAGTCCCACGTGTCGACCTGCGAGGGTCCACCGTTCATGAACAACCAGATCACGGACTTCGCCTTGCCGGGAAAATGTCCCGGATGAGGTGCCAATGGATTCAGACTGGATGTCGTCGCAGCAGAAAGCCGTCCTTCCTGAGACAGCAGACCTGCCAGCGCCAAAGAGCCAAACCCGTTTCCCGCCTGCTTCAAAAAGTTGCGGCGCGAACCAAACTCGGGGGTCGGTGTTCCGAAAATGCCTGGAAATGTCATGTTGAAGAACTCCAATGAGGCAAAGATCTCTTATGGTTGGTCTTGAATCACGGTTGCCATGGTGGTCACTCCGCGTAGATGAATTCATTCAGGCAGAACAACACCTGGCAAAAGTCAACCAGAGCCCGGTTCATTCCCGACTTTGTATCACCCGGTGAATATGACGCGGCCTGTTGCGACAAGAATTCCACCGCACCCGCCAGTTCTTCGGCCGACGGTTGGCGACCAACTGCCGACAGATAACCCAGACGCACAGCATCCGGCGGTGACTTGGCAGCATCCCCCTGCAATCGGGCCGCAAACTGGCGCGATGCTTCGCGAATCTGTGGATTATTCATGAGGAGCAATGCCTGGGGAGCAATCGTCGTTTGGGGACGGTCGGCCACCGGAGTCGTTCCATCAGGAGCATCGAATACCGTCATCGAAGGCATCAATTGACTCCGCTTGACAGTGAAATACAGGCTGCGGCGACGATGCCCTTCATCCAGCTTCCCTGGCCCGTACAGGCGATCATCCAACTGGCCACTCACTTCCAGCACGGCATCGCGAATCGCTTCCGCTTCCAGTCGACGTCTTGGTCGATGCCAGTACAGGCGGTTTTCGCGATCGATGGAGGCTCGGCGTTCGTCGGTGTCGCACGATTGCCGATAGACGGCGCTCGTCAGGATCAAGCGGTGGATCGACTTCAAGTCCCACTGATGGCGGATCAACTCGCCCGCCAGGTAATCGAGCAATTCCGGATGCGTTGGCAGTTCACCACGCGTACCGAAGTCTGACGGGGTCGCGACAATTCCCTGTCCGAGATGATGTTGCCAGAGCCGATTGACGATGACCCGAGCGAGCAAATTGCCGGCCCCCGCTTCTCGGTCCAGTATCCAGTTCGACAGCGAAACTCGCTGGAACGACGTTCTCCAACCTGCGGGAGGTGTCGTCTGAAATAACTGTGGCGCATCGGCATTGGACATCAAGACCTGCAGGAACCCTTGATTCGCCACGGCTTCCTTCTGATTCGGTTCGCCGCGTCGCAGGAAATGCGTTTCCTTCAGGAACTCGGACTCAGCCTGAGTATGCAACTTAACCGGTGGCAGCCCTTCCGTCGCAACCAACACCTTTTGCAACATCGGCTTGGGTGCCTCAGCGGCATGTGTGGCGCGGCGTTCTTCGAGTTTTCGCCAGCCCTCATCTTGTGGTTTATACCAGTCGAAAGCTCGCTTCTTTTCTTCAGCCGTCAGTTTGTCGAACGGCTTCGACAAGACCGTCAGTAATACTTCGTCGAGGGCTCCGCCGCTGACGACAGGAGCATCAGCCTGTTGCGAGATCGACAGGCGTGGTCGCCCGATCGAATGTTGAGTGTTGTTATTGAATTTCAGAGTGACGGTTACCACCGTTCCGGCTTCGAATCCAAACGGTTCGGCTACGCCAAATACAGCGGCGTGATCCTTGCCGAATTCCGGGTCGACAGCCCAGGCCGATTGAGTGTTATCATCAATCGCAGCGGCGACTGGCAGCCCCTTTTGCTCAAACGTCGCGCGAGCGGTCGTCAGCTTGACTGGCCTGGATGTCTCGTTCGCACCACCGACTGGACGGATCGTGACGTAGAACTCTGACAGTGCAAAATTCCCATTCCCGGCACGGCCCGGACCAGAACGAGTAAACGACGGATGAGCGAGGGCTTCCAGTCGAATCGATCGGATATCGCGCAGTCCTGTTTCAAAGCTGATGGTCCAATGGTCGTTGGCCGGATTCGTTCCCGCAGCCAGCCAGGACGAATCGGGCTGTTGAGTAAACGTCGCTCCGCCATGAGATTTGAACTGGATCCCGGCTGGAATCATCCAGGGAGAATCGGATGTCTTTTCTGGTGTTGCGGCGCGTTTGGCCTGCCATTCGGCAAACCGTGCAGGCAACTGCGTCAGCTCATAGTCACGAACAGCTTGATCGAACGGTGTCTGTCGTTTTTCGAATTCGGTCCGGGCTCGCTGGAAACCTTCCGGGTCGAAGTCGAGTTCCACTTCGCTGCGGATCGTCGTCGTGAATGTCGAGAGCAACCGATAATAATCGGCCTGTGGAATCGGGTCGAACTTGTGATCGTGACACCGGGCACAACCGATCGACAACCCGAGCATCGATGTGCCGACCGTGTTCAGCATGTCATCCATCTCGTCGTAGCGATGCTTTTCCACTTCGTTTTTGGTGATCTGAGTCGAGTGGACCCCTGCAGCGAGATAGCCGGTCGCCATCATCGCCTGGCGATCGTTCGGAGCGAGTTCATCACCCGCCAGTTGCCAGCGCACGAATTGATCATAGGGCATCCCCTGATTCAGTGCCTGGACAACAAAATCACGGTAGTGAAAGGCGGAGGGGCGATCATAGTCATGTTCAAACCCGTGGCTTTCCGCGAATCGAGCCAGATCAAGCCAGAATCGCCCCCAGCGTTCTCCATAGTGTGGATCGGCAAGTAATTGTTCGATCATTCTTTCATACGCGTCGGGACGAGAATCGTTCTCAAACGCGCTGACTTCCGCCGCCGAAGGTGGCAGGCCCGTGATGTCGAAATAAACCCGGCGAATCAATGCGGCTCTACCAATGGATTGATTCGGATGCAACTTCGCCTCGTTCAGTTTGGCGAGAATAAACCGGTCAATCGGCGACTGACACCAGCCATTGGCGTCGGCCGGAGCAGGCGGGGCGACTCGTTTCAGCGGTTGAAATGACCAGAACGATTTGGAATCTGGATTCACCTTTCGCTCAGTCCACTTTTTCGTCTCTAGCTTACGAGCCACCAGCGGTTCATCGTAAGGAGCCCCCAGATCAATCCAGTTCACAACAGCCGAGATCTCACGCTCAGACAGCTTGGGCTCGTCCTTGGGCATGTGAGGTTCCTGCTGATGCCGGATCAAGCGGGTGAGCAGACTTTTGTCGCCCCGTCCGATCACTGCCGCGGGACCTCGCTCGCCCCCCTTGAGCAAGCCTTCTTGCGTGGCCAGATCGAGCTTTCCTTCGGACGTATCACCGCCGTGACAGGAAACACATTTGTCCTTCAGAATCTTTCGCACGTCCGTACGAAACAGTTCCAGACCTTTGGTCCGCTTGGCAGCGTGTTCAGGATCAACAGTTGTTGCAGGTTGTCCCATCGCCAACGAGGAAACAGTCAAGCTGATCAAACACGCGAAGAAGTTCGAAATTCGCAGCATGGGAATCCGATATCAATTCGAAGAGATTTCCGTGAAACAATCAACAGGATTCTATTCGAACGACGGGACCGCTTCCAAGGGGACTGTCGATTCCCATTGCCGAGGGAATGACTTTCGAACCCGGCAGAGCGAGGTTTCAGGACTCGATGAATCGCCGCAGTACGGCATTCACAGCCTGCGGCTGTTCCATCGGGGCCATATGTCCGGCATCTGCGATGAGTGCAAATTCGGCGTCGGGGATCAACTCGGCAAACGACTTCATTTCGCTGGCTGGCGAAATGGCATCATGTTCCCCGCACAAGACCAGCGTCGGCAGATCGAGTGTTGGCAGCCATCCGGTCACATCGGGACGGACAGCCATCCCGCGATGAGCTGCCGCAATCGCGACAGGATTTGACGTCATCACCATTTGTCGAACACTGGCGACAATGGCTGGGCAGCGATCAGAACTGCACTGTGCGAACAGCTTCGGCATCATCGCCCAGGCGACCGGTTCAGGACCTTCCCGCAAAACGATATCAGCCATCTTCAGTCGATTTGCTGCGGCCTCAGGAGAATCGGCGGCCGCTCGAGTATCGCAGACAATCAGTTTGGAAAGTCGATTTCGATGGCGCTGAGCGAATTGCCAGGCAATGTACCCTCCCATCGAAAGACCGCAGAAGATGACAGGGCCTTCGACAGCGAGAGCATCCAGCAACTCGGCAAGATCGTCTGCAAACTGTTCCATGGAAACGGAATAGAGTGCTCCGTCGGTCCCCCCAAATCCGCGCAGATCAGGAGCAATCACACGATGAGTTCTGGAAAACTCTTCGATCTGTGCCTGCCACATCGAGTGGTTCAATGGGAAGCCGTGTACGAACAGAATGACCGGACCGAGCCCTTCGTCGGCGACTCGAAATTGCACTCCATTCACTTGGATATCACGTAGCATCCGCTGGAACCCAGAATGAGTGAATCACGAGCATGCAGGCACCAACCACCAGGTAAATGTCCGCGCAGTTGAACGTCGCCCAGTGGAACGAGTCGTTAAAGAACCAGAAGTCCAAAAAGTCACGCACGGCGTAAACAATCGCTCCCTTGTCATCCTGATACCGATGCAAGCCGAGTCGATCGAAGAGATTTCCGAGAGTTCCTGCCAGCAACAGTCCTGTCACGACCGTCAGCCATCGTGATGCAATCGCCTGCCGGTTCCATAAGAAATAGGCAATCGCCGCGATGGCGACAAAACTGAGTGATGCGAATAGCCAGGTCTGGCCTTGGCCCATCCCCCACAATGCCCCGTGATTGAATGTCGTTGCCAGCTCAAACCGGATGGATACGCCAGCAATCTGGCCCTTCCAGACAGGTGTCACACCGGGATAACCGATCTGTGCGAAGACCTCCTGCTTCGTCCACAAGTCCCAGCCGAGTCCAACAATGGCGAGTGCCACAACCACCAACAGGCGAATTGCCGGGGGCCGGGACGGTACGGACGTCCCCGAGCTCGCTCCTGATGGGGAGGGAGTGGAACTACCAGTGGTGTCTGTGACGACTTCAGACTCTAGGCGTTCTCTTCGCGCTTCCGTTCGCATTCGACGCAATTCCTGGCGTACGGAATGACCCGTAGCCGCGCCTTAGGGATCAGGGATTTCGAGATGGCACGACCGGCTTCCTTGCAGCCGGTACAAATCCCATAAGATTCGTCTTCAATACGGTGTAACGCCTCTTCGATCTCGTCGAGAACTTCCTGTTCATTTTCAACGCGACGCAGGGCGAAATCCTGTTCGTAAGTTTCTGTTCCCAACTCTGCCAGGTGTGTCGGCGATTTCGACTCCGAACCACTTTCGTTGTGATTCAACGCCTCGTCCGTCAGGTGTTTGACATCTCCACGAATGCGTGCCCGCAGAGTCAGCAGGTGTCGCTTGAACTCTTCCAACTCAGTTTTCTTCAGCATCGGCAGAACTTTCAGAGAGCGGCTGGACAGACTGGACTTTGGGAGGAAGGCACCGGAGGGAACAAGGAATTATGGGATCGGCGAGCCACTTCGGTCAAGCCTGTGGTTTTTCGCCACAAAACCCATTCCACAAGTGAATACAGAGAAATAACTTGCAGCAATCGCCAGGCAGCCACTCTGATGGATCATTATCCTCAATCAGCAGGACATTCATTTTTCGGATGTCGGCCGTGCGTCTTCGAAGTGAACGTATTTGTCGCGCTTGCGATGAGGAAAATTCACGTCAGCCAACCTTTGAGGCGGGCGATCTCTCGCAACACGACAGCAAAGTATGCCGCCGGCACTGACGTTGTCACGAACAGGAGTATGAAGATCCCCTGACGGAACCGCAGACCGACAATGAAACAGGCCAGCAAACCCAGAATGCAGGCCTGAGTTCCAATGACGATCACCAGCGATTCAACCATGCTGCGCGGCAGGATTTCGGTCAGCACAGCGGAGCACCAGGCGATGATGCACAAACGAGTCACAAACGTCGCGACCCAGCCCTGCTTTGGGGGTGCAGACGGTTTCGGGTCGCCCATCGTGATGAATGCCTGTCTCTCGAAACAGTGACTCTGTCAGATATTACGTTTACGGTTGATGTTGCGTGACTGGGGTCGGAGCGATTGCAGCAAACTGATGAATGAGATCATGTCAAACCCACGGCATTGTCGCAATTGTCGGTCTCTTATGGGCTGTCAACTTGAACAAAGCACAGGGCTTCAGTCAAAGGGGTTGGCGTTGGACAGGTCACATTAAAGGGTTCAAATATTTCGATTTCGCAGCTTCCGGCCATTTGAATTCGCTCACGGCCGAATGAATTCAATTCTCACCTCAGCGATCTCTGCGCCCTCTGCGTTTCAAAAAGCAAATCGGTAGAAACGCGGAGGGCGCAGAGATCGCTGAGGTGACGCGGGAGGTCATGGGTCGCCGAGTGACAAGAATCATTCAAAGGCGAGGGGGCGAGGCTGCACTGGCGTTTTGCGAAGGAACGCGAGGAGAATCGCACACTTGAAGAGGAGACCTTCGGTCGGGCGTTTCGGCGGGGTCGGGAGACCCGCGCCGAACATCGCTCGATAGACTCGCGCCGAACGGACTGCACCGATCGGGCTGCGCCGAAACTTCAGCTCTTGGAATAGGTGTCGAAAACTCGAACCTTGTCCCAGGTTGGCTTGTTTTCTTCGATAAACTTCAGGTGGTCAGGTGCCGTCTGGTATGTGTCGTGATCCTTCTTCGATTTGAAGATCACATGCAGACCGACGTGGAAATCGCGGACGTTGACCGGTCGATCCAGCTCTGAAACGAGTGGCCCGGCAGCGAAGAAGACGACGCCCGGATGATTCTTCAGATACTTAAAGCAGGCATCGGTCAGCTTTTGAGTATTTTCTGGTGTTCCGTCCTTCAACGTGAAGTAGACATTGTGGACCAGCATTGGTCCCTTGGCTTCATCGCCCATCGAAGTAGTTCCCTGCGTAAGATTAATCGTCAGTCCCAAAACTGCTGACAGCAACAGGCCGGCAGCGATCGCGGTTCGCGAATTCATCATGTCCCAGTCTCCTGATTCTTGCCACTCAAACCCACATCCCTTGGGCCAAAGGTTCGCGATTTCGGGCCGTCACGCATCACTGGCCACCATCGCTTTTCGAACCGGAAACTTCCGATCCGGGTCGATACTATAAGCGACATGAAACCGAAAACGAAGCCTGCCCGAATCGCACTCCTCTTTGAATACGCCACGCTGAATGGGGGCGAGCGATCGATGCTGGCATGCCTCGACTGGCTGCGGACTCAGACTGCAGACTTCGAGTTTGTGGCGATCGCTCCCGGTGAAGGTCGACTGTCCGAATCTCTCGCGTCGCGAGACATCCGCGTGATCCCCTGGACGCCCGCCAATGGTGACGTAGCTTTGATCGAGGCCATCGGTCTCGCGGATCCCGTTCTGCTCCATGCCAACAGCCTGGCGATGGGACGACTGACGGGACGTCTGGCGTGCCAATTGGCAATTCCGACGACCGCGCATCTGCGCGACATCCTGCACCTCAGCAATGCAGCCATGGCTGATCTCAACCGCAATCAACGACTGATCGCCGTCTCACAGGCGACTCGCGATCACCATGCCGGTCGGGGTCTCGATCACGAAAGGATTGCCGTCGTGCGAAACGGGTTGGATCTGGAGCAGTTTCGACCCCGATCTCCTGAAGGCTGGTTGCACCGTGAATTGCAATTGCCTGCTCATTCACGTCTGATCGCCATGATCGGACAGATTGGACTGCGCAAGGGACAGGACACCTTGGCAGCAGCGGCACCTGCAATTGTCCGCGCCGTTCCCGATGTTCATTTTCTGCTGATCGGCGAACGTTCGTCGACCAAGGCGGAAAGCATCGCGTTCGAACAGTCCATTACGGATCAGTTTACTGAACAGGGGCTCGCTCCTCACCTGCATCGACTGGGATATCGAGCGGACATTGCGACGCTACTGAATGAGATTCAACTCGTCGTTCATCCGGCAAACCAGGAACCGTTTGGCCGCGTCCTGCTGGAAGCGGCCGCGTGTGGGGTCCCGGTTGTGGCAACAGATGTCGGGGGAACATCCGAAATCGTGGTCGATCCCGTCACCGGTCGCCTCGTTCCCCCGCGCGATCCGGAACTGCTGGCCCGAGCAGTCATTGATCTCCTGCAGGACGCCGACTGCAGGCAAACCATGAGTCTTGCTGCCCGTCAACGTGCACTGACCGAATTCAGCGTCGATCGCGCCGCCACGCAGCTTTTAGAACACTGGAAAAATGTCCTTGAAAACTGGCAGGCTGCTACGTGTCCGTCTTGACGCCCGGTCCGACGTAATGCTGCCCAAATCGATTCGCCAGGAATTCAGGAAATGCCACCTGTTCCTGACGGACGAAACCGGTGGCAGGAAGTTTTCCACCGACATGTAGATCAAGGGCAGCACAGATCGCCGCTGCGGTTGTGATCTGGATCGCGCTCCAGACTTCGTCACCATGAGTCTGGTGGTAGACCTTTCTCGCATCCCACAACTGAACCCGCTCGCCGTCTCGCATGCCCGTCGCTGTACAGAAGATGATCACCACATCCTGCAACGTTCGTGGCAATGCATTTTCCAGAATCTCTTTGAGTAATCCGCGCTGCTCTCGCAACCGCAACTCATCCAGCAGAAACAGCATCCGGTCACGGTGTCCCACATATCGGACTGTCTTGTAGTTCAGCTCGCGGACCTGATCCTGATAGGTCTCGCAGAGTGTTCCGAGTCCACCCGATGTCGAAAAGGCTTCATATTCGACACCATCAATCGAAAGATGCTCTAAACCTTCCAGCGGCCAGACATCCTGACGCTTGCCTTGATGGATCACGTCGCAGGGATTGCAGTATTCGTTGATCAATCCATCCGTTGACCACGTCAGATTGTACTTCAACGAATTGGTGGGAAACTCTGGAAGAGCACCGACTCGCAGCAGCAGCGAATCGAGCGAATCGAAGCGTTGTGCCAGATGATTGGCCACGATTCCGACGAAGCCAGGAGCCAGGCCACATTGTGGCATAAAGATCTGGCCCGGTCGGGCCTGCTGAGCCAGCGAACGAACGGTGGCCGTCGTTTCGACATCTTCGGTCAGATCAAAATAGCTGATCCCCGCCTGCAGAGCCGCTCTGGCGACGGCTGGATTCAGACTGAACGTCAATGCCGAGATCACCGCATGCATCCCGCTCATCGCACTGGCAAGTTGCTCGGGACTGGATGCGTCGACCAGAACGGTCTCGACCCCCAGTCGCTTCTTAAGGCGATCCAGGGCCTCGGCATTCGTATCGCCGATCCGGACCTGGTAATCGCCCGACTGTGTCAGCAACATGGCGATCATGCGTCCGATCGTACCGGCCCCCAGCAACAAGACGTTGGTCATGATTTCCCTTACATGTCGACTCGTCAAACTCGGCTGAAGAGACAATAATTCTGACGATGGATGATCAGCGATGCTTGAATTGGGAATTTCCCGCTGCCCGAAGACCGTTGAAGGCTGATATGCAGGAGTCCCGTTTTGGACATCGCCAATTATAGGCATCAAAGGAGTTTGTGAAATGCCAGCCGCGCCCAATTCAACCAACGATCTCTTGGCCGCATTGACGGAATTCACATGGACCCCGCAGCCAGCGACTGCGCAACTGATCCAGCGGCTTCTGAACGAGTCCCTGGCAGGATGTTCGTTTGCGGCAGAATTGTCTCAGCGCATGCTGAACGAAACGGGGACGCGACTGGTCGACTGGCTCGATCACTTCGGACTACCCGATGACGATCCTGTCCTTCTGGAATTGAGCGACGTCGGCTACATTCGCGCGGATCGAGCATCAGGGACAGTCGTCTGGGAACACCATCAGGGACTCTTTCCCCGGATTCGTGTCCATGACGGCGTTTCCCGGCAACTCGCGATCAAGGTCGAGTCGGTCGTCGATTTTCTTGGGGCACACGGCCTGACGGGCATCGTCGTTGAAGGCCCTCCACTGGCATCCCTGCGAGAAGCGACGGTTGCTCGCGAAAAC
>JBAWWJ010000233.1:0-12185 GCA_037146815.1 Planctomycetota bacterium
GGAACCGGACGCTAGCGCGTTCCGGCTGATGGGTGCTGTGCAATCAACGTCTGGTTGGCACTGTGCTACCGGGCTACCCCTACACTTGTGTTCTCCACTGATGGATCTGGCGTTCAGTCCTTCAGCTCACGCGGTCTCCAGGTATTGATCAGCTCTCCGCGAGTGCTTTCTGTCACTTGAGACCAATCGTCTAACGGCAGTGCCATCTGAACCAGGCATCCTGTTGGCATGGTTTCTGGCTTTCCAATGAGATTTTGCAGCCACTCTTCCATGCCGGGATTATGGCCGACAATCATCACACTGTTGACGTCGGCTTCAACACCATGAATCGATGTGATGAATTCGCCAGGCGAGCAATGGTACAGGGCTGCGATGAACTCGGTCGCAGCCTGCTGCTGCGATTCTTCTTCGACCAGGCGTAATGTTTCTATGGCGCGCGTTGCCGTCGAACAGAGAATCCGTTCCGGGATCAGGTTCTGCTCGCGTAACAATCGTCCGATTCGTCGAGCCGCTTTGACTCCGCGCGGCTTGAGCGGACGGTCATGATCAGGCAGGGCTGCGTCTTCCCAACTCGATTTGGCGTGCCGCAGTAACAAAAGAGTCTTCATTGTTTGTTTTACTCGTCGGAACCTGGTCGTCGATGGGGTTCAAACATCGAGAGCCGGGCGCGTTCCGCTTCTTCGATTTCCTGCACGGCACGTCTATAGAGTTCTTCCTGGCTGCGAAGAACCTTGCCGCTGGAAGTTGGCTTCACAGGTTCATACCGGCCATCGGGCAGAAGACGACGCGATTTGACGTTGTCCTGAAAACTCGTCTTCAGAATGGTCATCAGTTTTGCTCGGGCTGCGGGATCTTCAACAGGAACCAGCAATTCGACCCGGCGGTCCAGATTCCGTGGCATCCAGTCTGCACTGGAGATAAACAGACGTTCGTCACCCCCATGATAGAAGTACAGAATTCGACTGTGTTCCAGGAACCGGTCGATGACACTGGTCACCGTGATATTTTCAGACAGGCCGGGAACGCCCGGACGCAGGCAACACGTGCCGCGAATATTCAGCCGGATTTTCACTCCGACTTGTGATGCCGCATAAAGCGCCTCGATCATCTGTTCATCGACCAAGGCATTGAACTTCGCCTGAATTTGAGCCTTCTGGCCGTGTCGCTTGCGATCGGTTTCAGCTTCGATCATTTCCAGCAGTTTGTCACGCAGGCCGATCGGGGCCATTTCAAGCTGGCGGAACCGCTGTGGTTGTGAATACCCCGTGACCGTATTAAAGAACGCCGTCGCATCCGCCCCGAGATCCTCGTTGCAGGTCATCAGCGACACATCGCTGTAAATGCGCGAGGTGATTTCGTTGTAGTTTCCCGTCCCAAAATGAACGTAGCGCTGAATCCCCTGCGGCTCGCGCCGAACAACCAGGCAAACCTTTGCATGTGTCTTCAGGCCCTTGACGCCGTAAATCACCTGCACATCGGCGCGTTCCAGATCGCGAGCCCATTCAATGTTGCGCTGTTCATCGAATCTCGCTTTCAGCTCGACAATTGCAGTAACGTATTTTCCTTTTTGAGCGGCACGCTTCAAAGCCGCGATAATCGGGCTCTTGGCACTGGTGCGATAAAGCGTCTGCTTGATAGCGAGGACATCGGGATCGTCGGCCGCGGTTTCGATCAACCGAACGACGGGATCAAAACTCTCGTACGGGTGATTGAGCAGGATGTCCTGCTTGGCGATCGAAACAAAAATGCTTTCGGCAGGATCGATCTGTGGTGAGGGGGTTGCTGGCCAGGCTTCGTAGCGTAACGCATCGAAACCCTGAGAATCTGTCAGGCGGAAGAATGCCGACAGATCGAGTGGACCGGGGCTTGGAAAGACCCATTCATCGGCAACATCAACGGCTGTCTGAAGGAATTCGCGAACGGTCGCACTTGCATGATCTGCGACTTCCAGTCGCACACAGGCACTTTGTCGCCGTGCGTTGACGATTTCCTGCATCTCGGACAACAGGTCGAATGCCTGATCCTCCTGAAGTTCCATATCAGCGTTGCGAGTAATTCGAAAGGGGACGCACTCTTCAACAGTTTCACCCGGAAACAGATCGGCGAGGAACCTTGCGACCACTTCTTCGAGCAGAATGAAACTGAATCCGCTTTCCGACGGCAACGTGATAAATCGCTGGCGATTTCGTCCAAACGGAACGATGGCGAAACGGGGGAGTTCTGAACCGGCTGCGGGTGCCAATCGAACACACAGATTAAGCGATTGATTAATCAGCAATGGAAAAGACGGGACATCTGCATCGGGAAAGAAAACCGGCCGGTCGGCGATCCCTGGAGACTGAGCGGGGACGGTCTTCTTTTTGGTTGTCTTCTTGCGAGCTGGACGCTGAGCTTCGTCGGCGACGCGTGCGAGTGAAATAGCCAGTGGAGTCAGTACCGGAAAAATCTCTTGCTCGAAGAGAGTTTGAATGTGTTGTGACTGACGGTCATTCAACTCGTTTGGCCGAACACGTCGCAGTCCTGCCTGAGACAGTGCGGGCTCGAGTTCCGTCAAGTAGCAACGGTACTGTTCGGCGGTGAACCCGCGCATCCGTTCGCCAATCGCCAGCAATTGGTCGGACGCGGTCAAGCCAGCGGGATCAGTGCGGGTGTCCCCCTGCGCCTGGACCAGTTGCAGGCTACCGACGCGTACCATCGTGAACTCATCAAGGTTCGACGCTGTGATCGCGAGAAACTTCAACCGCTCCAGCAGCGGAATCGAAGGGGTCTGAGCTTCATCCAGAACTCGCTGATTGAATTCCAGCCAACTGAGTTCGCGATTGAAAAGACGAGTTTCAGCAGCCATGCCAGCCAGTCTTCCTTTGAAAACACACGTCGAATCATCTGACGCCGATTCAGATGACTCGGCGTAAGTGATGACTACTTCCAGAATTCTCACTCATTCCGAGACCAGAATCCCGCACGAAGTCTACGGAACCGTATCATACGATGCTCTGCCCCCTGCCGTCACCGCAAGCGTAATCGATATTTCCAGCAGACCTTATGGATCAGTAATGGTTTTTGTGAATTACCCATGTGGTTGACTTGAAGAGATTGCCGACGAAAGATGACGGCAGAATCTGCCGAAGTTGGCCAACCGCTCAACGTGCGCGATTGACTCGCGCTTTTGGAGATAGCAACGTGACTTTTCACAACTTCAGCTACCGTAAGCTGTTTGCCGCGTGCCTGTTCGTCCTTGGAGCAATGCAGCCGCTGTTTGCTCAGGAAGCGACTGGTAAGTTCGTCGACCAGACGCTTCAGGACGAAACCGGCGAACACAAGTACGTCGTCTACGTACCGGCAGGCTGGCGTCCAGATACCCCGATGCCCGGGATTTTGTTCCTGCACGGGGCGGGCGAACGGGGCAAGGACAATCGTGTGACGCTGACTGCCGGGTTGGCACCTTACATCCTCCCTCGCAAAAACTTCCCGTTTGTGGTGGTGATTCCTCAATGTGAATCGTCGGAAGCTCGCATTCTGGAAGCGTGGCAGACGGGCAGCCCGGATGCTCGTCGAGCCCTGCAGGCACTCGACGAAGCACAGAAGAAATACAATATCGACCCCAAACGGATCGTTCTGACAGGTTGGTCGATGGGGGGCTATGGGTCGTGGAGCCTGGCCATGGCGGAACCGTCACGCTGGTCAGCGGTGGTTTCACTGGCAGGTGGTGGCGATCCCAGCAAAGTGGCCGCACTGAAGGACGTTCCCGTCTGGGCATTCCATGGTGCACTCGATTCCCTCGTCAAGCCCCAGGAAAACCGCAAGATGATCGAAGCACTGAAGGCGGCCGGGGGAACGGGAACGTATACAGAATTTCCGGAAGTCGGCCACTACCTGTGCGACGAGACTTATGGCAATGACTCGCTAATTCAGTGGATGCTTGAGCCTCGCAAGACTCCGACCGAACTGGGGACCAAACTCGTCAAGCCGGTTCCACCGGTGACGATTCCGTTTGTCCCAGCAGTTGAAATCCCGCAAGCCGTCGGGATTCGCCTCGGAAATGATGCACTCGCTGCTCTTTCCTATGCGATTCCAGAAACCGTCCCCAAGGATATGCTGACCGGCCGTCTGAATGACATGTTCGACAGCACTGTCGCCGAAGGACGATCGTTCAGCATCCGGTTTTCCGGGTTGTCCTATTCCGGTCAACTGGAACGCGTTGCCACCAAGGGTGTTGGCAAAGACAAGATTCTGGTGCAACTGGGGATTCGCAATGTGACACTGAACATTGCGGGGACTTCGATCTCAGGAGCACGTCATTCGGCTCAAGCCGGTCCGATCAATATCGTCATTGGACATCGTTATCCGGTCTGGTTGAATCTGGAACTTTCTCCCTACATCGTTGATCGCCAGATTCGCCTGAAGCTCGTCGGATCTTCGTTCCAGATCCCCAACGATAACTGGTACGTGACGCAACCGGCCGGGGTTTCGGTTCAGGGCTTCGGGATGACAGAAGAAGCGGTGGTCAGCGGCCTGACCGGTGGGTTGTATGGTGCCAAAGGACGGATTGAAAACGAAGTCCTGGCCGTCGTTCCGGGTGTGATCAAGGAAGTGGAAAAGAAACTGGTGCTGCCCGATACCGGGTCGCCCGTTTCGCAGTCCGGGGCCACGATTTCCAAGCTCTGGCCGCTGCCGATCTATCCACCACGACTGCGAATCTGGCCGGAAGCGATTTCGACTGATGAAAACGGTATTTCGATGACGGTGGGTATCACCGCCGCCAGTATGGACCCGTATGGACCTGCTAAGCCGCTCACGATCGTGGCAGGAGCCGGTGCGACAATTGATCGATTGCCAACCGATAAAGAACTTCACGCGATGGTGGCACCTCAGGTTCTGACCCCGTTGACTCAGATGGCCGTCGATGCCGACCAGTTGAAACTCGATCTGCTCGACATCCCCGAACCGATGTTCGCCCAACTGGCGGAACGGGCGACACTGCAAGAACTGATTCCCGATCTGAAACAATACGGCGACAAACTGCAGGTCCGCTCGTCATTAAAGGTCATCCAGGCGCTGGAAGCGGGCGATGCCACTCTGCCATCAACCGACAAGGACAATCGCCCGTTTGAATTCCGTGTGAAAGGGGTTCAGATTTCCGTGTCAGTGAAGACTGACCCATCTCAGAAAGAATGGAAGCCGTGCGCGGTGTTCGAGTTGAATGTTGCAGAGCAGGTCAAGGCGAACTTGCAAAAGCCGTCGCATGACCAGCGAGTTGTCAGCCTCGACTGGCTCCCGGTGACCAGCGTCCAGGGGACCGCACGATTTGCGGAAGGATATGCGGCCAAGGACAAGAACTTGAATGCCGACGCTTATGCCGAAAAGTTCAAGCAAGCCTGGCAGACATTCAGCAAGGGAAAGACCGTGGCATCGATGGAAATCCCTGACCTGGCGATCGGAACGTCGAAACTGCGGATGCATGACATCCGTTGGAATTCGCCCTTGGTAGAAGTGACGTATCATCTGGCTCGGATCAAGTTGACCAACCTCAGCAAAGAGGAATTCACCTACGAAACCAAAGCCCCGCTCGGTGCCTTTGGTGAGCCATTCAAATTGCCGCCTGGAGAATCTCACGAATTCGCGATCGCATATCCGCTGACCTATCGCAGGAAAACGGACAAGGGTGAAGAAGTCTATACGCTGCCAGTCGGACAGCACTTCGAATTCCGGGTGCCTCAAACAGGAGGCGCTCCACGCCTGTTCACGGCGAATCGACCGTAGATCCTGTTGAGAATGCGGATGCTTGAGCAGGGGAGTTGCTCGAAGGACGAACATGCTGGATCGCCTGAAGTCGTGGTTGGGTTTTGGATCGCTCAGCAATGAGCAGTTCGAGCAGCAGCGGCGCGACTTGCTCAAACAGACTCCCGTCCCGGTCTTATGGCTGTTTGGCAAGACCGGGAGTGGCAAGTCGTCCATCGTCCGCTACCTGACGGGTACGACTCAGGCGGAAATTGGAAACGGATTCCGCCCCCAGACCACCAATTCCTCGCAATACGATTTTCCAGACAGCGAACAGCCGATTATTCGTTTTCTGGATACACGAGGCCTGGGTGAAGCGGGATACGATCCGGGCGATGATCTCAAGCAGTTTGATGCATCGACGCATGTTGTCGTGGTCGTCGCTCGTGTGATGGACCATGCTTTGGAAGATATCATCACACCGCTACGAACAATCCGGGCCGCTCGTCCCAAACGCCCGGTTATCCTGGCTCTGTCATGCCTCCACGAGGCATACCCATTCCAGCAACATCCTGTCCCCGATCCGTTTGTACCTTCCGCCGATGCAACCAACCTTGATGAAGTGTCACTGCGACCATCAGTGCAGACGACTCTACCTGAGTTGAGTCGCTCGCTTGCTGAGCAGGAACGGCGATTTGCCGGGCTCGTCGACCGGATTGTCCCGATCGACCTGACTCAGCCGGAAGACGGATTCGAGATTCCCGACTACGGCGGCAAGCGACTGGAAGAGACGCTGATTGAGATGCTGCCGGCGGCCTGCCGTCAGGCGATTCTGCATCTGGACGACGTCAGAAAGGCTCTCAGGGATCTGACAGCACGGCAGGCGATGCCAACGATCATTGCTTACAGCAGTATGGCTGCCACCGCCGCGGCCACCCCATTACCTCTGGTCGATATTCCCGCTGTCATGGGGATACAATCGCGGCTGATTTACGTCCTGGCCGAGATGTACGACCAGAAAATGAGTGCCGATATCCTGCTGAAAATGGCCGGAGCCGCAGCCGGGCAGGTGGCGCTCCGGTTTGCCGTAAAAGCACCACTCAAATTTATCCCCTTCGTCGGTCAAACGGCCAACGCTGCGATGGCGTTCGCTTACACGTTTTCGCTGGGAAAAGCCTGTTGTTGGTATTTTGGTGAGATCCGAAACGGTCACGCTCCGTTACCCGAGGATCTGAACAAAGTCTGGAGTGAACAATTGGAGGAAGCAGTCGCAGTCTGGCGGAATCGTCGCAGCGAGTAGAAAATCACGTTCGGCACAGGTCTCCCGGTATGGGTGGCCGGGGCTGGACTGAGGCTTTGCGAAGGAAGCCCCGGAGTATTGCGAAGCCCCTCCAACCCAGCCGACCTAACCTTAACGGCGTGCTCGGCGCGGGTCTCCCGACCCCGCCGAAACCCCGACCGCAGGTCTCCTCTTCCAACGAGGTGTACACAAGCGACAATTGAAACGACAATCCAAATGACATTCCCAACGACAACGAATCAACCTCAGGACCAGAACTCGTGAAACCGCAGCCCAATCGAGGAGCATCATCGTGGCAACTCATCACCTTTCTGGTGCTGATTCTGCTGCCACTGGTGCTGTTTGGCGGCGTCGGTGCCTGGGCATTGTGGACTCAGGGCCACCTCTTCTGGCTGTCATGGTCACTTCCCGCCTGCTGGACACTCGCCTGGTTCCTGATGCAGCGGATGAAGCGGATCTCAATTCCGCTGCCGGAGATTGGATCACGAGACCACTGGACCCCTCACGATCACGCGGCCCGAGCTATTATCGAGATTGAGGAACGTCGCCTGGACGGTGTCACACCTCAAGACCTGACGGACATCAAGTTCTTTCGCGACCGAACGCTGGATCTGGCCAACAAGCTGGCCAAACACTATTACCCCAAAGCTAATGACCCATTGGATAAATTGTCCGTCGTTGAAATCCTGACAGTGGCCCAACTGGTGGCAGAAGATCTGGAACAGTGGTTTCAACTCTATGTTCCCGGCAGTCATCTGATCACCGTTCAGCAATGGCGATTGCTGGCCCAGGCACCCGGCTGGTGGAAAATGGCGACCAATGTCGGTTGGGCGGCGTCGCTGTTGACAAATCCTCTGGGTGCCACGGTCGGTCGCTACGCCTTGTCGAAAGTGGTCGTCGATCCCGTTTCGAAGCAGATTCAAGCGGGCCTGCTGGGTACCTTTTTCACGCTCTACCTGCGTCAAGTCGGGTTCTATCTGCTGGAACTGAACAGTGGACGGCTGCGCGGCGGAGCACGTGAGTATCGTCGCGCGATGCGGCAACTGGAAGCGGGAGGCAAACCACAGCCCGGGTCGCCGACAGACGTGGCAGATACGGCTCCTGTGACCGTCACGATTGCAGTCATTGGACAGGTCAAAGCTGGAAAATCGAGTCTCGTAAACTGTCTGCTGGGAAGTCGGCAGGCCGCCGTCGACGTGTTGCCACTGACCCGCGCCGTTGATCGCTACGAGCTGCAACTGGAAGAGTCTTCCGACAAACTGATCCTGCTGGATACCCCAGGCTACAGCGATGCCGGAGCAACTGCTGAACAGGTGCAGGAAACTCGAGAAGCCGTTCGCCAGGCCGATCTGATCCTGCTGGTGATGGCAGCGACCTCACCCGCGAAACAGGCCGACGCCAGGATGCTGGAAGAACTAACCTGTTTCTTCCGGGATCAGCACCGCTTGAAGCCACCACCGATGATCGGAGTGATTTCGAAGATTGACGGCCTGCGTCCTGTGATGGAATGGTCACCGCCTTACGATTGGGAACAGCCATCCCGATTGAAGGAAGAGTCCATTCGCGAGGCCATGGACTATGCCCGAAAAGCAACCGGAGACATCCTGCAGGCTGCTGTCCCCGTCTGCACGGACAAGGATCGAGGCCATGTGTTCGGCATCGAGGAATGGCTGCTGCCGATGATCATCACAGAACTGGATGAAGCCCGAGCCGTGTCACTCGTTCGATCACTCCACCGAGACTACGACCAGCACAAACTGCAAAAGGTGCTGAGTCAGTTCGCCGCGATTGGAAAACGTCTGGTATCGGCAATCACGAATCCGCAATGATGCGGCACCAAGGATCAGGCTCTGCAACGCAGACCGGATTCGCGGGATCGTTCTGGATTTGGTAGTGAGGCCCAGACATCCGATGTGAGTCCGGCTGCGCTGCCATGTTCCCACGCAATCTTATTATAACTTCAACCCCAGAGAAGTGATTTCGCCAGACAAAGCTTCCGTATCTTTGATCCATTTTCCAAACGGCTCACTGCATTTTACGATCGTGCATGCACGTCCCGATGAAGGTAGTGGCGGGATCGTGACAGTGACCGGTCCACCGTTTTCTTCCGGAACGATCACCTTAAGCGATCCCCCTCCGATATACGAGCGCACGCTACTCGTGAATACGAATGCGACAAGTTGCGGATTGAGGTTGTTCGTACCGATGAGTACGCTGACACGAAATTCATCCCGGAATGGCTTTACTGAGACTGCTTTCAGCGGAAACTGCTCAATCTCGGGTTCTTTGGGGCGTTTGTGTGGTTCCTGTGCGAATGCGACCAAGAATGTACCGACGAAGACGCAACCGAGAAGAAATGCAAATGCATAACGGAGCATCTTACTTCCTTTTCATTCAGTGTCGAAGTCAATCGCGAGGCCACTTTTCAATGTTTGCAGATCTCACATGATGCCGTTGCCACCAAGCCATAGCTTCCCTGATTTCAGTGGAACACTTTCTGACGCGACGCGGCGTTGGCTCCAATCCGGTGGTTGGAAGCCTGGTCGACATAGCTCTCAATTTGTAAAGTGGAAATATGGCAAAAGCGATCAGATGTGGTGCGAGTATTGTAGCTTGTTTCAATGTCACAAGTCACGAGACTACGACTTCCACAGGCATCCAGCACGATCGATTTTAAGCGAGCTATTCGGGCAGCGGGTTGAATCGGGCGAAGATGTCCTGCCTGGCAGTTCCGTGGGATTCTGGGTTGACGAGGCAATTGGCCTCAACGACGAGATTGCGGACCTGAGCGAATACGTCTTCGATTTTTTAATACCGATCGGGCAGCTCGTTTCGCTGGCGAATCTGTCGATCGGAGTGAGTGGAAGAGTATTCGCGTCGGGATGGGTCTCTTGCGGCGTCTTCCTACTGGGAGAATCGTTCGGGGAGGCGATGGAACGCTGTCGGCTGGGATTGCCATTTAAGCTGGTGCCATTGCAAGACGAGCGATTTCACGACCCGGATCTCAAGGGAGAGATTTGGATTCCATCACCCCCTTGAACTCAGAGTTGTCTTGAACGTCGCAATGGAAAGAGGGATACAGATTTCTCCGGCGGGGTGGCCCAGACATCGCTTTGGATGTCTGGGTTGCAAAGCAACGAGAGGGATTGACTGGAACACTTGGAATTCCGATTCTGCGGGCAGACCGATACGCTGCCGTTTCTTCCCTCATTTTCCTGCGTCAGTCAGGTGTCCCAACACCCCTCCCGCTTGAAGTTGTTATGGATCAACGCACTTCCAATTGATATGTTTTTATCATCAACGGGGCAACGATCGCTGTTCAAGCAAGGGATTGGAACATGCTGAAAGCCATGTGTGTCTGCCTCATGATGTCTGGCAGCATCAAGCAAGCAATCGCAAATGAGTCAACCGCCGGTCTCGTGATTGACCTGAATCAGAAAGACGTGCGGCTCATCGGGAGATCTGGCGTGCCAATTGGCCACCCGTTTCGAGCGAGGTTTGCGCGGACCGAGACCGGGCTCAATCTGATCACAGTCAATGGCGACGATCTCGAAACGCCGATGGAGTTAAGCCCAAGCAGTGATTCGAATTCCAACTATTTCGTCGCGACTGAGTACAAGCTGGATGCCGTACATCGCGGTGTGGAAGTGTGGGCCTATGAGTACGGCACGTTACTGACTGAGAAACCGAATGCGAACGACCCCGACCGTCGATCGCTACGGTTTCGCAGTAGGGTAATCGTGGAACGTGCGGTCATGACGACTGGCAACGACCACGTTTTTCCAATACCAAAAAGGTTGCCTACAGATGTCAACGTCGATCAACTCACCGATGACGTGGCCATACGAGGCCGCTTAAGCGAAAAACTGGGGACATGGAATAAAATCAAAGGACGATGGTCTGAGACAACTAATTTCAAGGGTGGTAGTCACAGGTGGGCGTTCGAGGTGATCGAAGTTAACGGCGTGAAGTTTGGAGGGAAAAATGCAAAGGGCCCCGACGAATCGCAAACCATTCTCGAATTGACGAAGTGGGACATCCGGCCATGCGAGTTTTCCGGAATGCCTGATCTGGAGCCTCGGGATGGCGAGATTTGGGAACTGGATGCCTATGAAACATTCCGTTACAACGGTTTTCCCGTCGATGTCACCAAGCTTTGGACAATCATGACGATGTACCCGCGTTCAGGTGGGCGTTATGCAGGCCTTGAATGGCGTCGAGTGGTTGTCCGGGAAGATGTACAGGTTGCGAAACAAACTCCTTCTGTTGTTTCGCCGCGTTCTTTGGCCAATTTGGAGGTGGTGTCGTCGGCGACCACGAAGCCAGATTTACCACTATCATCCAGTAAGCCATCTTCAACCCAGCCTGCAAAATTGCAGGATGCAGCCAGCCGAAGCTTTCAGGGGGCGAAGGCGGGAGATGCAAAGAAACTGAACGGAATCGCATTTCGGTGGTGTCCGCCGGGGACGTTTACGATGGGTGAAGAGTCGGGAGTTGTCGAGGTTGAACTAAGTTCGGGCTTTTGGCTCGGAGAGACTGAGGTGACACACGGACAATGGCGGAATGTGATCGGGACGGCAGAGAAAAAAGTTGACGAGTCTCCATTGGTAGATGTCAGTCACGATGACGCGGCCTCGTTTTGCCAGAAACTGACAATACAGGAGCGGAGTGCGGGACGATTACCGAATGGCTGGAAGTATAGCCTGCCGACGGAAGCACAATGGGAGTACGGATGTCGAGCGGGGACGAAGACGACTTATTCGTTTGGTGATAGTGAATCCCAGTTGGAAGACTACGCATGGTTTCAGGCCAATTCAGACGGAGAAGTGATCCGAGTTGGCGAGAAGAAGCCTAACAATTGGGGATTGCGTGATATGCACGGGAACGTATGGGAATGGAGTAGCGACTGGTGGGACAGCAAGTTACCCGGCGGCCGAGATCCAGTTGGTGCCAGTTCAGGCTCAAACCGGGTCCTTCGTGGGGGCGGCTGGTTCGACGTGGCCGACTCTTGTCGGACGGCGATCCGGACCAACTACCCATACGGCAATCGGCGCTTCTACATCGGTTTCCGCCTGGCTATCGTTCCCGAGTGAGCCAAGTCGCTCTCCCACCAATCGGCACGAGAACCGATCCGCAAGCGCCATGTCTCAAACGGTGGCGGATGTAT
>JBAWWJ010000234.1:0-12122 GCA_037146815.1 Planctomycetota bacterium
GAGCGCAAGTCGCCTATCTTACCAAGATGCCGCAGAGTGCGCGCTGGCCCTGGCGGTCAGCTCGACAGTAAGGCAAAGCGAACAAGGCTCCCTGCAATTGGTGTTACTCCCCCAGAGTGGGGTCGGTTTCTGCTGAAATCTCGAACCGTATTCAACGAGGAATTCGGGTTTCGCAAGGGGCTGATACGGCTGCACGCGATCGCCAGGTTCAAGATGTTCGGAATTGCCTCCAACGACAAAGTGCTGCTGGGAAAACAGGGGTGGTTTTACATGGGAAAATACTTTGATTCCATAGAGTATGCCCGACACCAGCGGCCATTCACAGCTGATGAACTGAGAACCTGGAAACACATCCTGGAACGCCGCCGTGACGCTCTTAAAGCACGTGGAATTCACTACATTTTTGCCGTTGCTCCCAACAAGGAATCGATCTATCCCGAGTATCTTCCCGCCTGGTACACGCGGCTCACGCGCCAATCGAGACTGGATCAACTTTTGCAATACATGCGGGAACATTCTGACGTGAAGATTATTGACCTTCGCCCACCGTTACTGGCGGCCAAAGGAACAACTCCACTGTTCTACAAGACCGACTCGCACTGGAACGCCTATGGCGCGTGCGTTGGATGTGAGTCGATCATCAACGCAGTTCGGGAGGTGTTCCCCAGTGTCCCCGCCTATTCGGTTGATCAATTCGTTGTGAGTCGAAAACGCAATTCCTATCACGGTGATTTGCTGCATCTCAGCGGACTCGGAGATCTCCTTGCAGAAGATGATATTCAAGTCAGTCCGTCCACCCCTCGACGTGCATTCGCCGCTCAACTAGCAGATCACGACTATTCAGGTCAACTTCCATGCTTTGCCACCGAATGTGATGCCCCGGATCTCCCCCGTGCCGTCGTCTTTCGGGATTCGTTTTTCATAGCGTTGCACCCGTTTATTGCCGAGCATTTTCGAAGGACGGTATTCGTATGGCAAAATGATTTTGATGAGCGAGTCGTTCAGCATGAGCCGTGTGATGTCGTCATCCAGGAGATCGTCGAACGAACGTTGATCTGGCCACCAGCGGGCGACACGTTTGACGACGGCTGATCATTCGCCGCAGTTCAGGCTTCCAGTTCTTTGAGTAAACGGTGGATAAAGGTGGCGTTGTCACACTGCAGGTAGTGCATTGCCCCTCCCATACGCGAATAGCTTTTGCAAAAGCGAAGGTAATAAGCGGCGTTGGTTTTCGGCGGTTCACCCTGCGTCCAATCCCAGCCTCCACCATCCTGTAGATCAACTACGTAGATCGAGTGGTCGTGTACAACGGGGCGCCCTGACTGCAATCGGAGGTTGTTGACGCAACTCGCCGTCTTTTCAAAAACCTGAGGTCCCATGATTGCGGATCCGACTGACAAGACGACGCCGCCATCGAGTCTTTCGACCGCACCACCGAACAATTTGAAGTCCCATTCGCCACCCCGACCAATCGCTGATCCGCTGAAGACCGAATGATTGGAAATGATGTCGTAGCCAATACCGGGATGGACCGACACCGGAATCTGATGCTTCCAGGCTTGAGCAATGATCGAGGCATGCTTCCAGCGATGATCAATAGCGATGCGACCGGCAGGCCAACCCTGCTCGCCAATCGCTCGCAACAGGTCTGCACGTGCAGAGGTCAGTGGATGATCGGGTTCCTGAGAAATGAGGCTTCGCAGTTCATCAGGGGAGGGGAGTGTCACACCATCCTCACAGATCATTCGGCCCAGCGACCTGCCATAGCCCAGTCCGTCGAGTGCCCCGGCCATGATTGCCAGATGAATATTTGACGCTGTCTCGTGCCACGTCCCAAACGTTCCGTCTTTAACATTCATCTCGACACTCTCGGTCGATGCCCCAAACCAGGCGTACTCCCAGTCGTGGATTGTTCCGGCCCCGTTGGTCGCCAGATGCGTCAGCCAGTCGTTGGCCATCATCCGTTCCAGAATACGAGCGGCGCCGTTGCGCAGCAGATGGGCACCGTAGATCAACATCACCGAAGCATCACGCTTCCGGGCATCGCGAATCCGGTCTGCACATTCATGAATCTGCGCGGAAATTCGGTCATCACAGGCCTTTGTTGCCGAATCGGGATCGATCAGAATCTGATCCACCGTTGTCAGACTGTGTCGTTGTGAAAGTGGCAAGACCTTGAGTTTTCTCAGGTCGAGTGGTTCGGTAGGCATGGAGATCACTTGCTTGCTCGAAAATGCGTGGCTATAAGTCCCAAATGGCCATTTGGTTGCGTGGCAATCGCAGGCTTTGAGTGACGTGGCGTCACCCAGTGTGTTTCGTACGAAAGAATACGGACAAGCTGCGATTATGGCGAGACAGGATCGCACCAAAGTTGACCCGATCTTTCAGCACCGTACCGACAGCATCAATTCGCTCAGACTCTATTCACCAGGAAACTTCAACGATGACAACTCCTCTGTTTGATTTGACCGGCAAAGTTGCTCTGATCACTGGTGGCAGCAAAGGACTCGGCAAAGCGATGGCACGTGGCTTCGCCGAAGCGGGAGCGGACATCGTGATTTCCAGCCGTCATCAGGAAGAACTGGAACCGGCACTGACCGAAATCCTGGCAGGGACAAAATCGAAAGGTCGGTGGTTTGTGGCCGACATGACGGATCGCGCGGCCGTTGATGGCCTGGCTCGCGATGCTCTGGCGGCGATGGGACGAGTCGACATCCTGGTGAATAACGCCGGTTCGAACATCCCGCAGGCAGTCGACGCCATCGAAGATGACAAGTGGGATCGGATCATTGAACTGAACCTGACATCGTGCATGCGACTGACGCGAGCGCTTGTGCCACAGATGAAATCGAGAAATTGGGGTCGCGTGATCCACATTTCATCAGTGATGGGCCTGACATCCAAGCCAGGGCGCAGTTCCTATTCGGCCACAAAAGCTGCGCTGATCGGCATGACTCGTGCCATGGCACTGGATGTCGGTGAATTTGGAATCACGGTCAACAGCATTGCCCCTGGCCCCTTTTTGACGGATCTGCCGGCAAGTGTCCTGAGCCAGGCGGAACTCGACAGCTTTGCCGAACGGACCGCAGTCGGCCGCTGGGCCGACCCACGAGAACTCGCTGGCCCCGCCTTGCTGCTGGCCAGCGATGCAGGAAGCTACATTACCGGGACGACCTTGCTGGTGGACGGCGGCCTACTCGCCAAAGGCTTTTAATTTCATCCATCGCTATCACGCGTGTTCGCGTTCGGCGCGGGTCTCCCGACCCCGCCGAAATGGCCGACCGAAGGTCTCCTCTTCCTCACCGAATACGCATTGAATCGGTCGTATCCGACACTTACGTGGTCGCGTCCTCGATCTTCATGATCAGTTCCACGATATCCAGCGAATCCACGCGCTGGTCGAGTTGCAATCGCGGTACGTTTACAAACCTTTGGGCCGCCAAACCAAGTCGCTCGGAGATGATTTGAATCACTCGATCTCTCGTCTCACTCGTTCGCTGTGAATCAAATAGCTGACCATGATCGACCCACTGGATGAACCACAGGAGCTGACCGCAGCACGGACACGTTGCATCGCCAATCTAGATTGAGGGCTCGACGACAACGATTTTCTGACAGAGCGGACACGCCGCAGGCTCTCCATCAGGTGTTCTCGATGAAATCGTCATCTAGCGCACCTGTGTTACGCGTCTTCGGCGAGCGGCTCTTGCCCCCCGCCGAAACGGCCGACCGAAATGACTGACGGAACCGGACGCTAGCGTGTTCCGGCTGATGGGTCAATTGAATCCGACGCCCCAGTGCGCCAAGACACGAGTCCGCTGATCGGTTCTGCCAGCCTACTTGATTTCCATGAATCGAACGCAAACTGGGGTGACCACCGAAACGCTGGACTCCGTTGGCGTCAGTTCACCGGTCGCTGGATTGATGCGAAACACGATCACATTTCCACCCGACTGATTGGCGACGAGCATGTATTTGCCGGTCGGTTCAATCGCGAAATTGCGAGGGGTTTTGACCCCTGTGCTTTGGTGCCCCGCGGCCTTCAATTCCCGGGTTTGCGGGTCAATTGAGAAAATCGCGATCGAGTTGTAAGGGTCGCGATTGGAGACATAAACGAACTTGCCGGTCGGATGTACGACGGTCTCTGCAGTGCTTCCTCCCTTTTTGACAACGTCTTTCGGCAATGTCGAAAGGACCTGCTTCTGGGTCAGAATACCTTTGTCTGCATTGTACTCGCAGGCAATGACGGTCATGTCGGACTCACCATTGACGTAAGCCGTTTTGCCATCGGGGTGCCAGGCAAAATGACGCGGACCAGCCCCCTTGGGAGTGTCAAACGCACCGTGCGGCGAAAGAGTTCCCTTGTTGGCATCGAATGCGTAAATGATGACTTGATCCAGGCCCAAATCGCAGCAGAGTGCAAACTTGTTGGCTTTGTCGACGTGAATCGAATGTCCGTTCTTCTTCGGCCCCACATGTTGCTGGAACGATGACGCTGGGCCGAGGGTCCCATCGGCCCCGACTGGGAAGCAGATGCAGCTTCCACCGCTGTAATTTGCGGCAAGAACATTCTTTCCAGAAGGATCAACGACCAGATGGCATGGAGCCCCCCCTTGCGACGGCTGTGAATTGAGAAACGTCAGTTGTCCCGACTTTGCATCAATGGCGAACGCACTGACCTTGGCGTCACTTTCGTTGACGGCATAAAGAAACTTCTGGTTGGGGTGAAACGCCAGAAATGAAGGGCTGCTGGTTTCACCTGCCAGCGTTGCCGCTGTCAGTGATCCATCCTTGAGATTTAATTCGCTCTGGTAGATTCCCTTGCTCTCTTTCCCGGTGTACGTCCCGAAATAGACGCGGTATTTCTCTTGGGCTTGAGCAGACAGGGCCGTGGCCGCCAGGAAGCAAACAGTCAACATCACGCGAAAGAACATGAATGTGGTCTCCAGGGTATTTGGTCGGTATCGACTTGATTACGAACGTGCCTGCTTCATCTGTTCAACGTATTGACTGGCCAGCGATGTGATCCGGGCAAAGTCGCCGCGCTCAATCGCGTCCTTTTCGACGAGTTGACCGCCGAGGCCAACGGCACAGGCGCCAGCTTTCACAAAATCCTTCAGCGTCTGCAGATTAACACCGCCGGTTGGCATGATGCGGATTTGAGGAAGTGGCCCTTTCAGAGCTTTCAGATAGGCTGGTCCGCCAATGTCGGCGGGGAACAGCTTGACGATGTCAGCTCCCGCTTCCCATGCCGTCAGGACTTCTGTCGGGGTATAGGCTCCCGGCATGATTCCCTTGTCATAACGCAGGGCGAGTTTGATGACATCCAGATTAACGGTTGGTGAGACCAAAAATTCTGCGCCGGCTAGTATTGCCGTCCGAGCGGTCTCGGGATCCAGCACGGTACCGGCGCCGATCAGAACCTGCTTGCCGAGTTCTCGTTTCAACGCCGATATCACTTCAACCACACCCGGCGTCGTAAATGTCACTTCGATGATATCGACTCCACCTTCGTGGAGCGCCCGCGCGACATTCACCAGTTGTTCACTGGAAGATGCCCGGATAATTGCGACCAGCCCCCGGTCCAAAACTCGCTGCAGGTTTTCATGACGACTCATAAAAATTTGCTCAATCTGGAAAGATGTTGAAAGTAAACGGACAACTCGTCGACGATCCGAATTCGCATGGCAGCGATACACATTTTGTCAGGTGCGTGCCGAGAATTTTTCGGCATATTCAAGCACCCATTGATCAATCAGTTCACTGAAGGAGTCCAGATCGATTTGTGCCAGCATCTGAAAATGCGACCGGCTGAGGACTTCCTTGTTCCGGATTGCCCCGCGTGCGACAAGTTCCACGATATGACTTGGTGAGTAGGGACGGATCACCATTTCGAGACGGCTATACAGGCGAGTCAGCCCTTTTCCGGCAGCCGGGGCGACATCATCGCGAGAAATCTTTGCACCCCAACCGTCCGTTTCCATCACGGTGACAAAATCGAATCCGGGAAAAACTTCCGGAAGTTTGCGAAGGCAAGCTTCAATGTGCTCCGACAGTTCCAGACGAGCCTTGGAATGCAGGTTCTTGAATTCATCTTCCGTCATCGCACGCTCAGCTCGTTCACGATCTTCCGCTGATCGCTTCCGCTGGCCTCGTTCGATGGCTCGTTCCAGTCGCTGATCGAAGTCCATTCGCAGTTATCCGTTCGCACCCGGAATCGTCCGGGACATGAGACCTGACGGCCAAGTTTGATCAGGGAATCCAGTGCCCATTCAAGCGTCGTTTCGGGATTGATAGCAGGTGGCCTGAGTTGAAGAGTCTTCGCAAAGCCTCAGCCCAGCCCGGCCACACAACCTCTGAAAATTAACGCCTGACGAATCACTGGTAGCACGTCACGACTTGTTTTTTCGAATTCGATCCATCAGCCGGGACGCGCCAGCTTCCGGTTCTAACCGTGGGCTAGCGCCCAGCGGCTGATGACCCAACCCGATTTCTTTGCCGTGACTCCCACCTTAGTACCACTCGCCGATTCTAGACCGTGGACGCACGTCAGGCAACCAGTACGAGCGGCAATTGACGTCGCGGATCTACGGATTGATTTCGCTGCGAAGGCGATAGGGCGAAGAGACCGGAATGCCAAACGGATCGAGTTCCACAGCAAAAGCCGTGCTACGTCCCGAATGCTTGGCACGATAAAGGCAGGCATCCGCCTGTTCCACGATCAGTTCCGGTGGACAGCGTTCATCGACACGCGACAGAACGGCGGCCCCGATCGACAAGCCAATTTGCGTTGTTGCATCAGCGTCAATCGCAGGCAACTCCGAAACTACCTGCTGCAATCGCGCCACTGGCAGGGAAATCTCTTGAGGGCTGCAGTTGTAGCAGATCACCGTAAACTCATCCCCACCGAAGCGAGCGACGAAGTCGTACGAGCGAACTCCAGCGCAAAGGCTGTCGGCCACCTTCCGCAGCATCGTGTCTCCCGCCCGATGACCATAGCGATCATTGACCAGTTTGAAATTGTCCAGGTCGATCAGTAACAAGGCCATTGCCTGTTGTGATCGAGCAGCTCGGTCGAGTTCCTCGCGCATTCTTCGATTGAAAGAAACGCGAGGTGGAAGCAGCGTCACAGGATCAAGGTGATTCTGATGCATCGCCGTCGAAATCCGGCCCCAACTGACAAATGTTTCACCATCGATAATGACGGCTGCACAACCCGCATTATCATGAATCAGGATCGGAGCTTCTTGAATGGCTTCCCCCGTTGCTGCATCGACCGCCTGGGACCGCGCATCGGCATCAGATGGTAGCGCGAACACCGTTTCGGCAATCGAACCGACTGTCACAGCTTCCCAGCGAATTCGTTCGACAGGATTCGTAGTCGCCAGAAGCTTCTGGACATACCGCATGTCAACAATTCCATCGATCACACCGACTTCGTTCTGAACAAGTCGATGGGGAGGTCCACTTCGATCCCAGTTTCGGAACAGTTCGCCGAGTGATGTCGTTGACGACGTCACAAGGCTGTCAGTCTGACTGGCGAGAGTTGACGTTGACTGGAGAACAAGTTGAGTCTTCATGGCATAAATCCGGGCGTTGACTGACGTTGAGTTCCGTGCGAAAAACAAGACTTTTACTCAGGTTCTGAATAGCGCATCTGGATCGCGACGACCGTGTCCTTGCGCGCCAGGAATGCATCCACCACTTGTGGATCAAAATGCGTTCCTCGCCCTTCCAGAAGAATGGCAAAGCACTTCTCCAGCGGGAACGCGGGTTTATAAGGGCGACGCGTACTGAGAGCATCAAACACATCTGCAACGGCGGTGATCCGTCCTTCCATTGGAATCTGCTCACCCGCCAGGCCGAACGGATATCCGCTGCCATCCCATTTTTCGTGGTGTGTCAGGGCAATCCGTGAGGCTAACGCCAAGAGTGGCGAATCGATTTCGTCCAAGATATTGGCGCCCATCTGCACATGCCGACGAAAGGCTTCGAAGTCCGTCTCGTCACACTGCTGAAGAACATGAATCCCCATGCTGCAATGCTTACGCATCAGAGAGCATTCGTCGGGATCGAGTTTGCCCGTCTTCAGTAGAATGGAATCCGGAATCCCGATCTTGCCGACATCATGCAGCTTGGCGGCATCCTGAATCAGCTTGACGAAGGTGTCGTCAAACTCCATCGCTTCGGCAATCAGTGCCGCATAGCCTCCGACTCGGATGACATGTCGTCCCGTATCGTTATCGCGGTATTCCGCGGCACGTGCGAGGCAGTTGATGATGTTCTGTTCGGCCTTCACCAGAGCGGCCGTTCGTCGGCGAACCTCCGCTTCAAGCATTTCCGATGATCGCAGCAGAAAATTCTGCTGAGCCCGCAAGGCGAGCAAGTTACGGACACGAGGCAGCATGTCCATCGGGTCAATTGGTTTACTCAGGAAATCGTTTGCCCCCAGTTCGAGTGCCTCATGTTTGATTTCTTCCTCAGCATGGGCCGTCAGGATGATCACGGGCAGATGACGCGTTGATTCGTCGGATCGAAGTTCTCTGAGAATCTCCAGTCCGCTGACTTCAGGCATCATGATATCGAGCAGGATCAGGTCGGGCTGGTCCTGCTGAATTCGATAAACGGCATTGGCGGGATCAGTCGTGGAGTCAACACTCTCAAATCCCCAGGTCCGTAGGTACTTCTTCGCAACGCGGATATTCAATTCCTCGTCGTCGATGATAAAGATCTTCTGGAGTGAGGGATCCTGATAAGGAATCGACCAGTCCGTCTTTGTGAATCCCAGCTTTGCCGACGAGAATCCCTTCAGATCAAAATCTGAAAAAGAGGATTCTGTGACGGGTTCCAATTCGGCGAGCATTCTTGGTCCTTTAGTGTCGTTCTGGAAAAATCGATCCAGATGGACGTGCGTACAAAGTGTCGTGTTCAGACGGATACAATTTCCGGGATCTCGATCCGGTCCGAGTAGCTTTTGATGGAGATGACGTGTCGATCGATATTGGCCCAGTCGTTCGTACGAATTCCTGCGCAGATTTGTGCCGCAGGGCTCGTGAAGCAGGGAAATCCGCTGGTGCCGGCCGATCCCTTGATCCAATGGGCCGCAACGAGCGAGTCGACTGGATTTCGATCCGTGACCGCGACCTCAAGCTCGTGAACCTTCACACGTAATGAGTCAACGAAGTCGACAACGATTTCTGCAAATTCGGGGTCGTTTGTCGGAAGTTTTGAACGAATCCGGCTCAGGTCAGGAGACTTGTCCTTTGCCACACTCGAATGCAAGTCGTTGTAAATAACCGAAATTCGCTGCAGAAGTTCATCAGCACTGACAGGCTTGCTGAGGAAGTCACTGCATCCGGCGGCGATGCATTTGTCACGATCCCCCTTCATCGCGTGAGCGGTCAACGCGATGATCGGAACCATCACACCACCCTCTCGCATCTTCGTCGCGGCCGCGTATCCATCCATGACTGGCATCTGTATATCAAGCAGGATGACGTCAAACGCACGTCGCCCCAGAACCAGTTCGCACGCCTGCAGACCATTTTCGGCCTGAGTCATCACGGCTCCGGCCCGTGAGAGAACCAGCGAAATCAGTCGTCGATTTGCGCTGCCGTCATCGACGACAAGCACTCGCAGGCCCTGGAATTTCGGGGCGTCTACTTCCTGAACGACTGGCGTGTGAGTATCAACGATATCTCCGACGGCCCCGGCAGAGAGCATCGGTACGTTCTGCAGGTCCCCAACAGAAATCGTTAACTGTAAATTGCTGCCGCGTCCGATTTCGCTTTCAACAGTCAAATCTCCGCCCATCATCCGGGCCAGACGACGACTGATTGACAGGCCCAGGCCTGTTCCACCGTATTTACGAGTCACCGTGGTATCCGCCTGCACAAACGGGTCGAACACCAGCTTCTGCTTTTCGGGAGGTATCCCAATTCCGGTGTCGATGACGTTGACCACCAATTGCGTGGGATGGCTCTTGGGTTCAACGTGAGCGATCAGTTGCACTCCGCCAGTCGCCGTAAACTTGCGGGCGTTTCCCAGCAGATTGATCAAGATCTGGCGTAGACGAACGGGATCGGTATCGACTTGCTCAGGGATTGGTCCCTGCCAGTTGTAGTCGAGGCTCAAGTTTTTCTCGCGAAACCCGACTCGCATCAGCGAGACAACTTCCGCCAGCAACTGATGCGGCGATTCTGCTCGTGTTTCCAGTTGCAACTGTCCGGATTCAATCTTGGAAAGATCAAGAATATCGTTGATGACCGTCATCAGATGCTTACCGCTGGAATGGAGCGTTGACAGCATCTCGTCGCGGTCTTCTGGAGAATCGACCCAACCGCGCCGCAACAGATCGGCATATCCCATAATGGCATTGAGTGGTGTGCGGATTTCGTGGCTCATATTCGCCAGAAAGTCACTCTTGGCACGACTGGCCGCTTCGGCCGCTTCACACGCTGTTTCCAGCTCTGCAGTCCGGCTGGCTACGCGTTCCTCGAGGTGATCGTTCGCATCCTGGAGTTCCTGCTTGGAAGCTTGGATCTGAACCAGCATTCGATTGAAATCGCGAAACAGATCACCCAGTTCGCCGTCGACAGTTCCTTCCACGCGCAGAGCATAGTTGTCTTCGTCGGCGACCTGACGTGCGACATTGGCCAGACGATCAATCGGCTGCACGATCCCGCGCTGCAGAAACAGAGCGACGCCGACAGCAACGATCCACGAACCAAGTCCTACGAGCGCCGTTAGCACGGCATACTTCCGAATCGCTCGCCAGACCGTCGTGAAATCGACCTGAAACTTCAGTTTTCCAATGACTTCACCATCACTGCGAACCGGGGTTTCCAGGATGTAGTGACCGCTGGGGAGCGCAGCAGCATCTGCAAAAGCTTCATGGGCCGCAGGGCGACTCGGATAAGCCCCGACCAGTTCTCCAGAAATCGAATAGATCGCAGCGACAGTGACGCTGGATTCAGCACGAAGTGCCGCCAGGAGCCGGTCGGCCTGAACTGAGTCGATGAATTCAACGGCTGCGGCACTGTTCAGGGCCAGCAGTTCTGCCTGGGATTCCAGTTGATCCCATTTCGCATTCTGCAGAGTGATCACCCCATAGGCCGCAAACACAGAGCATGCCAGCAGCAGTGCGACCGTCACGGAAAACGTGGCCAGCAGCATCAGCTTGCGCCGGATGGTTCCAGGTGTCTTTGATGTCGTCTCTGTCATGATGAGCTTCTTATGCTGGTGGCAGCTATTTGCCTTGTTTGACAACTCGCACGAGATTCAGGCTGAGTAACCGTCCATCCGGTTCCAGTTTCCGCCGCTTCAACTCGACGGGATCGGCTTCGATCAGAAGGGATTCCCCCTGGCGAACAAAAGAACAGGCCACGCCTGTGGCATTCAGTGGGTCAGCTTCGTCCCTCCAAACGAGTACCGGTTGATTGACCGTCCGCTTCAAAATGGCGTCAACAATCTCTGGTTTGGCGTCTGTTGGAATGAACAGCAGGTGACACGGTTGGTAATCCTGAGCACTCTTGATCACAACGACCCGGATTGGTCGATCTTTCAGCTTGCGAGTGGCCAGCTTTTGCAGGCCACCATGAAATGGATCTGGGTCGACGACACCGATGACAAACGGTGCCGTCTGAGACTTGGCATCATCTGGCCAGGCGATGAATTTGGAGGTCGCGTACAGTCGAGCCAGCTTTCGGTCGTATTCAGCGGCAACTCCGGGAACTCGCTCTGCCGCCAGCATCGTCTCCTGTTCGCGCACCAACACCGCCACCGCGACAGCGGCGGTCACAACCAGGCAAATGACCCGGTTTGAGGGACGGCGTTGGAGCCTTGCTGACAACACGAGACCAATATCCAAGTAAAGCGGCATCGCAAATGGCGCAGTGCGTCTGCGCCACTCAACGAATCATGTGGATATTGGGAACATAGGTTGCGATTTCGCATCGTGCTGACAAATTGGCCAGCGGTAATGGTGCGCATGTTCACCTATCCCGAATAGTCGTCATTGTCGTTAGAGTCGGTTTTGCTGGCAGTTGCGTGTTCACATCGAGGCACCGTTTCAATTACGGATGGTAGGGCTTCTCAGGCCTTTTCGGCGTTTGCGGATCACC
>JBAWWJ010000235.1:0-12109 GCA_037146815.1 Planctomycetota bacterium
GAATGGTCTCGACGGTACCGCCAGCGGCAGTGATCGCGGCTTCGGCCGACTTCGCGGCAGCCTCTTTCACCGAATTCAATACCGCTTCTTTTGCGGCGAGTTCGCCCTGAGATTTCGCGATCGCAGCGGCCGCGGCATCGACCGGCTTCTTCGCTTCCGTCACAGCAGCTTCGGCTTTTTTCCAAGCCGCTTCCACAGGTTCCAACGCAGTCCGGGCCGCTTTCATTTCGTCACGGACCGTGTTCGCCAGCTTCCGGGATTCCTCGGCAACTCCCTTTAGTCGAGTGTATTCGGCCTCAACGGCGGCTATTTGCTGACTCGCGGCAGCCACCTGAGGAGCAGCGTCGGCGGGAGGATCAATCGATCGCTGGTAGGCTCGAGTCAGTGCCAGCTCACGCAACAGCCATTTGACATTGTACTTCTGAGCGACGAACTCATTCGTCAGCAGGTCCAGAGCCGCAGGATGGGAGGGGGGATTGGCAGGATGATGCAGATCGACGGGATGCACCAGTCCGCGCCCCATCATGTGAGCCCACAGACGATTCGCAATATTGACGTTAAACGGACGATTCGATCCATTGGTTGCGAGTTCAGCCAGCTTCGCCCGGCGACTGTATTTGGGAACGGCGCGAACATTGGCTGCCGGTGCCGTCACATAATCCTCGCCCTGACGATGCCGCGGCTCTTCGATTTCAGTCGTCCCCGGAAGTTGTGGCCGGGTACTGGCTGCATCACCCGTAAAGACGGATTTGTAACTCGCATCACCGTCAGATGTTTCAGCGAGGAACGACTTCTTCTGAGCCGCATCGGTAAACAATTGAGTACGATTCACGAACGCGTACAGACCATAGTAATCGGCCTGCAGATAATGGTCGACCAGTGGATGGTCGTGGCACTGCGCACACTGCAAGTCCATTCCGAAGAACATGCGTCCCAGATCACGCGTGGATGAGTGAGGCTCAGCATCGCGGTCGAGAAAAAACTTCGCCGCGGGACGAGTGGCCGGATCTGTCCCATCGGCACTCAGAATCTCACGAGCCAACTGATCATACGGCTTGTTCTTCTCAAACGATTCCTGCAAATACTTCTGCCATTCCGGCGTCGGAACATGTTTGTCCGGGCGACGTTCCATCAACATAATGTCGAACACCGTCGCCATATGGATGGGGAAACGGGGAGTCGCCAGCAAACGATCGATCAGCAATTCGCGCTTATTGGGAGCGGGATCGTCCAGAAACGCACGCGCTTCCGCTGAGGTTGGAATCGTACCGGTAAGATCCAGAGTGACCCGGCGCAGAAACTCACCGTCATTGGCGACAGCGGACAGCGGGCCAACCTGGTTGGATTCAACCAACTGATCCAGGCGAGTATGCAACGGTTCCTGAGCGATGGCCGCACTACCAGCAGCAAGACCACACAAGGTCAGAACAAACAAATACGATTTCAGGCGGGACAGCATGGGCGGGGTTCCTTCGCGGGAGTGGCTGCGCGCAACCACCATTCTCGCATCGGCAATTATCAATTCATAACAGTTGAACGATTGGATCGTCAACTGAGTAATCTCGGAAACTTATCCGGTCCGTACCGAAAAAGCCGTCTGGAGCGGTCGCAGTTCTCGTAGCGAATGCATGGCCACGGGCTACACTTGCGACATCAAAATGACTTAGAATGTGGGACGGTGGTCGCCAGCCAGCGATCACGAATGTCATTCAAACTCGATTTCACAGGATTCACCATGGAAGACAATCTTTGCACTCGTCGTGAATGGATTCAGACTGCTGCTGTCGGGGCAGTGACGATGGGACTGGTGGGAACCGCACAAGCGGCGAAGCCGATTTCGGTGCGGGTCGTCAATAAGGCGGGCTACGACAAGATCATCAATGCCAACAAGGAAAGCGTGATCGTCGTTGATTGCTGGGCCACTTGGTGCGTCCCTTGCCGCAAGGGATTTCCAGAAACTGTAAAGATGGCCAAGGCCTATGCTGACAAAGGAGTCGTCGTCGTCTCGCTCTGTTTTGATGACCCCTTCAAGGGCCAGGTTCCCGACAAGGTGAAAGAATTCCTCGTCAAACAGGATGCCCAGTTCGAAAACCTGGTCAGCTCACTCGATATCTCGCAAGATGGGGCCGACGCCTTCGAAATTCCGAATGGGGCATTGCCTCACTTCAAAATCTACGGCAAGGATGGCAAGCTGTTCAAGAAGTTTGAGAGTGGTGAGAACAAAGAGTTCACTCACGAAGAGATTGAAGCAGCCGTCAAAGCTGCGCTCAAGGCAAAATAAGCAGATCACGTCAGTTGTGTGTGGCACGCCCTGATTCTTCGAAGGGCGCTGGAATGGCATCCTAAAGCATTCGCGTCGACAAACAGATTTTTGAGTCTTCTTCAATACCCCGAGGTGTCGCATGGTGGGCAGGCAGGCTTGGCTGACGGTGGCGGTGTCGGTCTCGATTCTCTCCGCGAGCTTGTACGCCGCGGAACTGAGCGACAAATCTGCCCGGAAGACTTCGGGGATTGAAAAACGCGAACTCTGGACGACGGGGAACATTCACGGTAGTCCTGAACCGCCAGATCGTTTCACAACCCAGGATGCCTTCCCAAAGTTGAAGTTCCTTGAACCGTTGTCGGTCGGGACTGTTCCCGGGCAAAATCGATTTGGCGTGGCGACTCGACCCGGAAAAATCTATCTGTTCGAGAATCGTCCCGATGTCAGCGAATCAGAATTGATTCTGGACCTGAAACACACGACATATGGTCTCGCCTTTCATCCCAAATTTGCCACGAATCGTCAGATTTTCGTGACCTACATCGTTGATCCTGCCAAGACAGATTCCAATGGCAGTCGACTGTCTCGATTCGAAATCGGCGCGACTCCTGACGCGACTTTGAAATCTGAAAAGATCGTGCTGGAATGGCCTTCCGGCGGCCATAACGGCGGTTGCCTGCGATTTGGCCCTGACGGCTATCTGTATCTGGCAACGGGTGATGGCAGCGGGATCGCCGATGGTCTGGAAACGGGACAGAACATCAACGATCTGCTCGGGGCCATTCTGCGGATTGATGTCGACCGCCCGGAGGGGACGCGGGCGTATACCATCCCTGCCGACAACCCGTTCGCAGGCCGGACTGATGCCCGTGGGGAGATCTGGTCGTTCGGACATCGGCAGGTCTGGAAATTCAGTTTCGATGGCCAGAAACGTCTCTGGGCAGGCGAAGTTGGGCAGGATCTATGGGAGATGATTTACGTCATCCAGCGCGGAGGCAACTACGGTTGGAGCGTCAATGAAGGGAAGCACCCATTCCGCCCAGAACGAACTCGCGGGCCGGGTGAATTTCAACAGCCAATTGTGGAACATCCTCATAGCGACTTCCGGTCGATCACTGGCGGATACGTCTTTCAGTCGGATCGCCTTCCCGACCTGAAGGGGGCGTATGTCTACGGTGACTACGACACCGGCAAAGTCTGGTCATTGAACTACGACCAGGGGAAAGTCACTGGACACCAGCAACTGGCCGATACACAGATCCGGATTGTCGAATTCGCACAGGATGCGGCTGGCGAAGTTTTGCTGGTCGACTTCGCAGGGGGCGGCTTTCACAAAATCGTTCCAGCCCCACCTGTGACACAAACGAAGCCGTTTCCCACGAAATTGAGTGAAACAGGGCTGTTCGCTTCGACCAAAGATCACACTCCGGCCAAGGGCCTGATTCCGTACTCAGTGAATGCACCTCTCTGGTCAGACAACGCTGAAAAGGATCGCCTGATCGCACTGCCAGGCGATTCGCAGATTGAGTTTGACGATGTCGTGTACCCCCATGGGCCAACTTACCCGGACCTCGGCTGGCGATTTCCTGATGGCACGGTGCTGGTGAAAACATTTTCGATCGATACCGAGACGGGCAATCCCGCCAGCCGAAAACGACTGGAAACCCGCATTCTGCAATATCGTAAAATGCCGGGGAACGATGATGAATATGGTGCGCAGTTCTGGTTTGGATACACCTACGTCTGGAATGATCAACAGACGGATGCAGAACTCCTGGGGCCACAGGGACTCGATCGAAAGCTGACCATCAAGGATGCCAAAGCCCCCGGCGGGACTCGAGAACAGACGTGGCACTTCCCCAGTCGGGCGGAGTGTACGCTCTGTCACACCATGGCTTCGAAATACATTCTTGGGGTGACCACCTTGCAGATGAACAAGGATCACAATTACGGCGGTGTCGTTGCAAACCAGCTTTCGACATTGGAGCATCTGGGTGTCTTCAAAGAAAAACTTCCGAAGCCCCCTGCAGAACTTCCCAAGCTGGCAGACTATCGCGACGCGAAAGCGGACCTGCATCTGCGAGGCCGCGCGTATCTGCACGCAAACTGCGCCCACTGCCACCGCAAATGGGGCGGGGGTAATGCTGAATTTGAGTTGCAGGCAACTCTGCCACTCACGGAGACGCTGGCATTGAATACTCGGCCCGGTCAGGGAGCCTTCAAACTGAACGATCCACGTATTCTTGTTCCAGGCGAACCTGATCGGTCGCTGGTGTTGAAGCGAATGGAACTGGCGGGACTTGGCCGGATGCCTCACATTGCATCGAATGTTCACGATCAGGCGGCGATCACGATGTTACGAGAGTGGATCGCCAGCCTGTCTGATGAAAAGAAACTGAAGCAACCGGGTGCGACGAATCCACGGTTGCCTGCGAAATGATGCCCGTTGCCGTGCGTCTGGCCGACAATATCCAGACGCACTGTGATCGAGGGGATCGAGGGATCGAGGGAATTGAGGATTGCGATGCCGGATGATTCCACGAAGTCGCTCACACCCGCTCAAGCGGTCGCGCGGTGTCAGACGATCTTCGCTCACGCGTGGATGGTGCGGACGTTTGTCAAACACAGCGAAACTGTGGAAGATTTTCCGGAATTGATGCAGATCGTCCGGACCGTGTTTGATTCCTCACGAGCACTCGAACCGAAGATCAACGATCCGGCCGATTACCTGACAACCTTGCGAAAGAAAATCGGGAAACTGCGGGCGGCCGCTGAGCAGTTTCGGACCGATGCACCAGTCGCGTCGGATCACACGAACTTCCGACAGGCGGTGATTTCCATGGATGGCTGCATTGTCGAGCTTGAGGCCGTGCTGAAAATGTTTCCGCCGCCACCCCCGCCAGCCATGCCCGCGAACTTTCGACCGGGAGCGCCGTCGGTTAAGGTGGAGAGTCAGCCGCCTGAAGTTCCCGCCGAGTAGCCTGCAAGGTCGTTAAATGTCTGAACCGCTTGTGTTCATGATGGGTAAGTTCGAAGCCCGCATCCCGGTCGATCGAATGTATTTTGAATCGCATTTCTGGGCGGTTCCGCATGGCGATGCCTTACGGGTCGGTTTCACGGCCTATGCGGTCCGACTGCTGCAGGATGTCTATTTTCTGGACTGGCAAATTGACCCCGACACGCAAGTTCGCAAGAAGCAGACGATCGGCGAAATTGAAAGCTCGAAAGCTGTTTCGACAATGTATGCACCGGCCGATGGACGCGTGATCCAATTCAACGAAGCACTGCTTAACGATCCCTCGTTGATCAATGCTGACAATTACGACAAAGGGTGGCTTTACGAGTTTTCGACGACTCAGCCGTTGCTTTCGCCCGACGAGTACGTCAAAGTTCTAGAGGCAGGCTGGGAACAGACACAGCGGTTGCTCAAGAACCAGTTCAATGAATAATGTGTTCTGAAAACGTTTGTGAAAATCGTTTCAAAGCCGCCAGATCATGGCGATGATGCCGGAAATTGTAGTGGGGATTGCCGATGGCTGGACGAAAAATAACGGTCGTGATTTCGCAGGCACCGGGAAAGAATCCGGTGAAGCGGCATCTGGAAGAAGAAATTGCCACCCGGTTGATGCTCAGCGGAACGGCCGAAGTCTCTGTGGTCCTTCATCTCTATGATTTGACAGCCGACCATACCGGAATGCTCTGGCTGAAGTCGTTGCGTGGCAATCTGGTGGTGCTGGGCTGGCTCTACCCGCGCGCGATTCGCTGGGTCCTCGATCGCAATGGCGTCAAAGGAAAAGAAGGCGAATCACGACTGAACCGGATCGAAGACGCGGATGCGGACGATCAGGAACATCCACAGGAAGAGGTTGCAGCGTCCCGAGGGATCGGTGCACTCGATGTCCCCAATCGCCTGATTTATGCCATTGACCTGAGAAACGATGGTGACCCCGAGGTCTACATCAAGGAAATTGAGCGACTGGCAGACCTGGTTTCGGTCCCGCTGGTCCAGCTTGGTTTCGGTGGCGGATTGCAATTACCCGTCCTCCCCGGCAACGGTCCTGCAACCAACGGGACCGCTACTGCTCACGGAGCGAACGGTAACGGAACACCTGATCACTCGCACAATGGAGATACCGGCAGTGTCATCAGCGGAATCTTTTCGAACGGAAATTCCAATGGCACCAATGGGCACGCTGAAACTCCGTCACTTCCGATGACTTCACCCGCCGTGATCGGTGGTGGCGATGTCCGCCGACGCTGGTATCCAGTGATCGACTACAGTCGTTGCACGAACTGCATGGAATGCATCGATTTCTGCCTGTTCGGAGTCTATGGAGTCGATCACTCTGACCGCATCCTGGTGGAGGAGCAGGACAACTGCAAGAAGGGCTGCCCGGCCTGCAGCCGTGTCTGCCCGGTGAACGCCATCATCTTCCCCGAGCATAAGACTCCGGGAATCGCCGGGGCGGAAGGTGGCCCGGTCGAAGACTTCAAGATCGACCTGTCAAAGTTGTTCGGAGCTCCATCAGCTCTGGAAATGGCGGTACTGGAGCGAGATCAGGAACTGGTCGCAGACGGCCGGGATGCTGTCGGCGCTGCCGTTGGACTCCCCAAGCGCCAGACGTGCCAGCCCGAAAAAACGCGCGATGACCTGGATGACCTGATGGATGGCCTCGACTCTCTCGACCTCTAGAGTGGCTCTGTACGAATGCCGAATATCGATCGACTACGGCAGGGTTACGAAACCGCCGCGAATGCTCTGTTGAGTGAAGCGTCACCTGCAGGACATTGGGAAGGTGAACTCTCTTCATCCCCGTTATCGACGGCGACCGCGATTGCCGCTTTGCAGCTTGTCTGCCGAGCCAAACCCGAGCGAGTTGTCGACTTGCAACCACTGATTGCGGGTGGCTTGCGATGGCTTGCAGAACATCAGAACACCGATGGCGGATGGGGAGACACGGTCCTCAGCAAAAGTAATATCTCAACCAGCATGCTGGCTTATGCCAGTTTTCACATGTCAGGTGGGGAAACGTCTCATCCGACGACGGTGAAGCGAGCCGCAGACCATGTCTTCCAGCAAGGGGGATTCGACGCGATTCGCAAACGCTACGGCAAGGACCACACCTTCTCCGTGCCGATCCTGACGCAATGTGCACTGGCAGGCCTGATTCCATGGAAACAGATTTCGCCACTCCCGTTTGAACTCGGCTGGCTTCCACATTCGTTCTTTCGTTGGATTCGTCTTCCGGTGGTGAGCTATGCCTTGCCTGCACTGATCGCGATCGGACAGGCACGTCACTTCCACGCCCCGTCTCGCAATCCCGTGTTGCGTTGGCTGCGACAGGCTGCGGTCAAACCGACACTGAAGCGTCTCACCTCGATTCAGCCCGAAAGCGGCGGATTTCTGGAAGCGACGCCATTGACCAGCTTCGTCACGATGAGCCTGGTTTCCATGGGACTGACGGATCACCCGGTGGCAAAGGCGGGACTGAAATTCCTGCTCGATTCGGTACGTCCCGATGGAAGCTGGCCAATCGACACGAATCTGGCAACCTGGGTGACAACCCTCAGCATCAATGCTTTGCGGAACGAGAATCTTTCCGATTCGAATGTCGACACGCTGGTAGAATGGCTGCTGGGACAGCAACATCGACAAGTTCATCGGTACACGAATGCGGCTCCGGGGGGCTGGGCCTGGACGAACCTGTCGGGGGGCGTTCCCGACGCCGACGATACCCCCGGCGCCATCCTCGCGTTACTCAAACTACGACCTGAAAGCGACGGTGTTCGCAGTGCCGTTCAGGCCGCGATCAGCTGGCTGCTGGATTTGCAGAACGCCGACGGTGGCTGGCCGACATTTTGTCGCGGCTGGGGGGCATTGCCGTTCGACCGCAGCACACCCGACCTGACCGCTCACACACTTCGTGCGATTCGAGCCTGGCAAGTTCATTGCCAGCCCGAGGCGACTGTACCAGAGATGGCTCGGCGGGCGGAAGTTGCTGTCAGATCAGGATTTGCATTCCTAAGTCGAACACAGAGACCCGCTGGAACATGGCTGCCACTCTGGTTTGGAAATCAGCACGCCGCAGACGAAGAGAATCCCACATACGGTGTTTCGAAGGCTTTGGTGGCCTATCGAGACTGGGGTCGACTAGAGAGTTCCGAAGCAGAGCGAGCCGCGCTGTGGCTGATTTCCGCCCAGAACGCTGACGGCGGATGGGGAGGAAATCTGCAGACGCCGTCGTCGGTGGAAGAGACATCTCTGGCGTTGGAGGCATTGCTCTCGTTACCCTTGGGAAGGGAAGCCTGCCAACGGGGGCTCGACTGGCTGTTGGACCGGGTTTTGGACAATTCGTTCCGGCAACCCGCCGCCATCGGTTTGTACTTTGCGAAACTCTGGTATTTTGAGCAACTTTATCCGATGATCTTCGCTGTCTCTGCCCTGAACCGCGGATTGGAAACTGCTGACCGACTTGTCGATTCGTCGCCGGTAGACTCCAATAAGCCGATTGAGATCCGCCCTGCCGTAACTTCGTAATGATGCCTGCCTGTAATTGATGTTCACCCTGTCGGTTTTCCAATGTGATTTTTCGTATTGGACGTCAAGGAAGTTCTGTTCATGATCGCACCGACCAATTCCCCAGAAGAACAAGAACCGACCTCTGCACATGCCGCGCATGAGGTCACTCAGACCGCAGTCGCCGACGCTGAGGAGACCACGGGCTCAGGCGAAGAATCGGAACCGGTCGAAGCCGAAGCCGAGGACAAGCCGCGGCGACGCAGTACGTCGCACTTGAAACTCGTTCCCGAAACGTTGGAACTGCGTGAGCAGATCAAGGCGGCCGCCGAACAGTACGCCAGGACGCTGGACCGCAGCCGTCCCTTCAACAAGTCGGAACTGGAAGCACACGGTCGCAAACTGCTGGAGCAAATGGGGCAGCCAGAAAAGTTTCTTGGCTTTGCCATGGTGCTCGTCGGTAACTTCTTCTGGAAACAACAGTTCCTGGCGATCCCGTTTGAACGTCGACTGTTGCTGCTGCCCCATTGTTTGAAGCATGCCGACGGTTGCCCCGCTGACTATGACGAATTTGGCCTCGACTGCGAAAAGTGTGGTGCCTGTTCGATCGCAGATTACAAGGTGCGAGCCGAACAACTGGGCTACAAGGTTCTGGTTGCGGAAGGTTCACCAATCGTCCTCAAGATTATTGTCTCGGGTCACGTCGATGGCATCCTGGGTGTCGCCTGCCTGAACGTGCTCGAAAAAGCGATCGA
The DNA here is from genome assembly GCA_037146815.1 of Planctomycetota bacterium. Lineage (GTDB taxonomy): Bacteria > Planctomycetota > Planctomycetia > Planctomycetales > Planctomycetaceae > Schlesneria. The sequence continues at coordinate 9,536 of JBAWWJ010000235.1, forward strand.
CAAGATTCTGCTGGCAGGTGTTCCCTCGTACGCGATTCCCCTCCATTCGGGTGACTGCAAGAACACCAAACTCGACGAAGCCTGGGTCTGGGACTGCTTGGAAAAGTACGAGCCGCTGACCGAAGATCGTACCTCGGGCTACGTTCCGATGATGCGAGTTTCGAACCAGATGTTCGAAGATCAGTTTGATGAATTGCTTCCCGCCGCTCGCAGTGGATCGGGAACGGCTGATACATTGCTCGCCGAAACCGAATCGATTTCACGAGATTGGCTGGTCCAGGGTGGTAAGCGATTCCGTCCGTTCATCACGTTGGCCGCCTACGACGCACTCTCTGGCAACTATGCAACCCAGCCCGGCCGCAACGGCGAACTCCCCGAGTTTCCCGTTTCGGTGCGACGAGTGGCACTGGCGATGGAAGCATTCCACAAGGCTTCGCTCGTTCACGATGATATCCAGGACGACGACCCGTACCGCTACGGACAGGAAACATTGCACAAGCGGTACGGCATCGGCCCGGCGATCAATATCGGCGACTACCTGATCGGTCTCGGTTATCGCCTGATCAGTCAGGGCCGAAAGGAACTGGGTGCCGAAGCCGCCGCAGACATCATGGATCGCCTCGCCAATGCTCATCTAAAGCTTTGTGAAGGGCAAGGGGCCGAACTGCGCTGGACGGGTGAACACTCCATCAAGCTGACGGCCCTTGATGCGATGAAGCTATACGCTCTAAAGACGTCTCCTGCCTTCGAAGCTGCACTCTATGCGGGATTGCGGATGGCGGGGCCAATGGACCAGTATGAAGCGATGGTCCCCACCTTCTGCCGTCATCTGGGTGTCGGCTTCCAGATCCTGAACGACCTGCAGGACTGGGACGAACACGCTCCCAATAAGCTGGTGGCAGGACGCGATGCCGAACTCGCCAAGCCGACGCTGCTGCTCGCGCTGGCGCTGGATGCCGCCAAGGGAGAGGTTCGCCAGGAACTGGAATCGGTCGTTCGTGGTGAGCTTCCGCCGCTGGTTCGAGCAGACAGCCTGGGGCGACTCTATCATAAACTGGGAGTGTTCGAGCGGGCTGAAGCCCTGGTCGACAAGTGTCGGGGTCGCGCTGAAGCATTGGCAGACGAGGTCCATCCGGAAGCCTTGCGTCGGCTGCTGTACTTCTTGATTGACACGGTTCTGGCAGCACCTGCACCGCCGCCACCCGAACCACTCGTCAAGCTTTCGAATCTGCTGCCGCTGGCCCCTGTACGATAGTCGTGTTGAATCGATGCCAATCCCGTATCTCTTCCGGCTGGATGAACGTCTGTCGCGCGGTTTGACTCGTCTTGATGCCGAGCGCCGCAGTCGCCACCGCCAGTTCATTCTTTCACAGCAGAACGACGATGGTGGATTTGGTGGTCGTGGGATGCCCTCGGAAGATCGCACTGCCCCGCCCGAGGGGCGTGAGTCTGATTTGTATTACACGGCCTTTGGTATCCGGGCACTCTCGGCATTGAAGGGATTTGAAGCCGACGATGCGCAACGGGTCTCCAGGTACCTGCTTGCTTCCCGGCAGCGTCAGGCCAGCGTGATTGATGTCGTGAGCTGGCTCTATTCAGCCTTGATGGTGCAGGCAGCATCCGGGATCGATGTCCTTGCCGATGCCGATCCGAGTTGGCCAAGCCAACTGGCGGCAGTCCTCGAAGGATTTCGCACCGCAGACGGCGGCTACGCAAAGACCCGCGAAGGAGCGGTTGGCAGTACGTATCACTCATTCCTTGTGGCACTCTGCCTGGAACTGATCAACCAGCCCGTTCCATCGCCCGAGTTGCTGGTCAAGTTCATTCATGATCGCCAACGGGATGACGGCGGCTTCGTGGAAATCGCTCCGATGAAGCGCAGTGGCACAAACCCTACCGCTGCTGCTGTCGCAGTCTTGATGCTGCACTCCACGATCGGCAAGCACCTTCGCGAAGATGTCCTGGCATTCTTGAAGGATGTTCGCAGTGATGAAGGTGGCTTCCAGGCCAATTCTCGCATTCCGTTTGCGGATTCGCTTTCGACGTTCACTGGCTACCTGACATGCTTGGATCTGGACGAACATCATTTACTTTCCCCGGCACGTGTCGAGCAGTTCATCATTTCACTGGAACAGCCGTCAGGAGGCTTTCGGGCTGCTACGTGGGATCAGGCGACAGATGTGGAATACACATTTTACGCGTTGGGAACGCTGGGGCTCGCCTGGGATCAGTAAATCGCCCCCGCTTTACGCTAAGTTGGCTCCCCCGAGGCAACCACCCTACTTTTGTGAATCTGCCTGGAAACTGAGATTTCCAACTTAAGGAATGGGTGCCACGGTCTTGGTGATTCCGGTCTTACGGCCCAAGTGGGCCAGCAGTTCACCCAGCCAGGGCCCTTCGGCCCTGGGATACGATGTAAAAACAGGATCTGAGGCCTGAAGGGCAATGCTGTGAAGCATTTTTGCAGCTAAAATTGGGATTTCCATGAGTGGAGCGGCGACGGCGATGCCCTATGTTCGCTACTGTTCGGAGTACTTGATATGACGAGATCTGGCATTGATCGCTGTTATCAAT
>JBAWWJ010000236.1:0-12000 GCA_037146815.1 Planctomycetota bacterium
CGAGCAGGCCGTCTAATCTCTCTCCTCGCGCCCACTTTTCTTGGGCAAGTCCATGATGACACCACCACTCCCTTCGCCGCACGTGATATCGGCGGTTCAAACGGCCACCTCTCAGCGCAGATAGTCGCTCAACCTTCAGGCACTCACATCTCCCCCGTTTGTGTCAACTAAGCCTTACAAATGCCGTCAGCGTCATTATTGACCTGCATCCCGCCCAAAATGGCTGAACGCGAACGGCTCAAACAAATTGGAAAATTGCGTTTGCCTTGGCGTTCTTATTTCCGAATATTCCCAAGTACCCTGCCTCGCCGCCGCTTGAGAAATTCTTGACGACGATCGATTTCCTTGAAGAACATACGGGCTACGATTTCTTCCCCGAGTTCCAGGAAGATGATCAGGAAAAGCTGGAATCGACACAGCCAACGGTCGTCTGGGACAAATGACGCATACGGACGAGCGCCTTTTTGGCAGAAATCGCCCGTAATGGGCTGACCGCTGACTGCTGACACCTCTTCCGGTATGCTGCATGAATTCCGAAATCGAATCTTGACGGCGTTTTCTGGTGGTGACGACATGACGGATCAGAGTCGACGGCGGACAGGGCTTCTCGCTACCGGGCTGGGCATCATCTTTTTCGTTGGAATTGTTGCGGCGAGTTTCTGGTTCAGAAAGTCGACAAAGTCACCGGAACAGCTTGTTGAAAATGACTCGCCCAAACCACCATCAATGATCTCCCGACCGGTTGACCCAGAGATGGGATACGTGGGAAGCGAGAAGTGCACGGCATGCCATGCCCAGATTGCCGAATCGTATCGGCGGCACCCAATGTCGCAATCGATGGCGACTCTCACGTCGGCGACACCGATCGAAGACTATACACGTCAAACATCATTTACCGCAGGAGCCTGCAAGTATCGCGTCGTGAAGTCCGATCAAGGACTTGTGCACCACGAGCAATTGAGCGACACCGATGGGACAGTGCTATACGACATCAAGTCCGAAATCCAACATGTCGTCGGGTCGGGTGCGAATGGACGTAGCTATCTGTCGGAACGGGGCGAAATCCTGAGCATGTCATCAATTGGCTGGTACACGTCCCGTGGATGGGACCTGTCGCCTGGTTATGACCCGCAAAGGCACCAGCACTTTTCAAGACGGATCTCTGAAGCCTGCCTTCACTGTCACTCGGGGCAAGTTCATACGGATCGTGATCGAGTCAATCATTTTCCTTCACCGCCACTGATAGAAATCGCCATCGGTTGCGAACGCTGCCATGGCCCTGGCGAACAACATGTGAAGTATCGTCAATCAAAATCAACGATGGGTACTGATCCGATCGTCAATCCTTCTCGATTAGCATCGGCCGAGCGAGATGCGGTCTGCAGCCAGTGTCACTTGCAAGGTGTCGAACGAGTCTTGCGCTACGGGCGATCAAACGTTGACTTTCGACCGGGTCAGAAGATTGGCGACAACTGGACCGTTTTCCTGAACAGTTCGTCTGTCGATTCCGCAGACTCGGCTGACCTCGTCACACAGGTGGAGCAGATGCAGGCCAGTCAATGTTATCTCGAAAGCAAGGGGAAGATGGGCTGCACGTCATGTCATGACCCCCATGATTCACCTGCGGCAAGTGATCGTCACAACTTTTATCGTGCCAAATGCGAGACTTGTCATTCGGATCGAGGCTGTTCCGTCACATCTGTCGAGCGGGAGCGTCCGCCTGCGAGTGGGTCGTGCATTGCTTGTCATATGCCCAATCTCAAGTCAGGAGATGTCCCTCACACGAGTGTCTCTGATCACCGGATACCGCGTCGGCCACTGAAAAAAACGGCACGGCAAGTTCCACCATCATTGACGGTCTATCATGAAGTGGGATTACAAATCAGCGAACTGGAAATGGGGCGCGCCCGCGGAATCTTTCTAACGCAACTTGCCGAAGAATCAGCTAATCGACAATTGGCCCAACAGGCGGACAGTTTACTCCAACGTTCATTGGCAGCGGCCTCGGATGACATACCAGTCCTGGAATCGTTAGGAGCCGCCAGCCTGACACTTGGTCGACCACAAGACGCCGAACGGCACTGGTACGCGGTTCTAAAACTCTCGCCAGAACACGAAACAACCTTGTTACGGCTGGCGATTCTGGCGCACGACTCGGGTCGCATGAATGACGCGAAAGACCTGTTTGAACGCTTTCTGAAGGTGAATCCCAGTCATCCGACAGCACTTTTCCGCCAGGCACATATCCTTGGAGAACTGGGGAACTTCGACCAGGCCATCCCGTTCGCCCAACGTGCACTCGAACTTGAACCTCGCCGGTTGCCTCTGTATGAATGGTTGTCGCAAGCCCATGCCAAACAGGGGAATGAGTCCGAGAGTCGGCGTTTTCTTGAATTACGACAACGGATCTCATCGCGATTAACGCAGTAGCGAATGTTCATTTCATGCAGTCGCCCTCAACAGGAAACGGTGCCGACCTGTGGGACGTGAGCAGTCCGTTTCGGACAGATGCAGCGCAAAGTCAATTTGTTGTTAACGGATGGTGAGCGGTTCGGGGTAAAGAAAATGTCGAATTCACCGGCACCAACAAATCGACCTGTCGCCGCATCACGATTCCGATGGATCATGGCGGCTCTTCTGGTGGTCATCAGCGCAGCAGTTGCGATGAACCAACTTCGCAAGCCAATCTCTACCGTTACACTCCCCGACTTCGTCACAGCGAAAGAGATTGAACTGGCAAAAGAATCGTTCATGCTCGCTCAAGGTCACGAGCCGACTGCAGATGAACTGGTATTTTGGCTGGCGGGATCATTTGCCGAACGAAAGCGGTTCGAAGATGCCGTTGCTTGTTACGCGAAGATCCCGACATCCCACAAAGAGTTCGGCCGACGATCAAGATTTCAGCAAGGGCAGATACTGCTCAGCTTGAATCGAGCGATCGAAGCGGAAAGGAACTTTCGTGAACTCCTCGCGCTGGAAGAGAACGATCCCAAGCTGGAGTCCCGATTCCGAGTCAGCGCACGTCAGCAGTTGCGTCACATTCTGGAAGTGGAACTCCGGTTCGAAGAACGGGCAAAGTTACTGCAACCATTCCTGGAACGGGACGAGACTGACGGATTTGAGACGTTGGCAGCGCTCTTCCCGACTCACCTGCGATGGAATTCGCCGATTGGGTTCGAATTCCTGGAGAAGTTTTACGCTATCGATCCAGAGCATCCAATTCTGCGAGCAGCGTTGGGACGGTACTACACAGTTCAAGGACGGTTGGCTGAAGCGCGTACACAGTTGGAAGCAGCGGCTAAAGAGTTACACCAGGATCTGGGGGTCAAAGCCGCACTGATTGCCTGTTTGCGTGAAGCCAATGATCCCGATCTCAATCGGCAGATGGATTCACTCCCCCCCGCGTCCCCGGATGACCCCTGGTTATTGCAGTTTCAGCGAGCCGAACATGCATTGCAGGTGAATCAGTTCCAGCAGGCAGTTGCGTACTTCGAAGCGATAATCCGCAGGGATCACACCTGTACTCAAGCCTGGCAGGGACTGGTTCAGGTGACCCGAACGTCCGGCGAATCAGACGCGAGAAATCATGCAATCAAGATGGCCGCTGGACTGGGAAGAATTCAGTACCAGATCAGTCGCTGCCTGCAAAAGCCAACAGATCCTGTTCCATTTCTGGATGTGGCCGACGCCTGTCTGGAACTCGACCTGAATCGCGAGGGAATGATACTAAGCCGACTGGCCGAACGACTCGACCCAGGAAACCCCCGCGCGGCAGAATCGAAAAGTCGCTTTCAGTCTCGAACGACGAGCCCTCTTTCTCATTGGAAACATCGTCCGACGTCCATCCCCGCAGAGACACCAGTAAACGGCGTTGCGGCTTCGCCAGCAAATGATTCTGACGCGAGATTTCAATGGCGTGATGCGACAAAAGAATGGTATCTCGATTTCCAACGATTCGATGACATCAGCAACGACAATCGGAACATGGAGGGAAACGGCGGAGGTGTTGCGATCTTCGACTTCGACCTCGATGGACGACTGGACTTGTTCTTTACTCAGGGAGGCCGCTTGCCTCTCAAGAAGTTTCCCCAGGACAAGTCCAACGAACTGTTTCGAAATCTTGGAACAGACGGCGGTCCAGGAAGATTGGCAAATGTCACGACACATTCGGGGCTGACGCAAACCGGATTTCATACAGGATGCGCCGTGGGTGACCTGAACTCAGATGGCTTCCCCGACCTCTACATCAGCAGTTACGGACGCTCATCTATCTGGTTGAATTCCGGCGACGGGACCTTTCGTGACGCTACCGCATCGAGTCCGGTCGTCGACACATGGGGAACGAGTATTGCGATCGCAGATCTCAATGGTGATGGCTGGCTCGATATCTATGTGGCCGCCTACCTGAAAGCGGGTGATGATCCTCCCACAATTTGTCGTGAACCAGGAAGTCCGACGGGGACAACGCAATGTTCACCAACAATGTTTTCCGCGCTGGACGATTTCCTGCTTGTGAATGATGGCCGCGGGGGATTTCTTGATGTCACGCGCGATGCCGGAATTACCGCGCCTGACGGGCGTGGACTGGGAGTGGTCGCGGACGATGTCAATGGCGATGGAAAGCTCGATCTGTTTGTTGCCAATGATCTGACCGCGTCCTTTTTATACCTCAACGAGACGAAACCCGAACGGTACATTGCTGGAACAGATATCATTCTCCCGCAGTTTCGGGAATGCGGCATTGAGTACGGAGTCGCGTTGAACGGAGACGGCGCTGCGACGGCCGCGATGGGAATTGCTCATGGCGACTATGATCGGAACGGCTGGGACGATCTGTTCGTCACAAACTTCTACCTCGAAGCCAATACACTATTTCGAAATCTGGAAGGACAGTCTTTTATCGATCAATCGACACGATCTCGATTAGGGCCGGTCAGCCGCAATTCATTAGCGTTCGGAACGGCATTTCTGGACATCGATCACGATCAATGGCTGGATCTGATCGTGACGACAGGACACCTGGAAGATCGAACTTGGACAGGAACGGAACCCTATAAAATGCGGCCATTACTGTTCCGCAACGATCGAAGCGGCCAGTTCTCGGATGTGGGAGAATCCGCCGGAGATTACTTCCGTTCAACCTGGGTGGGGCGAGGCTTGGCGTACGGTGACCTGGATCGCGACGGCGACCTGGACATCGTCATTTCGCATCAAGTCGATCCCTCACACCTGTTGATCAACGACACACCGCGACAGGGAACGAGCGTCATCATCAGGCCAGTAGGATGTGGTAAGTCGCCCCGCGGTGGAATCGGCTGCCGGATCGTTGCAGATGGGATTTTGCCGATTTACCAGAAACAACTGGCAGGTGGCGGCAGTTTTCAATCCGCTTCTGCACAGGAGATTCACTTGCCACTGGCTGGGGAATCAAGCTTTCAAAGCCTGACAATGACCTGGCCAGACGGGAAGTCAGAACAATGGAAAGAGGTCGTGGCAGGATACTACGTTGCGATTCAAGGTCGAGGATTAATTCGTGTGAATCTCGAGTAGTACGTTGTCCGGACTCATTGATTTTGGGGTTGGGTGGCTAGCTCCTCTGTTTTTCTAACGAGTTGATTTTTGAAACGCAGAGAGCGCAGAGAACGCTGAGGTAATGGCAAGTGGCAATCGCCTTCTTCTGTCTTTGCTCTGCGATCTCCGCGCCCTCTGCGTTTCGATTCTGAAGGATTTCGAATTCCGTCGGCCTTTTGTGGCCCTCCAAGGCCGTCGTTCGCAACATCGCCGGGGCGGCTGACTTAATTGCCGCCTGTCGACTTGTGGATAAGTTCAAGGGTTGGGACTGGCGCTATGCGAAGACAGCCCCGGCTTTACCCACTACTTCGGACATTCGACGGGATCGCGTCCTTCAACGATGATCCACTCTCGATCTGCAGCAACGAAAGTCAGCGATTGAGTCTCACCCGAGGGCCAATGAATCAAGATCTCATCAGCAGCGGTGTGCTTCCCAATCCCCATGATCATCCGTCGGTCGTTACTCGCCTGGAAGCCATCTCCAGCGTTCAGCCAATGAGTCCAGGTCTCGGTTCCTGCTTTGACAACGATCTTTGTTCCAATCGCATCGCGATTGGATTTTACGCCATGCAGAGACATGATCACGGAGTGGTTCGCATGAGCGGTCTTGTTTGTGAGAACCGCCAATGGAACATCTGCATGAGAGACCGCAAAATCGGCGCATCCGTCCCGGTTCCAGTCCCAGTTCACGAGCGACCTTCCCAGGTATTGACCACTGAACCAGGTTCCCACGCGATCCGCACTCAGTTCTACGAACCGGCCTTTGCCGACATTGCGAAAGAACTGAGGTGACATTTTCCAGGGTTCGCCGATATGACTGTTGTTATAAACGTGTCCATTCGTGAGAACGATATCGAGCCAACCGTCATTGTCGGCATCAAGGAATTGCGTTCCAAACCCGAGCATCGAATAGCTGGCGTCCCTTAGTCCTGCCGAGCGAGTCTGATCCGTGAATTGTCCACCCGGCTGCTGCAAATAGAGCGTATTCGATTCACGGTAAAAGTTTGTGACGTAAAAGTCGAGGAGCCCATTTCCATCTACGTCTCCCGCGGCGATTCCCATACACGCCTGTGGATTTCCCCCAGCGTCGAACGCGAGACCGCATGCGACACCCTGCTCTTCGAATACCAGTCGATGCGTGGAGACATCCGTCTGATTGACATACCAGAAGTTGGGATCGGTATCGTTTGCGACGAAAACATCCAGAAGACCAGAACGTTCCGATCGTGTTGCCACAATTCCCAATCCGCGTCCTGACACGGCCTCTGCCTGCAATACGGATTTTGCCTCGTCAAACGTACCATCACCCCGGTTGGTCCAGACACGATCAGGCTGGGGCTGAAATGTTGCTGGTGGACATTGGCGCTGCAATCCCCCTGATTCGCAAACTCGCGTATAAACATCCGGACCACCCAGATAGTTGACGGCAAAAAGATCCGGAAGCCCGTCACCATTCAGATCAGCCAGCAGACAGCTTGTCGTCCAGTCATCATCACTGAGTCCCGACAACGGAGTGATATCAGTAAACGTTCCATCTCCGTTATTTCGATAGATTCGGTTCGGGCCAATGTTGGCGACATACAAATCCGGGAATCCGTCCTGATCAAAGTCTCCGACTGAAGCCCCCTGTGAATACTGTGGGTCTCCGAGCTGTGCAGAATTGGTGACATCGCGAAATCGAGACACCTTTTCGGAAGACGATCCCGGATTTCGGAACAATCGGTCGATATGTTCTGTCGATTCCGGTTCACGAGGAAAACGTCCCCCCTGAGTGGCATATAAATCAGGCCAGCCGTCCAGATCGTAGTCCAGGATTGCCAGGCCCCCTCCACTGAACTCGAACATCCTTAAGGCATTCTTGGGATCTTTCGCATCGTTCAAATATTGAAAGCGAATCCCCAGCGTTTCAGCCTCTTCGATGAATTGAATCCCGGAATCAGCAGTCGAACCAGATTCGACTGGCGACGCTGCCGAGACCTCGAGCCGCGGCAGCGGAAACGTTGCCACGTCGATATGATCGGCCAGCCGTTCCCCCTGAACGATCCAGGGAAGGCCATCCGGGTACTTACGGCGCAGCCGCATCACGGTGTTCACAGCCCAGTCGCCATCTGCCTCGCGCAGGAACAATTCCGTCCAGGCGACCGCCTCGCGCGGACGTCCCAACATCTCCAGCAGACCCACAATTCGCTGAAGGATTGCGACATCACGCTGCTGCATGATCGACCCTAACGGGACATGCAATTCTGACAGCAACTGAGCCCGTTTGCCGAACCGAAGACTCAAGTCTTTCAACCCAGCATCAGGAAGCAGAAGACCAAGATGATAGTTCGCAACTCGCAGGTTGGGATCGATCCGGGCCGCTTCGGCGAAACAGCGTATGGCAGCTCGCGGCTGGCCGTGTTCAACGGCCCAGAGACCTCGAATCGCCCACGTCCCGGGATGAGTCTCCATTTCAGGAGTCAAGCCTCGCAGCCAGGCAAGCAATAACTCTTCGTGCTTCTGATTTTGCAGCCACTTCCCCCATTGCACCTGAGCTTCGACAAACCAGGGATCAGCGGAAACAATCTGCTTCAAGACGTCTCCGGCAATCGCAGTGTCATTGCGAGTCAATGCATTACGGGCTTCGGGCAAACGGGGAATCCGATCGTCAGGTTTCGCCCGCAAACATCGCTTCAGAAATTCAGGCTGATCGAGAAAAAATTCGTCGGGGACAGCAGTGATGACAAGGTGAGGAATATCATAGCGCCCGTGTTCAATCGCTGTCTTCAAGTATGGCAGGGCGTCCCAGGCGCGCGACTCGGAAACCAGAATGAATGCCAGAACATAATTGGCGTCAGAATTTGCCGGAGCCATTTCGAGTGCGATGCGAAGAGCATCCTCGGCACGTCGAGCAAGCCCTTCTTCGACCAGTCGCTTTCCTTCGGCGACCAGTGAAATCACGATCGAGTTCCGCTGCGATTTGGGAATTCGCTGACAGTACTCAGCCAAGGTTGGCAGATTGTGCTCGGCAGCCGCACAACGGGCAGCGATCAGCAATGCTTCCGCATCTTCAGGATTGCGTCGAAGAAGCCGTTCGGCAGTCTGGCGAGCCCGCGGGAAATCTGATTCGCGAATTGCGACTTTGGAATCGACACGATCCTGCTGAGTTCTCCGTTCCTGTATTACCTGAAACAAGCCAGCAATCAGCAAACCCATCACCACCAGGCCAATCGCCACCACCATGGGAAATCGTTTTCGTTTCCGGGGTGCAATTTGCCGGGCGGAATCGTGACTCATTTTTCAGCTTGCTCAATACAAGAAAAGCATCAGGAACTTCTCCCTGATGCTTTGAATTTTTGATCACATTTGCAAGCCCGGCTGGCCATCGCTTCTGAAAAGACAACGAGGTGCCCCATTGATCACCTCTCTGAATCTTCGAACGGCATCGATCTTAGAACTCGCCGGGGGTCTGACCATCATCACGGGTCAGAATCATGCGGAACGTCGTGAAGTCCACATTGTCCGACAGGAACTTGACCGAACCGTCGCCCATCAGGATGTGCGAGCCACCTGTGTGTGCTGACTGAGCGGTGTAATTGCCCCCGCCATCGTCGCCATATCCATTGGCTCCGCGAGGGACTCGTTTCGTACCTGGAGGAAGCAGCAACGTCGTCAGCCCGAATTGGCGATCACCCGTACCGGACGATCCCATCGACCAACCGTAACCGCAGCAGACATCACCGCCACTCGACCGATGATCAAGTCGGGTTGTCCCATTGTTCGAATCGATAACCCAGTCACTTTGCTCAACCATAGCGACGACGTTCGTTGTCCCGTCTGTCATCTTGGCGATGGAATGGCAACCCATCTGGGTAAAGAAACCGCCAAGGCCGTTCTGACCGGACCAGATCGCGCGCACTCGCGTTTCATTGAATGTTCCAAAGGCCCCAACAGTCCCTGCGTTACCGCAATACGTGGGGATGGCAAGTCCTTGCGGAGCATTGCCTCGAGCTCGACCCATTTCTGGCAGCGGACTGGACGGGCAGAACCACTTCCCAATCTTCTTACCATTCACAAGAGCACCGTTGTTGCCATTCTGATCGACCCATCCGGTATGGGCGCTCAAGAAGTCCCATTTGTTGTACATCGGAGCTTCGTCGACATAGGGCAACACACCCACCCACAGGGAAACACCCCATCCACCGGCCTGAGTGTTATTCGAACCGATGGGGAACTTGTTGAAGACGTCGTGGTAGTTGTGCAGAGCCAACCCCATCTGCTTCAAATTATTCTTGCATTGGGTACGCCGGGCGGCTTCACGCGCCTGCTGAACGGCTGGCAAAAGCAGAGCAATCAACACGGCAATAATTGCGATCACCACGAGTAACTCGATCAGAGTAAACCCGCGCCAACGGCCGAACTGCGAACGTTTCATAAGCTCGTTCCTCCGGGATGATCGCGAATGCGATGGAATGAACGCCCTGCCTCGCGATCGAAGGCGGAGCGGACAACCGAGAATTGAAGGAGTTGCTGTTATATCGCTCGGATCTCAATTCATCAAACAAAATCTGGCAGGCCGGTCACCAAATGCTTTCTGCGATTCTCGCAACAGGACTGACTCAAGGCTTATCAATGAAAAAGGCATCAAGGTTGCCCCTGATGCCAGAACTCATTCGCAGAAAGCCACGTCCAACTTACTTCAGTTCGATCGTAAGGTCTTGCTTGCCTTCCTTGACGTCCACCGTCACACCGCTTGTTCCGGCGCTGTAGAACTTCTCTGGTACCCCTTCAATTTTCGGGGGACCCGGCATTGCCGTCGCGCCGGCGGCTGGTGGTTTCGATTCCGGAGAGATCGAGACTTTGTACGTGCCCACGGGGACAGCGTCACCCTGAGGACCATTGAGGCTATACGCGCCATCAGCTCCTGCTTTGCCCGAAATGATCGACCCGTTGCCGTTATCGAGCATCAGGATCCCTTCGGTCACAGGCTTACCGGCGTGCGTCACCTTGATCTTGGCCGAACCTTTGGGTCCCTTGGGAGCGGCAGGGCCACTCGCACCACCACCGCCACAACCCAACACAGAGATGGTCACCAGCGCCACCATCAGCGCGGACAAATTCCTCGCAAATCTCATGGACTTCTCTCCTCAAGTTGATTGCCATCGCTGAAAGGTAAAGAGAGATGACCGAGGGATCACCTCTCTCAATTTTTGATCTGAAGTCGATCTTAGAACTCGCCAGGAGTCTGACCATCATCGCGGGTCAGAATCATGCGGAACGTCGTGAAGTCAACATTGTCCGACAGAAACCTCACCGAACCGTCACCCATCAGGATGTGCGAACCGCCCGTATGTGCCGACTGAGCTGTGTAGTTACCGCCACCGTCGTCGCCGTAGCCATTGGCACCACGAGGAATCTTCTTGGTTCCCGGTTGGAGCAGCAGAGTGGTAATTCCGTACTGGCGATCTCCCGTATTGGCACTACCCATTGGCCAGCCGTATCCGCAGCAGGTGTCTCCACCGCTGGAACGACCATCGATTCGTGCTGCCAGGTTCGCAGAATCGACAACCCAGTCGCTCTGTTCAACCAGAGCGACAACATTCGTGGTTCCGTCAGTCATCTTCGCGATCGAATGGCAGTCCATTTGAGTGAAGAAACCACCGAGGCCGTTCTGGCCAGACCAGTTCGCACGAACGCGAGTTTCATTGAACGTTCCAAAGGCCCCGACGGTCCCGGCGTTACCGGCATACGTGGGGATGGCAATTCCCTGTGGAGCATTTCCACGGGCTCGCCCCAGTTCGGATAGTGGGCTTGATGGGCAGAACCATTTTCCCATCTTCTTGCCGTTGACCAACGCACCGTTGTTGGCGTTTCCGTCGATCCAGCCAACTTGATTCGCCTGACCAATGAAGTCCCACTTGTTGTACATCGGAGCTTCATCGACATAGGGAAGCACAGCAGTCCAGAACGGACATCCCCATTGACCACCCTGAGTGTTGTTCGACCCGATGGGGAACTTGTTGAAGACGTCGTGGTAGTTGTGCAGAGCCAACCCCATCTGCTTCAGATTGTTCTTGCATTGAGTGCGCCGGGCGGCTTCACGAGCCTGCTGAACGGCGGGCAAAAGCAGAGCAATCAACACGGCAATAATTGCGATAACCACGAGTAACTCGATCAGAGTAAACCCGCGCCAACGGCCCACATGTGAACGTTTCATGATCGTTCTCTCCCTTAGACTGGTCACGAATGTGATGAGATTAAATGAACACCCTGCCTCGCGACCAAAGGCAAAGTGGACAAAGTCGTAGACAATTGAAGTGGACACGAAGTGGCCCGTGTCTGTATATCGAATACCACTCATGGAATCGTTTGTCAAACGTATTTTTGGGAATTGAATTCCATGCATCCCAGCAAGGTTGCTATTTTGGCGTCGAACGTAACGGTCAGGTA
>JBAWWJ010000237.1:0-11909 GCA_037146815.1 Planctomycetota bacterium
AGATGGTAGCAACCAGTATTGCAAAGCAATCTGGTCTCGTAATGAAAAGATTCGGGGATTTGATCAACGAAAAGTGTTGCATGACGCTCATCTTCGTTGACAACGACTTCGCGAGATGAAAACATCCTGAATTCCGATTAAGCATGGCATTGTAATTGTGTCACGACTGCAATTTCGATTTCCCGCTTTGGATAATCGCAACAACCATGAGTGCGAACATGGCTCCTGCAACACCTCACTTCCGCAAACGAAAGTACGATGCGTTTGTTAGCTACGCACATGCAGATGCTCCGCTCGCACGTCGGATTGTACATTGGCTCAAGAATATCGCTGGGCTTAAAATATGGTTTGACGAGGACGAACTGGGGCCAGGGCAGCCAATCGTTCAGTCGCTGCTCGACGAATTGGATAACTGTCGAGGGGCGGTCATCCTTGCTACGGAAAATGCGGGGAAATCAGATCACGTTTTTGCCGAGTTCAACCACGCACGTGAGACGATGAGCAGAGAACCTGACTTTTCCCTGATCATCATCACCCCGGATGTTAAAAGTCTCCCCACTCCATTCAAGACGGCAAGCGGGATTTCGTGCACGGAACTTAACGGTTCGGGGTGGTTGTCGCTGATTGATGCCGCCAAAGTTCTGTCGAGTGTTGCGGGGTTTACGTCTCGTCCAACTCTCGTACATCAAGAGTTGTTCGTGAGTCGCTCGGAAAACGCGGGGGAGCGTGAACATGCAGACATTGTCTGCAAAGAATTCGTCGCGGCTGAATTCGGGCTTGTGACTGACATTATCACTGCAGGCGATTGGCGAAATCGAGTTAATCGCCTGATGAGTGAAGTTCATGGACATTTGGTGATTCTGCCTCCGCGTGAAATTGCGAAGCAGCAGTGTTATCTCGAAGAAGTTCGAATGTCCGCCCAATTCGGCCTCCCTATTTTTGTCTGCGCCCACCCCAATGCACAGATTCCTGATGAATTGAGCGGCTCGGAATACTTCGTTAAATGGGATGGCATTGGCGAATGCTGGGATTTGGAGGAAGTAATTCGTCGATTTCAACGAGGTTTACGAACAAAGACTGAGCCCGCAGAAGTGTTTCTCGCCTGCCAGTACCGGGAACGACGCGAGCGCAACGAATTGCTTCGCGCAGTCATCGAGCGCGCTACATCACGATTTTGCCGGATTGGCAGCGATCATCACGTCTACCGCCCCGAACTCACGGGAGAACTGATACAACAAGTACTTTCCGCACGGCTCGTCATCGCCGACGTTGCGAGCGAAGTCGATGCAGATGGTTTACCTTTGGTGAATTTAAATACGTGCATTGAGACTGGTATTGCGATTGGTGCAAACCGAGAACACATCGTGCTGGTTCGTGGGAGCGAAGACACGAAAGGTAAGACCGATGCATTACCGTTCATGCTGCGAAACTGCCAGATTCTTTACTACGAAGATGACATAGAATTGCTCGGAAAGCTACACCGCGCCCTGACTCCATTCCGTCGTCGATTGGTGACCTGTTAGTCAGCCCGGGTTGGGAACTCGGCGCGATAAACGAAGTTGCCTGCCACTTCGGTCTACCACGGCATTTTCCAGGCGTGATTTGCGAGTGACCACAGACGATGACTTCGTGGAACGTGGCGGTGTGGACGTTTTGCCAGTCACTCGGCAGGATATGTCTTCGATGGATTCTGTTCGCATCATACTTTGCTTTTGGGACGCGATTGTTGTGGAGAGTACATTGAATGTTCCGGCGGTGGTCCCGCACCTGAAAACGATTGCGGTGATGCCGGCTTATAACGCTGCCCGGACACTGGAACGGACCGTTCAGGACATTCCCCCTGGTACCGTGGATGAAGTGATCGTCGTCGACGACTGCAGCCGGGACAACACGGTCGAAATTGCCGAGCGTCTTGGCCTGACAGTCTACCGTCACGAGAAAAACCTCGGCTACGGTGGCAATCAGAAGACGTGCTACAAACACGCTCTCGAACGAGGGGCAGAAGTGGTCGTGATGATTCATCCCGATTACCAATACGACAGCCGCGTCATCCCCGCAGCAGTAGAAATCATCCGCCTGGGGATCTGTGATTTCATCATGGGTTCGCGTATTCGAACGAGGCGCGAGGCCCTGGCGGGGGGGATGCCTCCCTGGAAATACATTGCCAACCGCTGCCTGACCCTGGTCGAGAACGTCGCTCTGGGGCAAAACCTCGGCGACTTCCACAGCGGCTTTCGAGCCTATCGACGTGAGGTCCTGGAAACGATCCCCTACAACGGCAATTCAGATGATTTCGTGTTCGATAGTGAATTCCTGGCTCAGGCTGTTCACTTCGGATTCAAGATCGGGGACATCCCCGTGCCTGTGCGTTACTTTGACGAGGCAAGCAGTATCAACTTCCGCCGCAGCGTCACCTATGGCCTGTCGACGCTAGGAGTGCTGGCAAAGTACTGGGCTCGCCAGTTGCGGATTTACAATTCACCGTTGTTTGTCCCGGTCGAGCGTCCTGGTGCGTAGCGGCAGAGAATTTGAACACTCGCTGGAGCTGCTTCAAATAAAAAACGGGGGCGAATCGACATCCGATTCACCCCCGCTCGATTTCAATGTTTCTCAGTGGCCAACTATTCGCCCAGGATTCCCTTGGCCAGTTTCTTCAAGGCTTCGTTTTCGATCTGACGGACGCGTTCGCGGGTCAGTCCCATCGATTCGCCAATTTCTTTCAGCGTCCGAGGCTCGGCATCGTCCAGGCCGAATCGCATCCGCAGGATCGTTGCTTCACGCGGATCCATGGTGTCGAGCATCCGGAAGACGTGCTTCAGATTGTCTGTATCGAGCAGTTCGTCTTCGGGAGCCTTGACGCGATCATCGGCAACCATGTCACTCATCGTCCAGCCCCCTTCGTCGTCATCGGTCTGGGGAGTGCTGTTATAGAGTTGAATGGCGGCCCGCACGATACTCAGCTTCTTCTTCGGCAGCCCCAACTCCTTGGCAACTTCTTCCTGCGTCGGGGGGCGACCGAGTTCATCATCAAGCTTGGCAGTCGCACGTCGCCATTTGGTCAGCAATTCCACCATGTAGGCCGGGATACGGATTGTCTTCGCCGAGTTGATCAACGACCGTTTGATCGACTGCTTGATCCAGTAGCTGGCATACGTACTGAACCGCGTGTTCATGTCTGGATCAAAGCCCTCGACGGCGCGCAGCAGGCCGAGGTTTCCTTCTTCGATCAGATCCTGCAGCGGCAGGCCTTTACCTGTATAGGCCCGTGCAATGTTTACGACCAGACGCAGGTTGGCCCGGACCATTCGATCACGGGCTTCCTTTTCGCCATTGGCGATCTGGTTGGCAAGCTCTTTTTCTTCACGAGCAGTCAGCAACCTGGTTTCGTTGATTTCACGAAGATAGGTTTCCAGCGGAGTCTGAACAGCTGCGGAGATAATCGGGCGGACGCGGGTCGCTTTAGCCATCTTGAATACTGCCAGTCAGGTGGGTGGTGTTAACCTCTGCCACCTCCTGTGGCGATCGTCGAGCTGCTAACCGCAGCGATGTTCACTTTATTTATCGGAAGTGGACACAAGAAATTCCAAAGGTTGACACCTGATTCGTGAGAAACGGTCAGGGAAAATGGGTGGACGGCGCAATAATAACGGCCCTCCGGAACGTTCCGGCGGGCCGTGTTGTTTTCAAAATTCTTCCGTACGACAGTCCTTGACTTCACCGAAAAGCGAACTACCCCGCACATCGATAGAAACGACAAAGGCGGACCACTTGGTCCGCCTTTGCCTCAAATCTGCGAGTTCAGATCACTCGGCGACTTCGCCACCACCCAGGCTAAACAGCGGGCCTGATGAGCCTTCTGTTCCACCCTTGAGCTCGGTGCGAGCCTTCGGTGCCTGTGGACCACTGCCATCCGCCTTCGGTTCCTCACCAGCAGGAATCTCGATATTGGTCCGGCGGCTGAGTCCGATTTTGCGTTCATTGGCGTCAATACGCAAAATGCGGACGTCGAGGTCCTGACCGACTTTGACGAATGTTTCTGGATTTTCGACCTTCTGGTCGGACAATTCAGAAACGTGCAGCAGTCCTTCCAGTTCGGGTTCAAGCTCAACAAACACACCAAAGTTGGTGATCTTGGTGACCTTGCCGACGACCTGAGCACCGGGCTGATACTTTTCGGGGATCAGGGTTTCCCATGGATCTTCGGTCAGTTGCTTCAGTCCCAGCGCGATTCGCTTGCGTTCCTGATCAACAGACAGCACCTGACAGGTGATCGGATCACCCTTCTTGAGCAGTTCGTTGGCGTGCGAGATCTTGCGGGTCCAGCTCATGTCGCTGACGTGCAGCAAGCCATCGACACCTTCTTCGAGTTCGATGAAGGCACCGTAGTTCGTCAGGTTGCGGACGGTACCACTGACGAGAGCCCCTGGTGGGTACTTGGCAGCAACCTGATCCCAAGGATTCGATTGAGCCTGCTTCATACCCAGCGAGATTTCCTGCTTGTCCTTGTTGATCCCGAGGACAACCACATCGACTTCGTCGCCAGGATTGACGAGTTCGGTCGGATGGTTAACTCGCTTGGTCCAGGACATTTCGCTGATGTGGACCAGGCCTTCGATGCCGTCTTCCAGCTTGACGAATGCACCGTAGGACATGACGTTGACGACTTCGCCGCGAACGCGTGTGCCGACGGGGAACTTGGCTTCGACATTGTCCCAGGGGCTGGCTTCCTTCTGCTTCAGTCCGAGCGCGATCTTTTCCTTTTCGCGATCGACGTGCAGAATCATGACTTCGACTTCCTGGTCGATCTTCACCATCTCGGTTGGATGGTTGATACGGCCCCAGCTCATGTCGGTAATGTGCAGCAAGCCATCGATGCCGCCCAGGTCAACGAACGCACCGAAGTCGGCGATGTTCTTGACCACACCGCGGCGAACCTGGCCTTCGGTGATTTCGGCCAGCAAGGCCTTCTTCATCTGTTCGCGTTGCAGTTCGATCAACCGGCGACGTGAAACAACGATGTTTCGGCGAGCTTCGTCGATCTTCAGGATCAGACACTCGATTGTCTTGCCACGGTAGGCATCGATGTCCTGAGGACGACGGATATCGACCTGGCTGGCGGGCAGGAAGACGTTCACGCCGATGTTGACCAGCAGACCACCCTTGATCTTCTTGAGGACTTCCCCTTTGACGATGTCCCCTTCTTTGTGGGAACTGATGATCTTTTCCCACTCGCGGATCCGATCAGCTTTCTTCTTGGAGAGCAGGATCAGTCCGAATTCGTCTTCGATTTCTTCAAGCAATACCGAGACTCGCTGTCCCGGGATTGGTTGTTCATCGGTTTCAGACCATTCCTCAATCGGAACGATCCCTTCGCTCTTGTATCCGATATCGATCAGAACTTCATCGCCTTCAACGCGAACAACGATCCCCTCAAGCACGGCGTTGACGTCGTAGCCTTCGTCCTTGTGGTTGTATTCTTTCAGCAGCTCCAGCTCGACGGCATCGGCATCGGCCAACGACAGGCCGAACGCGAGTTCGAGGTCCTCATCACTCACATTGAATTCACGAATCAAGTTCCGATCAACCATTCTGATCCCATCATGAAAAATCACGGACCTGCCGCCGAGGGTGACCCAGCCAATCCCCAACCGTCAAAACCGCCGAACATCGCCACCAACCTGCGCGGCCTGTTCGTAGTAAAAAGTGGACTCTCGACCTCACCGAAAAGGACGATCCCTTTCAGTCCGCAAAGTCGAAGAGGGGGATTCTAGCAGACGTTGTGGAAATTCATCCAGCATTGTCGCCATCATTTTTTGCGATTCCCGCAAGGGATCGCACAAATTCTTCGAATTGAGATCCCCTATCGGCAAAATTCCTGAACCAGTCATAGCTTGCGCAGCCCGGAGAGAGCAGAATCACGTCTCCTGACGAAGATTTTGACACGGCCCAGTCAAACGCCTCCCGAAACGATCGAAGCTCAGGCGAAATGTGGCAGAAATGGCCGGTTTTAGCGTTAATGATCCGGCGGAGTGCGGCTGATGTCTGCCCCATCAGCGCAACCCCTTTTGCTCGCCGGGCGATTTCCCGGCCCATTTCCGTCAAGTCAACCTGCTTGTCGTACCCCCCCGCCAGCAGAATTACTGGTCGATCAAAGGCCTGCAGCCCCACAATTGCCGATTCAGGAGTGGTCGCCAGGGAATCGTTGTAAAATGAACGCCCATCGATATCTGCGATCCATTGCAAGCGATGCGGCAGAGGCTGGTAGCCGACGATTCCTTCACGTACGGCGTCGAGTGATGCGCCTGCTCGCACTGCCGCACAGCTTGCCGCGAGGGCATTTGCCAGGTTGTGGCGGCCGGGAAGTTTCAACCAGTCGGAAAGCGGAAGATCTTCGTCGCGGTCAATGAAATGGATTCTGGCGTGCCTGTCTGGACTCGAAAATGCGCCGAATTGGTCAGGGGCAGCGTAGTCGCCAATGCCAAACATCAGACGCTCGCCGTTCACATCCCACGACGAAACATCAGCGTCTTCAGCATTCAGGATGGCTGCATCAGTCGGCTTCTGCCACCGCAACATCGTCTGTTTTGCCCAGCGATAGTGGTCCAGCGTGTCGTGCCAGTCGAGATGATTTGGGGCAAAATTCGTAATGACGGAGATCGCGGGACTGGCCTGCAGTCGATCGAGGTCTGTTAACTGAAAACTGCTCAGTTCCAGAACGACAATGTCATTCGGGCGAATCTGATGAACCTCTGGCAACAGACTGACACCGATATTTCCGCCGAGCCATGCCGTGCGTCCCGAGTTCTTCAGGATTGAATGAATCAAGGCCGTGGTTGTTGATTTACCGTTACTGCCCGTGACGGCGACGACTTGTGCGGGATTCCATTGCCAGAAAAGATTCATTTCACTGGTGATCGGAACGCCAGCCGCACTTGCAGATCCCAGATAGACGTTATCGCGACGAACCGCAGGATTGGCAACAACCAGATCCGCGTGTTGAAAATCGGCGAAGTCATGCGCCCCCAGTTTGAACTTCAGCGAGGGTATGCCGTTGAGTTCCTGAAGAGCATCGGCGAGTTTGTCGGCGGGCCGAGTATCGGTCACGGTGACCTGTGCGCCACGCGTGGCCAGGAAACGAACGACTCCTGAACCTCCACCGAAAGAACCGAGACCCATCACGAGGATTTGCAGGTCCCGGTAGTCACGTTGGAAGTGGTCAGGAGTCATAGACGTTCAGGAATTGTCAGAAATATCACTAAGCGCGGGGCCGTGCTGCCGGACGTGTTCCGCCCGCTGGACTGGGGGCGGCTGGGCCCGCACCATAAGGTCCGGCAGGTCCAGCGGCTCGTCTTCGCGGGTTCTTTGGGCCTGCGCCTCCAGACGCCATGGGGGCCGTTCCAGGGGGAGTCATTGTTCCTGGGTAAAGTCCACCATCGAGTGCACTTCCCGATTCTTTCGGAGCGTCTTTCAGATAAAGGTAGCCTTTTCGCTCTTCCTCAACCCCTTGTTTGAGTTGCTGCTCGGTTCGAACGTCAGATCCAGAATCCAGCTTCTTCAATTCACCATAATTTGTCAGTACCAGGACTTCAGCCGCCGCACCGACACGAGCGGTCTTGCTCCGTTCCGGCTTCAATTTCAAATCGGGATGCTGATCGACGGCGACTTCGATGTCGCTCGCTGCATCCACCAGCATGTCGTTGGTTTCAAATGTGACCTCTTTATCTTCAAACGAAGGGGTGGCCGGGTCCAGCACCAGCGACTTCTTCTTGGCTCCGATGAAGTTGCCAACAGCCAGCTTTTCGATCGTATCCGCCAGCATTGTTCCAAGTTCTGAGTGCCATTCAAACATCGAGACCGTGGTCAAAGGCTTCTTTCCCCGATCAACATCTTTCACGAAATACTGCACTGATTGTGGAACGGCAGCGACATTGGAAATATTGCTGAAGCCTGTTTCCCGGACCTCACCCGTTCGCACGCTTTCGTGTTCGACTTCTTCGTGCGGTCGGCCAAAATTCGGATTCTTCAACTTCAGTTGCAGGCGGTATCGATAGGCCATCCCCGGTTCAACGTCGAAATCGAAGTAGCGGAACAGATACAGACGTCCACTGGCCGTCAATCGAGTTTTGATATCCGCAGCCCCCATGCGAGGGCCACCAGCCCCTTCATTCATATAACTGGCCATCGACGACATCATGCTGCTGCCTTCGCTGGAAGACACCGCCGTCCGTGCCATCTGCCGCATATCGTTTACAACCGCACCATTGGCACCGGGGCGAAGGAAGCCTTGCTTTTGAGCTCCCTGTTGTGCCTGGGCCTGTGCGGACATTTTTTCAGCCTCTTCAACAAGCTTGGCCTGCAACTTCATTTCTCGCTGCATTTCCTCTTCGCTCAAGCGAAACTGTTTGATGTTGGGATGTGTTGCCAAGTCCCCCCAGTAGCGCAGCAATCGGTATGGAAGCGGCATGGTAAAGACCGCGTCCTGAAGGTCCGACGGCACGGGATCGGGATCGAAGTCCGCCGATTCCCGCAGGGCTTCCAAGGCGGTTTCGATATTCACGGTCTCCCATTTGTCATCGCTAGGCCAAGGATTTGGGCCTGGAATCGCAGTCTGACGCTGCAGCACAAAGTCCGTGTATTCGACCATCGAACTCGCTTCCGCATAGCTCAGGTTCAGAGCCTTCATCACTCGTTCGACCTGTTCCTTAATGGGGATAATCGCACGCACTGCGACAAATCGCTTGCCGCGAGCTTCAATTCCCGACGACGCCATCTGCACCCCCGGACCTTCCATGGTGGGAGGTGCCGAACCATGCCCACCTGATGGTGCTGGTGGTCGGCGAGGCCCCGATTGCGGTGGCTGAGCGGTTCGAATTCCAAGCGGTGAAGGAGCCGTCGGCCCGGATCCGCCATGAGCCCCGGCTGGACCTGCGGTGGGACCAGCCGTGGTGGGGTTTCCAGCGACCGGCTTCAGAGTTGAATCAGTTGATTCCGTCGTCGTTGCTGTGGGGGCCGTTCCCGTACCGGCAGCCATTGCACCTGCCGGATCCATCATCCCCTTGCTCTGCGTGCTGACCTGCAACACGCACTGCCCACCTTCAGCGATCAGGTAGAGTGGCACCATCAGGTCTGGCTCACGTGCCTTCTCTTTTTTCCGGTAAAGTGGCCAGAACATCGGAGTTGTGAACTCGTACTTCGACGTTGAGACCCCCGCCAGAACTTCTTGTGCCTGACCATTGAAGTTCACGAGCGCAAATTGTTCAGCTTTCGTCGCTGGCCAGACATTTTGCGGCGATGTGATCTTGTCACTGGCTGTTGCCACCAGCGTCTTCAGTTGTTCAGGCGTTTTGTCTGTGCGCGACCAGGACGTCGTAGCAAGGACGGTCAGCACGATCAGCATGACCAAGCCCATGCCGATCTTTTCACCATGATTGATGAACAATCCCTTGAAGTCGATGTTCTTCAGCTTTTTCATGACAAGTTCCTTTGCTCAGTCATCACCAACGAGCGGAAACGGAAACGTTTTCTCAAAATCAAGTATCAAACATCAATTGGCAGTGCCGGGTTTGGGCTCTGCTGGCTTGGGATCTGCAGCCTTCGGTGCGTCTGCCTTGGGCTCAGCGGGTGTCGCAGGATCTGGTTTGGCAGCGTTTGGATCAACTGGTGCTGGCGTTGCGGGTCCATTGCCAGGAGCTGGCGTTGCAGGATCGGCCGGAATCGTCGGTGTCCCCGCTGGCGCTGCTGGGTTTGCTGGATCGGTCCCAGCAGGCGTTCCCGCTGCTGGAGGAACTTGTGCTGGCTGGCCTGCTGCTGGCTGCCCCGCTGCTGGTGCGGGTTGTCCAGATGCAGGAGCCCCACCTACCGGTGCCGCTTCTGGCTTGACTTCTTTGTACAGCGTGAATATGCCGGCGATCGAGACTCGCGCCATAAACGGTTCCTGCAGTGCATTTTCCAGCAATGCGATCGCAGCCGCAGCCTGGTTCATCGTCGCAGAATTCGTTCCTTCAGGATTATTCGGGTCAAACCCAGCGGTCCCCGAGGAAGGTCCTGGCCCGCTGGAAGGAACCCCCATCGGTCCTGTTCCTCCGAATGAACTCAAACCGATTCCGCCACCACCACCACCTGAACCTGTACTGGTCAACAGCGATTGCAGGTTGATCGCCCCACTGGAACCGCCCCCACCCCCTGGGCCGGGACCGAATCCGCCACCTCCACCGACGCCACCTCGGGTGTCGATTTCGTTGTCGTGAATCCGAACCATCTGAACTCGAATGATTTCCACTGGCCATGGGGATTTGCCGTTCGCCGACAATTCCGCGATCAAGCCGGGAATCTTGCGATGATCCATGACGAGCGTCATATAGAAACCGCGAGTCTTGAATGGGAGTGCGGCGTCATCTTCGATATATCGACGAGGGCCAGCCGCTCCTGCACCAGCGCCACCTGGCCCCGCACCCGGCCCACCACCGTGAGCAGCGCTTGGTCCAGCCGTCGGCCCGGCGGTTGGCATTCCCCCCGCTCCAGGCCCGAATCCTCCAGGTGACCCTCCGCCACTTTTTCCGGCACCGTCGTCACCGACGTCTTCTTTGACGTCCCATTCGGAAGTTGTGATTCCTTGCCCACCGGCACGGGCTCCGCCACCAAACTCACTGGTTCCTCCAAACGAACCCGAATTGGGGGGTTGGGGTGCTCCACCACCATGTGCCCCTCCGCCTGGCATGGCTCCAGGCATACCACCTGGTCCGCTAGGGCCAGGCCCGCCTGGACCAGCGGCTGGTTTTCGCTGGGCCGCAGGAACCCCACCGAACAATTTCAGGTTTTCGATGGCATGCACGAATGCATCGCCACGCGAACCTTCGGGGCCACCGTTGATATCCAGAATTGTACGCAACAACGATTCAATCAGCCAAAGGTCTTCCTGAGCATCCCACATTTCGGCAGGCGAAGGGGCTTGTGCTCCCCATGTCCGTTGAGGCAGAACCTTTTCGGACTGGCCGAAAACAACGATCCCCGTGCCGTAGAGTGGTTTGAAGGGCCGAACTAGTTCCCAGACGCGACGGACATCTTCGCCGTAGGCCGTTCGGTAGATTTCACGCCCACCCAGCGGGATTTCTCCACGATATCCGCCATTCCAGGCAACGGGAGCCACCGTTTCGGGCCATGTCATCCGGCTCTTCTGCTGTTCCCAGAGCCACGCCGCAGTCACCTTCAATGAACGGTCCTGCTCTGCATTCACTGTAACAAGCTTGGCAGTCCAGTCACGATTCGGGATCTCACCCGACGGGATACTCTTGAATGCTGCGTCTACTTTTTCCGTACGTGCCTTGGTCACGGCAGCCAATGACCCGGTCGCCATCCACCAGCCGGTGATTGTCAGGATCATGCCGAGGCCCAGCAGGATCCAGAACTTTTGCTTCAATATGGGCTCAAGTCGTTCCATGGTCAGTTGCCTTATCTACTTGTCCACGAATCGTCGATTCGAATCTTTTCCACGAATTGTTGTTGAATCTAGCGCGGTGGGACAGGTCCTGATCCCGGAACAGGAGCCGGTGCTGGTCCAGGAGCAGCAGGAGCTCCCCCGGGAAGTGCCGGATTGGTTCCAGGCGGTGTCTGAGCCCCGGGTATCGCACCGGGAGTTGTTGGCATCGCTCCCGGCATCGGAGTGGCCCCAGGCATAGGTGTTGCTCCTGGCATAGGAGTCGCACCCGGGACCGGTACACCCGGCGTTCCTGGAGCACCTCCGGGTGCAGCAGCAGCTTCAGGTGCCAGCGGTTTACGGTCTGCTTTGGCAATTGGTGCCCAGGCGAATTGAACAGTGAATAGCGTTTGCGGAATTTGAATCGGCTGGCTGGGCCCCCTGTCCGGTTCGCCCAAAACAGGTCGTATCCCCGGTCCGGTGCCAGCACCGGGAC
>JBAWWJ010000238.1:0-11899 GCA_037146815.1 Planctomycetota bacterium
CAAGATTCTTAGATGTCTCGCCCATGTCGTCGGCAAATGACGCAATGGACCGATGGGAAGCCCCGATATTCGCGTGGATCGTGCATTCCGGGACTTCGCGAAGACGCTCCAGTCCCGGCCACCCGTCCGTGGCACCCACCAAAACCGATCGAGTCTGCTGACTCGCAGGTGACTCGAATGTCATCCCTATCGAGATGAATACGCGGAAACGTCAGTCTCACCACCGTCAAGCAATGTCATTTGCGTGTTTGCCCATTGGCCGTTCAACAAATATTCGATTGCAACTCGCCATTCGGAAGCCTCGTCGTTTCCAAGCAGCACGACATTCGTGGGATACAAGAAATCGTCCGTCCAAGCACGCGGGGCGATGTTTATCAATATCCCCTCTTCGACTACAAAACACCGAATGGCCCACACACTCCCATCGGACATGTGAATTCGAACGCAGTACAATATCCCCGTACGACAGCTGTCTTGGGTGTTCACCGTCAATGCGTCGTTGAATTCGTTGCACGCCTTGTGGCTTACAACCCTAAGCCATCGCTTTTGGAGCCAGAATTCAACCTCAGTTACGCGAAGCCCATCCTTTCCCGCGATGACGTCGCGCAGGGCTCGCACTCCGTTCGTGCTTGGATGAGGACTGTTTGACTGAGAATTGTGTAAACAAAACGCCAACACCAACGCCACCAGAAACACACAAAAGATACAAATCTTCAGACTTTTCTTGAAAATATTGGTCCCCATATGATCTCGTTTCCTTCGAGGAATTGAAGCGGGACTGGACACAAGTTCCAACGGCCGCGTCATCCGAGTCGCCCAGCCTTACGGTAGTCTGTTGCTACTGGCGAGTCCAGTTTTTAACTGTTCGACCGTTCCATCCGATTCATGTTTTCCGACCAAAATGAGCCAAGATTCAAAATCCTTACCGATTTTGTATAATCACTTTTCAATTCTCGGCTTAGCCAGCTACGAAGGACCTTGCCATGTTGTTTCGTCACGGCGATGTACTCATTCAGAAAGTTTCGAAGCTCCCTGCGGATGTCCGGCGTCTGCGGCATCGGACACTGGCTCATGGTGAGCTCACCGGGCACAGTCACCAGATTCAGGAAAGCAACGGCGTTGCACTGTGGGAGTCTTTGAGCGAATTGTTCTTGGAGATCGAATCGCCTCATGCAACTGTGGTCCATCAGGAACACGCAGCGATCGAGATTCCTGCTGGCATTTATCGCGTGTGGCGACAGCGCGAATACACGCCTGAGCGGATCGTGGTTGTTCGAGACTAAGTTGTCCACGACGAACCAGGAATCCACCCATGGCTAAAGCGACATCTGATCCATCGTTGGCTGCGGCAGATTTGATTTTGTCAGGGAATGCCCCGGCTGGTCTTCACGTCGATGGTAAGCTCAATCTTGCTGGAAAATCGAAGCTGCAGCAGTTGCCCGCTGGTCTGACCTGTTACGAGCTCAATGCGTCGCAAACGAGCCTGGAATCACTTCCCGCCGATCTTTCCGTCGAGTGCGTGCTGGAGTTAGAAGGTTGCAGCAAGCTGCAGTCACTCCCCGCCAACCTGAAGGTTGGAACGCTGAATATCGCCAATTGCACAAACATCACGGAGTTGCCCGAAGGGCTCGACGTCTGGTTCCTGAATGCATCTGGTTGCACAAAGCTGACTGACTTTCCGCGCCGTGCCAAGATCGCGCGCGGCAGCCTGAACGTGAACGGTTGCCAGTCGCTTACCGCTCTGCCAGATTACCTGACCGAACTGGGGACGCTCGATCTTGGGAATTGTCCGCAACTGACAGCACTCCCGCCGCGACTGCACATTTCCTCGTGGATTGAATTCGCGGGGAGTGGCCTGACAGAGTTGCCTCCACATCTGCAGCACGTCGGCATTCGCTGGCGCGGCGTCTTGATCGATCAGATCACGGCATTCTTTCCTGAAAAGTTGCGCGCCAAAACAGTCCTCGCTGAACGCAATGCAGAACGTCGGCGCGTGATGATCGAACGCATGGGGTTCGAGCGTTTTATGCACGAGGCTGACGCCAGGCGACTGGATACCGACCGCGACCCGGGCGGGCCGCGTGCGTTGCTGCATGTGCCGATGAAGGGAGACGAAGACATCGTCTGTCTTTCTGTGAACTGTCCTTCCACCGGACGACACTACCTGCTGCGAGTTCCACCGACGATGAAGTCCTGCCACCAGGCTGCGGCGTGGATCGCGGGCTTCGATGACGAAAAGCTGTATAAACCGATCAAAGAGACCTGATTCCCAAACGATTCGCCCCGAGGAGACCGCACGTGAGCTTTCGAGAATTTGAATATGCGGATGGAAAGTCGTTCAAGTTTTGGAAGATCGAACTGCAGGACAGCGATGTCGTGACGCAGTACGGCCGCATTGGCTCGGCGGGGCAAGAATCCCGAAAAAGCTTCGCCTCACCCGAGAAGGCTCAAAAGGAATACGACAAACTCGTCGCCGAAAAACTGGGGAAGGGTTATTTCGAAAAGTCGACGACGGCGGCCGCACCCAAACCATCCGCCGCAAAGTCGCCGTCGACAGAGAATGACGCGAAATCACCCGCCAAGAGTGCTGCTGTCGCTCCTCCCGCAGGGATTCGAGAATTTGAGTACGCCGATGGAAAGTCGTTCAAATTCTGGAAGGTCGAACTGCAGGGGACCATTGTCGCGACGCAGTACGGTCGCATTGGTTCAGCGGGCCAGGAAACTCAAAAGGACTTCGGCTCGCCCGAGAAAGCTCAGAAGGAATACGAAAAGCTCGTCGCCGAAAAACTCGGTAAGGGGTATGTCGAGAAATCGGCGAGTGGGGCCGCGCCCGCCAGCACAGCAACGCCGGTCGAAGCGGCTGCCGCCACCAGTTCCAGTGGTGAACTCTCTCCCATGTTCTTCAGTACGACTCGCAGCGGCAACTTCGAAGCCCTCTCAACGTTTATCGGTGAGCGGGTCGCCGACTTTCGCGAGAAAAAGTCGATCAAGGGAAAGAGCGTCGTGCGAGTTCGGGTCTCGTATGATGACGAAGATGATGATGACGGCGAGCCGAACTTTGGCGATCGTCTGAGTGCCTTTCTGGCCAGTGACGCTGCGCCAGCCACCAAAGGATTGATCCTGGGCACATACGATCTGGAAGGTGGATGCAGCGGCGGTGGGGCGTACGACGAAATTGTGAAGTGCAAGGATCGCCTGCCCAACCTGAAAGCCCTGTTCCTCGGCGATATCGTTCAGGAAGAATGCGAGATCTCGTGGATTCACCAGTCCGACGTGTCAGGCATGCTGCAGGCATTTCCTCAATTGGAAATGCTTCGCATTCGCGGGGTCGACGGCCTGGCGATCAGCATTCCGCAGCACGCTCAACTGCGGGCGCTGGCGATCGAATCCGGTGGATTGCCGGTTTCCGTGATTTCCCAGATCTGCCGCGGCAAGTTCCCGGAACTGGAATACCTGGAACTGTGGCTTGGTACGCCTGATTACAGCGGAGACTGCCGAGTCAACGACCTGCAGCCTTTGCTCAAAGGGACGCTGTTTCCCAAGCTCAAGTACCTTGGATTGCGAAACGCGGAAATTGCCGACGATATTGCCGCCGTAATCGTGACATCGCCGATTGTGGATCAGCTTGAGATTCTGGATCTTTCGCTGGGGAACCTGAGCGATGTGGGGGGGAACGCCCTGCTCCACCTCGCGTCGAAAACGAACCTCAAGCGACTCGACCTGCACCATCATTACATCAGCAAGCCGCTTCAGAAGAAGTTGAAGCAACTTCCGTTTCCAGTCGACCTCAGCGACGCCCAAACCGTGGACGAAGATAATGAATTCTCCGGCCGCTTTATCTCCGTCAGTGAGTAGTCGGCACCGATGGGTCGTACTTGGCAACCCGGACAACCGGCGGACCAGATTGTTTCAATCCGCACTTCAGGAAGTCGGCCAACCCGCTGCGCACATCGTTTCCTATCGTGATTTGCTGCGGGGTGAAATTGATTTGTCCGAGGCTTTGGCTCAATTCGCAGGAGAACCTTGCGTCCTGCGGATTGAGTCGCCTGGGGAAGATCATGACGTCGAGCGTCGGTTGATTGCACGTGGTGCTTCGGCGGAGGGAATCAGTCCTGCTGCCGCGTTGCGACTGCGTGATGATCAGGGACGCGTGCGACATGTGCGCCAATGGTTTGCCGGGTTTTGCTCACTGCTAAAGGACGTTGAACAGGCGATCCGGAAATTCCCCGGAATCTCCGTGCAGAACCATCCAGCGGCCATTCGACTGCTGTTTGACAAACCAGGCTGCCACAAGTTTCTGGCCGAAAACGGGGTCTCGGTGGCCCCATCGTTACCGGCGATCAACTCGTATGATGCCCTGCGTGAGTCGATGAAATCTGTCGGCTGGTCACGCGTGTTTGTGAAACTGGCCTGGGGTTCGTCGTCGTCGGGGGTCGTTGCATTCTCAACAGTCGGCACTCGGCCGCTGGCGATCACATCACTGGAACTGGTCCGGCGACGAGGCGAAGCCCGCTTCTACAACAATTTGAAGCTCTCGCGGTATGACCGGGAGAGAGACCTGCGTGCGATTTTCGACTTTCTCGGGCGAGAAGGGGTTCATGTGGAGCAGTGGCTTCCCAAGGCGACGCAGAGGGATCGCAGCTTTGACCTGCGTGTTGTGACGTTTGCTGGCAAAGCGTGTCATACCGTCGTCCGTACCAGCCGATCTCCGTTAACCAATCTGCACCTGGGGAACCGTCGAGGCGATCTGTCCCTCGTTCGTCAGGCCGCCGGTTCTCGCTGGAGTATCATTCCCGACCTGTGTGAACAAGCTGCCCGGGCGCTTCCGGACGCTCTGTATGTGGGTTGGGATGTGCTCGTTACTCCCGGCTTCCGCAGGGCGATCATTCTGGAAGGGAATGCGTTTGGCGACTTACTTCCCAATCTGATGCACGAAGGATATTCCACGTATGGCCGAGGTATCGCTGAGATTTTGCAGGGTGAACGCCAGCAGAATCGAACCGAATGATCCTTGACCTTGGTCCCCGAAAAAACGATGGTGGACGCTGCAAAAGGTTCGCAATCGGTGAGGCGTCTGATGTTCCGTGCCATTCTTTTTGATCTGGACAATACGCTGATTGACCGGCAAACGGCCTTCCGTCTGTATGCGATCGACTTTTGCCGCCGCCGTTTGCAATTGCACTCGCCCCTCGAACAGGAACAGGCTCTGAAGGAACTGCTCGCTGCTGACGATTGGGGATATCGGTCTCGCGATGAGTTCTGCGAATGGGTGAGCGGACGGTTCCCTGCTGCGCAGCTTCAGCCCGGCGATATCTGGGAGGACTGCTGTCAACATTTGCCAACTTTTGTTGAACCTGATTCCCGCGTGCAAGGGATGCTCGCACGGCTCGCTGACCGGTTTCGACTGCTTGCTGTCACAAATGGTTCAGGTCGTAACCAGCATGAAAAGCTGCGCCGCGCACAGTTAAATGATTACTTGCAGGAGGCAATAGTTTCGGGCGAGGTCGGTTTCGAGAAGCCGCATCCAGCGATCTTTGAACGCGCGCTGGCCATTGCTGGTTGTTCGGCCGACGAAGCAATTGTCGTGGGTGATGACCCCCAGGCTGATATTGTTGGCGCGAAACAGGCAGGACTGAAAGCCTGTTGGGTTTCGCTCGGTCGACGATATCCCGCTGGAATGATCCCGCCCGACGAAGTTCTGTTCAGTGTGCTGGATCTGGAGAGGTGGCTCGTATGATTTCTGCCGCCTCACTGATCGGCACGCATGACGTGTTGCTGATGACCCTCGATACGCTGCGTTACGATGTGGCTGTTCACGCACTGCAATCGGGGATGACCCCCAACCTGGCAGGTCTCTTGCCCGGTGGCGAGTGGGAACAGCGACACTCCCCAGGCAATTTCACTTACGCAGCACACCAGGCATTCTTCGCCGGTTTCTTGCCCACGCCCGCTCGGCCAGGTCGGCATCCCCGGTTGTTTGCCGCCCGTTTTCCGGGGAGCGAAACCACCACCGAAGCCACGTATGTCTTCGATGCTCCCGATATTGTCACCGGCCTGGCTGAACGCGGTTACCACACCATCTGCATCGGAGGCGTGGGCTTTTTTAACCGATTGAGCCCGTTAGGGAGTGTGCTGCCATCTCTCTTCGCAGAGAGCCACTGGTCGCCCGAACTGGGAGTGACAGATCCGGCGTCGACCAGGAACCAGATCGATCGAGCATTGAAAGCGATTGACGGCGTGGAAGATCAACGGCGCATCTTCCTGTTTATCAATGTTTCGGCCTTGCATCAGCCCAATCATTTTTACCTGGAAGGGGCGACGGAAGACTCGCCCCAGTCGCAAGCGGCCGCACTCGCCTACGTCGACAGTTGTCTGCCACCGCTGCTGGCGAGACTTCGATCGCGAGCACCGCTGCTGGGGATTATCTGTTCTGACCATGGAACAGCCTACGGTGAAGATGGTTATTGGGGACATCGCGTCTGTCATCCGGTCGTCTGGAACGTCCCGTACGCGGAGTTTGTACTGCCGGGCGAAAAGGAGGTGACGCCATGAACGCACCTGCGGCGGTCCTGGGTAACACACCCTATGTTGCCTATGCCTATTCCTATCCGCACAAGACCAGCTATCGGTCCCTGGATCCTCCGCGTCCTCTGCGCGAAGTCTGGCAACACGAGCGCCGGGAGTCGCTGTTTCTTTATCTGCATGTCCCGTTTTGCGAATTTCGTTGTGGATTCTGCAATCTATTCACGTTCGCCAACCCGGCCGGGGATTGGACGAAGCGGTATGTGGCCCAGATTCGCCACGAAGCGGAGCAGGTGCGACAGGCCCTTCCAGACGCCCGCTTTACTCGATTGGCGATCGGTGGCGGCACGCCAACCTTTCTGGCGGTTGAAGAACTCAGCGCCCTGTTGCAGGTCGCGACTGGCGTGATGGGTGCCCAACCGAAACAGATCCCTGTGTCCATCGAAGCATCGCCAGCGACCGCCACCAGCGAGAAGCTGTCGCTGCTGCGGGAGTTCGGCGTCGATCGACTCAGCCTCGGTGTGCAGACCTTTGATGAACGCGACTCCCGCAGCATCGGGCGACCGCAACGAACGTGCGACGTCGAACGTACGATCGCACATGTTCGCGCCGTCGGGTTCCCCGTGCTGAACCTGGACCTGATTTATGGCGGCGAAGGGCAAACCATGCGGGCCTGGCTGGACAGCGTCAAAGCCGCCATCCAGTATCAACCCGAAGAATTATACCTGTACCCGCTGTATGTGAGAGAACTGACGGGCCTGGGGAGCAAGCCACATTCATGGCCCGACCAGCGGCCACAAATGTACCGGGAAGCTCGCGAGGTGCTGCTGTCGTCCGGATACGAACAAGTCTCATTGAGGATGTTCCGAAGCCCCCAGATGTCGCACGACGAAGGACCGGTCTACTGCTGCCAGTCTGACGGAATGATCGGACTTGGCCCGGGAGCCAGATCGTACTGCTCCACGCTGCACTACTCGACCGAATACGCCGTCGGCAAAAGTGGTGTCGCCGCGATCCTGTCCGACTACCTGGCTCGTCCCGTCACCGATTTCAACTCTGCCCGCCATGGCTTTGTCCTGGATGACGAAGAACGGGAGCGGAGGTACCTGATACTTTCTCTATTGCAGGTTTCAGGGCTGGATCGATCCGATTACGTCACACGGTTTGGCCGCGATGTCGTCGAGGCCTTTCCACACCTGCGGGAACTGATCTCATCAGGCCTCGCTGAAGAAGATGAATACCTGCGGCTGACGGCCGCAGGCCTGGAATGGTCGGATGCCATCGGTCCATGGCTGTATTCTTCTCGCGTTCAGCGGCTGATGGAGAGCTACACATGGCATTAGACCTGACGCTGCTGTATCGAGGGCCGCTCTCCAGTTGTAACTACGACTGTCACTATTGCCCGTTCGCCAAACGGCACGAAACCGCAGCCGAGCTGGCAGTCGATCGGCAGGCTCTGGAACGATTTGTTCGCTGGACGGCGTCACGCACCGAAGACCGATTGTCGATCTTGTTTACGCCTTGGGGTGAGGGACTCGTACGACGCTGGTACCAGGACGCGCTGGAACAACTGAGCCTGCTGCCACAGATCCGCAAGGTCGCGATCCAGACCAATCTCTCCTGCCGTCTCGACTGGCTCGCGCGCTGCGAGCGATCGAAACTCGGGCTGTGGTGCACCTTTCATCCCTCACAGACCACTCGGCAGGCGTTCCTCAGTCAGTGCCGCGAACTGGATCGCCAGCAGGTCCCCTACAGCGTGGGAGCGGTCGGCCTCAAGGAGGACCTCGACGAGATTACTCGACTGCGGGACGAACTTTCGCCAGACGTCTATCTGTGGATCAATGCCTACAAATCGCAGGCTGGCTACTATGCCGAAGAGGATATCTGCCAGTTCGAGAGCATTGACCCGCATTTCCGCACGAACAACCAGTACCACGCCAGCCTGGGTCGATCTTGT
This sequence comes from Planctomycetota bacterium, assembly GCA_037146815.1. Taxonomy (GTDB): domain Bacteria; phylum Planctomycetota; class Planctomycetia; order Planctomycetales; family Planctomycetaceae; genus Schlesneria. The sequence goes on from JBAWWJ010000238.1 coordinate 8,480, forward strand.
CGGACGGGAGCCAGCGTGGTGTCCGTGGATGGTGACGGCAACCTGTTTCGCTGCCACTTCATCAAGCAGCAAATCGGCAACCTGTACGAACCCGGATTCGAGCAATCTCTCCGCGAGCGGCCTTGCACCAATGCGACCTGCGGCTGCCACATCGGCTACGTGCATCTTGATCATCTGGAACTGGGGCCCGTCTACGGCGATGGCATTCTCGAACGAATCCCTGCGCGATTGAACCCGACAGCCGCGGCCATGGGAACCCTGTCCGCTTCAGATATGGGTTGAGCGGGATCCAAATCGGTGGATTGAATCTTCAGGAATTTCGCGGCAATCTGACTCTTGCCGATCAGTTGGCGTGCAGGGTATTTATCCACGATCCGGTCGAATGCGGACATTCCCCCGTAAGTCACCTGTCCCCATCGTAGAGAGGTCGTCAAAAGTGATCAGGTCTGAAATCTTTCTTTTGGGATCACTGCTGCTGATTCCGCTGACAGCCAATGCGATCGATTATCCGTATCAGACTGCCGAGCCTCAGAAAGTCGGTTGGCCGCTGACACCCGAAGAGCGCGCCTACGTCGTCGATAAGCCAGAACACGACCGGCGTCCCGGACGTGAAGCCAATAAGCATTTACCGGAACTGTGGCCCGTGGTCCCCAGCGCGGGACACTGGGGCGGCACGAGTTGGCTTGATACGCACGCGAAACTCGTGGAGTACGTGAAGGCCAACCCCAGTCCATGCGATGTATTACTCGTCGGCGACAGCATTACTCAGCAGTGGGGGAGCCCGCTCGACAAGGGAGTGATCAATGAGGCGTGGCAGAAACACTTCGCGGACTATCGCACGGTCAACATTGGCATTGGCGGCGACAAAACGCAAAACGTGCTGTGGAGACTTGATCACGGTGGCGTGGATGGCCTGCAGCCGAAAGTTGTGATTGTGATGATCGGCAACAACAACATGTTCTTTACTCCAGAGACTGGTATCGAACCGGTTGCCAAGGGCGTGCAGGTGGTCGTGGCCAATGTGCGCGAGAAATCCCCGCAGGCTGCTGTGATCGTTGCGAAGATCCTCCCCTGCCACGCGCCTGGCGTGCGATTCTATGAGGACATCAGGAAAACCAATCATGCGATTGACGCGTTGAAGCTGGATGCCGATTCAAAGGTGACCGTCCTCGACTTGTGGAGCGACTTCGCGAATACTGATGGGACCCTGAAGAAAGAACTGTTCACGCCGGACAAGATCCATCTGTCACTGGCGGGTTACGCCGCTTACGCCGGGCGACTGAAGCCACTTCTCAACAAGCTGCATCCCATGAAGAACAAGCACTGAGATTCACGTTGACCTGAGGAATTCTGATGACGATTTCCCGAGTATTTTTTATCGCCGTCTTGCTGGCACCGTTGACACTCCATGCTGCGGAGCCATTGTCCGTTGTTTCGGACTTTGAAGGGGCGTCGGTTAGCCGCGTTGAGATTGACCAGGCCGCTCGCATCGTCAGCTTCAATCCCGGAGGAGATCCGAAACGGGGATGGCCTTGCTGGTGGTACTTCCGTGTCAATGGCATCACTCCCGGTGAGACGATCACGTTCCGATTGCGGGGCGGGAACCCGGCTGAGGCAGAGAATGCCACCTTGGCCAACATTGTGCGAGAGGCATCTGCGTTTTCCATGCCGAATCAAGCGACCTACTCCACCGATGGGAAGGCATGGTTGCAAACGGAGAACGGCGTGAAGGATAGCGATCAGATAGTGTACACGGTCAATGTGGATGCGAAATCGCTGTTCGTCGCCTGGGGGCCACCCTATACGCCGAAAGACGCGGGCACGTTTATTCGCTCGTTGAGTGAGAAGTTCGCCTTCGCCAAGTCAGAAACACTTTGCGAATCGCGTGGCGGTCGTCCGGTCCCGATGTTGCGTATCCAGGAAGGTGAGCGCACCGCCGATCAGCGATTCGGGATCTGGGTGCAGGCTCGTCAGCATGCCTGGGAAAGCGGATCGAGTTGGGTTGCGCAGGGATTCGCGGAGTGGCTCGTGAGCGATCATCCTGACGCAGCCTGGCTGCGGCAACATGCCGAGATTTTCGTCGTCCCGATCATGGATGTGGACAACACTGCGACCGGGAACGGCGGAAAGAATGCTCTTCCTCAGGATCACAATCGCGACTGGTCGTTACAGCCGCATTGGAATGAAATCATCGCTGCAAAGAGGCGGGTGAGTGACCTCATTGCCGAAGGACGGATGGACGTGTTTCTGGATCTGCACAATCCGGCACCGGGAGATCCGTCATTCTTCTATATCCTGGATCGCAGCGAGTTGCAGGAACCGATGATCGGATTACGTGACCGCTTCATTGAGCTGGCTTACGGTCGTATCAGCAAGATCAAGCCACTCATTCCCATGAGCAACAAGCCGAAGACCACAGGAGCCTCTTACCATGCATTATGGAGACAGATCAGTGCAAACTGGGTGAGCATGAACGGAAACCCACACACGGTAAGCGTGTGCCTTGAGACGATCTGGAACTACAAGAACAGCAATACCGAAGGATATCGTGCGGTCGGCAGCAACCTGGCGGCTGCAGTCCGCGAGTACCTGGCAGAACGGCCAGACCGGCCTTGACTGGTACGATCACCCCTTGTGACGGAATACACCTTCAGTGAATTCTCGGTCGATACTGCGTCTCCTTGCGCCCGGGTCAAAACGGATTTGAATCCTGCGGCAACGCTTCGACCGGTCAAATTCCACGGAATAATTCATTGACAGTTCGGAAACTTCCGATATAACTGAGTGTGTAAGGGAGAGAGAAATGAGCACAACACAGCGACTCACCGATTTGGAAGCCTTGGGACAGGCTGCGGAATGTCTCCGCGTTCTGGCTCATCCGCATCGGCTGCGTATGGTTCAAATGCTGCTCCAGGGTGACTATACCGTTACTGAATTGGCAGAGGCTTGCGAGTTGCCTACCGCGATGGCGTCAGAGCATTTGCGATTGATGCAGCGCTGTGGATTCTTGTCCAGCGAGAAGGATGGACGAAAGGTGTACTACCGCGTTGCCGAACCGCACTTGAAGCACATTCTCAAGTGCATTGAAGACCGTTTTGATTCCGCGAAGGGGAAATAGCCCTTTTTTTCTCAACACAGTTCGAACGTTTCCGAACAATCCAATAAACGACGCCACCAGATCAGGAGCCTCACAATGAACGTCAAGACAATGTCTCCGAAAGAACTGCATGATCTTGTGCAATCGGGTACCACGGTTGAACTCATTGATGTCCGGACCCCGGTCGAGTATCGGGAAGTCCACGTCAGTTTTGCCCGCAACGTACCACTCGATCAGTTGGAGGCGACGCAGCTTGCTGCCGGCCGGAGTGGCACTCAACGCGGGTAACGACTTTGCTTGAGTAGAAACAAGTCTTGATGCGG
>JBAWWJ010000239.1:0-11882 GCA_037146815.1 Planctomycetota bacterium
ACTCGGTTGCGTTGTGTCACACGGGAAATCAGCCGGTACGCGCTAGCGTCCGGTTTCGAATGTCGATGGGCTGCTTACCCGAAAGACAAAAGAGAACCGGACGCTAGCGCGTACCGGCTGATTTCCCGTGTGACACAACGCAACCGAGTGAATCATCGCAACGTTGGGAAATTACAGCCGCTCCGTTCCTACCGCGGTTGGGTGGCTGGGTCTGAGCGTTTCGCGAAGGCCCGGAGTGGTACCAGGCCACAGCGTCAGCGAATCTCCCGTCGGCGTCCGGCTTCTGAGCAAAGAGAGCCTGCGATCACCTAAACCCAGTTCGGCGCGGCCTGGTCGAACAGGCCCGACAATCGACGTGGTCGAGTGCCGGATAATATGAAGGTGCACCAATGAATCAATTGGCACCTGGCCCAATCCCCTCGGATTGGCTCGAACATGCTGGTTGAAATCGACGGGTCGGAACATTGGCGGATTGTGAGTCGCGCGGGCGTATACCGGGCCTTCGCGAAACGCTCAGACCCGGCCACCCAGCCGCGAGAGTCAAGTGAATCGGATTCTCATTTGGGCTTGGGTTCAAGTACCTTGGTCACGACGAAGAAACTGTAGAACTGAAAATTCTGCTGCGCGTCTGGGTCGAGCCAAAAAGGTGGGCCGTTGAACTCACCGGATTCGTAGCCTTCGAGACGATAGTGCGACCGCTTCTCGATCCTGATCTTGCCTCGAATCTCGATATAGACTCGCTGTTTAAGGGCCTTTCCATCGATCGCAGATACACCCAGCGAATTGTCGGCAACCATGACTTGCTCTGGTGAATCGCCTTCGATGACAATGCGGCGACCAAGAGGTTGACTTAAGCGACCAGTAATCTTGCCCGGAGTTAAGTCGCTCACATTGGTGTCGGCAACCGCAAACTGGGCAACGCAAAGCACAATCGCGAAACAGAAGCATCTCATGTTCTGGTTTCCCCTAGTTTCACATCCGAATGGTCCAGGTCACCCGAGGTCACCCGCTCACGATGAACCAACGGGCGTTCATCAACACGCCAATACTTTGAACCGACAGCAATTGTGGGTCAAGTTGACATCGCGTTCGGCGATCGGCGAGGCGACAACGCCTCCAGCCCAGGCCATCGGCGCCAGGAGCCTGGGTGGTTGACCACCAACACTATTCTTGAGTTGTGCGGACGCATAAATTGGCTTTCACATGTGATGGTGTTAGCATTCTGTTCAAGTCTGCCCTGCCGTTCTGAGAATTCACGACTTTTCTTTCTCGAGAGATTCCCCACATGGCCAAAAGAACAATCACACTCGGCACCGTTCCGATGGTGGAGACTGTATTTGCCTACAAAAACATTCCCGGCCAGAACGAATCACTGGAAGAAACCGTTCGACATTGGCTTGGCCAGACGCTGGTTCGTGACGGGTTCGACAATGCCACGATCAATGTCACTCAGTTAGACAACTGGTGCAACGTCGAACTGGACGGACCAACGGACAGTGAAAACGAAGAATATGCCAAACGATTGACCGGGATCGTGGCAATCGCCTGGAAGGCCTACAACGAACGGATTGTCAACCTGATTCAAAAACGAAAGATCTGGTGTACCGATAACGTTGACCGGCCGATGTGGGATCCGATGGGTACCAACGATTGGCGATTCTTCATGACACTGGGTGTCGGCCTGGTCAATCATCGCAGTTTGCAGTTCTTTCACTACCCGCCGTCGCGATTGCTAAACCCTTTGCGAGATTCGATGGAAGACCCGGTGACATGGCGTTGTCGGGATCTGTTGCGGGCGAACGGTGTCCAGGTCGATGAGACAAAGTTCTACGAGACCCGTATCAATTCGACTCCGATTGCCGCTCCGGACGATCAAGGGACGAATTCGTCGGTTGCTGCTGATCCCGTCATCGGTGGACTGATACCGATTGGGTACTTCAGAGATTTTGAAATCCAGATGATCCAGGCGATGATCAAGTCACACGAAGTCAAAGGGTACACGATCCCGATGACCGCGTATGGCCGTGATCCGATGCAGCAATTCGGCGGATTGTTTCTCGGCCCTGACCAGGCGATGGTGATCGAAGTGCTTCCGGGGCTGAAAACTCCAGTGCTGGGGTCCAATCATCCGTACCGTTTCTACGGGCAGGCTCAGACAACGAGGAATCCTAAGCCGGGGCAAGTCATCGGCTCAGGCCAGATGCTACCTGGGAATGCTGTTCTGAAAGCCTGTCGCAATACCCAGCAGGACGATCTCGCCGTGGCGCGATGGCAGGTCCAGATGGCCAACAACCCCGCTCGTGATCCTTGGGATACCATCCGAGAAGCGAAAGCGTACTGGCAAGACCCGAAACAGCAGGAACTCGTCGATTGTCTGATCAAGCGCCATGGGTCCCTGAGGTATGACGACTATTCACCGACATCAACGACGGTCAGTCGGGGTCTCGTCTTTGGTTTCCGATACGATTATGACGGAAATCCGCAAGACCCATTCGGCCCGAATTCGCAGTGAGGGTGATTGCGGGGCTTTTGGGTGGTTATGCTTTGGGCGTAGGCGATGGAGACCTTCGGTCGCGGGTTTCGGCGGGGTCGGGAGACCGCCGAGCATTGCCCTCGCTGAACATCGTTTGATTAGAAGGACTTTGCGCCAGCCAGCGTGTTGAACCGGATCGGAACCCCGTGATCGGCGAGGTACCGTTTGGTCTCGCCGATCGGATGAGTTCCGTAATGGAAGATGCTGGCGGCAAGTGCAGCACTCGCGTGGCCTTCGGTCAGGATGGTGCGCAAGTGTTCTGGATTGCCTGCTCCGCCGCTGGCAACAACCGGAATATTGACGGCGTCTGCGACGGCTCGTGTCATCGGCAGGTCGTACCCATCCTTTGTTCCGTCGGCATCCATGGATGTCAGGACGATTTCACCGGCACCCAACCGTTCGACTTCTCGTGCCCACGCGACGGCTTCCAGGCCGGTCGAAACTCGTCCACCATTGATATGGACTTCCCAGACTTCTTTGCCGTCGCGTAGAACGCGTTTGGGGTCGATGTTGACAACGATGCACTGGCTACCGAACTTCAAGGCCGCATCGCGTACAAACTGCGGGTTCTTCACGGCCGATGAATTGATGGAGACCTTGTCGCAGCCTGCGTTTAACAGAGAACGGATATCATCGATCGTACGAATGCCACCACCGACGGTGAGCGGCATAAAGCAGACTTCTGATGTTCGCCGGACCACATCCAGCAGGATCGCCCGTTCTTCGTGGCTGGCGGTGATATCGAGGAAGACCAGTTCGTCAGCTCCATCCTCTTCGTAGCGGGCGGCAACTTCGACAGGATCTCCTGCGTCTTGCAGGTTCAGAAAATTGACACCTTTGACGACACGGCCACCGTGAACGTCGAGGCAGGGGATGATCCGTTTGGCAAGCATTTTGGGTCTTCGATCGGTCTGTACTGATGTTTGGCTGCGAAAAATATCGAGAAGTCAGTCTAAATGAGCGGTTTTGGAAGTTTAGGGGGAGCTACGAGCCAAAACCTCGTCTCGACACATTTTCGCCGAAACTCTAACATTTTTCGAGAGTCGGTTCGAGATTGTCAAAAATCGTTCCGATGAAGCACATCAGCGGCGGAGATCGAGGCCCCTCGTTCACATCCTCCGGATAGTCATGTTCGACAACAAGTCTCAACCAAGGATCGGTTGAAATGATCAACAACCACGTGCTGCCACGGATGGCGAGCAGTTGCGCGATTCTCGTAGTCGCATTGGCTCACTGCGGTTGTGCGTCGCTGAAAAGCCCTTCCGAATGGGCCACCGCCTGGAAGGCGAAACCGACGCCGAAAAACCCCAGTGATCGTGAAACGATCAACTATGTGGGATTCGGAAAGAAGAAAGATCCCAAGGCACCCAACTCTGACGACTTGAAGTCAAAGATCGCCGTCGCTGGCAAAGAATCTCGCGATGCTGCGTTCGACAAGTATTTGCGCCAGGGAAATCTGGGGCTGACAGAAAACCGCCTGGAAGATGCCAAGCGTGACTACATGCGGGCACTCGAACTGCGGCCCGATCATCCGGATTGCCATCATCGCCTGGCCGTCATTGCCGACAAACAAGGGATGTTTGGTCAGGCAGATGACCACTACGAAGCGGCACTCAAGCTGCGACCGCGTGATCCGAACCTGCTGAGTGACATCGGCTATTCGTATTCTCTGCGTGGCGATGATCGTCACGCGGAATCGACACTTAAGGAAGCCCTGGCCGTTTCTCCATCGCATACAGGAGCCATGTTCAATCTCGGAGCGATCTATGCCAAGCAGGGGCGCTACGAAGATGCTGTGGCGATGTTCCGTCGCGGTTGCCCGGAAGCTCAGGCCATGCAGAATGTCGCAAAACTGTTCCCTCAGAATCCCGCGAACGGAGCAAATCCCGATTTTCCGGTCGCTCGGAACACTCCACCGGCCAACACGCCGCGACAAGACCCTTCCATCGACTTACTCAATATGAACCCAGAGCAGTTGAAGGCTGAGATGAACCGACGGAAGCAAGAAGGAATCGACCGTCGCCGACAGCAGCAACTGGCAGAATTGCCACCACGCCAGGAATGGATGACAGACGTCCAGCAGCCGAATCAGCGCCAGATTCAGGATCCACGATCTGGGCAGCCAATCGTCCTCGGTCCTGGCGGAGCACAGAATCAAAACCAGAATCCGAATCCGATGAACGAACTTCCGACGGTAACACCCGGCGGAGGAAATTCGGGATTCGCCAACAATGGTTCTTTTAACGGTAACAGCGGGCAGCCGAACGCTTACGGGCAGGGGCAGCCCAACGGTCAGGCCGGGAACGGCTATCCCCCGGAACAACCTGGATCACGGCCCAATATGGATGTCTGGGACGGTGCCACTCGTGATCAGAGAATTCAGCCTGCCGGTGGTCAAAACCAGGACCTGATCGGGAATGGTTCGCCCAACGCATCTCGCAATGTTCCGCCAGCCACGATTCATTACGGCCCACCGACAAATCGTCAGATCCCCGGTGTGAATCTGCAGCCAAGTCTTCCCGATCTCTCTGAGCCGCAGCGAGCACCAGAGATGCGGGGCGCGAACATGCGAGGAACTGATCAAAGCGACAACCTCGCCGCCGCTCAATTGGGGATGAATGTCGGAGGATTGTTCCCGTCACTTCCCCCAGATGCAAACTCTGGACAAGGTAACGGGCAACGACAGCCCATGATGGAGACTCGATTCGGCTCAGAATTTCCCACGCCGCCCCAGTTTCAGAATCCCGTCGAACAACCAGGTCGCGGATCGTTTGGGGCAGGGGATCCGCGTCAGGGGAACTCGATGAATTCCTGGGGAAATTCGAATCCTCAACCGTCCCGATCCCCATCAAGGTATGCCAACTTTGAAGAAGGATCTTCCATTACTCCAGCTTCACCGACCGCCGATTGGGGACAGAATCGCGTCACCCCGGCAGGAGGGGCAGCGCCCGCCGCCAATCCTCGGTTTGGCAACGAACCTGTCGAACGACTGCCGAATGACTCTCATTCGAGTTGGGCCGAGAAGCCCAACATGAATGGGACGGCTCCTTTTAATGGACCCTGGCCAGCGAATGGTGGAAACGCCAACGCCAACGGCAACTCACCGAATTCCATTCCGATGTGGAATGGCGGTCAGAACAGTCCACAGCCACGGTCGGCACCTGGTCAACCGAGCGACTATCCAGAGCAGTACCCGTATTCACGCGGGCGATGAGCCTTACGGCTTTGCTGCTTGAACTGTCCAATCGAGGGAAGCCAACGATCCAATTGTCGTCGGCTCGCAATCGCCACTCGGCCTGTCGTTTCTTGTGCGGCGCACCCCGCTTGAAACAAGCTGGGTCACCCATCGAAACTCTGGACGAAATTACGACATCGCCTTTGGCGATCACTTAAAGAGGTCGCCGACTTTGTCGAGCAACTCACCCTGGTAGACCGTGCTTTCACCGGCCCACGTGGTTCGCAGCAGATCCGCTGACATCAATGCGCCGAACAACAGGACGACGCCGGAGAGCATCAGACTGAGGAAGAAACCGGTCCCCCATTCTGCTTCCTGGGGAGCGGCGATCTTGGCCGCCCCGGCACCAAACCCAATGCGGCTGGCCCCTGCTTCAAAGCTCTCGTCGAACTCGTCTTCGTCGGTTTCAAACGCGTCCAGATCTTCGAGTTCATCGTCTTCACCGAGAACCTCGTCACTGACTTCCAGTTCGTCGTCTTCGAATTCATCGCCTTCGCCATCGGCGTCAAGGTCGAACAGTGTCGCGTCGACAGGCTTTCGCCCCTTCTTGACGACGGTTGCCGAGCTCTGATCCGCGTCCTCTTCATCAAACATGATGACACTCGTTGATGCCTGATCGTCATCATCCGAAAGCAGCGGGACATCCATCGTGGCGTCGAGATCATCGTCGCTCAACAGCATTGGCGCTGTGGCACCGAGATCATCGTGCGAATCGGAGTCCCGGGCAAGCAGCATGGGTGCTGTAGCATCCAGATCATTCGCAGGTTTCCCGCGTCCTTTCAGATTCTTGCTGCTGCCCCCCTTCTTGCTGATGGACGAGGGACGCATTTTCAATCCACTGTCTTCGGACAGTGTGATTGAGCAGTCTTCGTGCCCGAGGGTCAGGCCGCTATCCCCTTCCAGCAGAATGCCACTGTCCGCTGGCTGGTAAAGTCCACCCCCCGTCAATCGAATCCCACTGTCGCCGATCAGCTTAATACCACTGTCACCACCCAGCTGGATCCCGCTATCGTCGCCAGGGAGTGTGATTCCAGGATCGTCATCGAAGAGGGAACCCGAACCCTCGTCGTTTGATGAAGACATCGGGAGCAAAGCTACGTCACTGTCGCTGGTGGAAGCGGATTTCTTGCTGCGGGGTTGATCGATCAGCTTGACGTCGCTGTCACTATCTTGCAGCGGAACGATTTTGACATCGCTGTCAGATTGAGCCAGCCGCACGTCACTGTCGGAATCGCTCATTCGGGGACGTGAGGGCTCTATCAGCTTGACGTCGCTGTCCGAATCTGATGGCAACGGACCGGGATTAACAAGTTTGACATCGCTATCGCTGTCCTGCTTCTCGTTCAGAACAGGAAGCTCACCGCTGCTGCCCGTCAGTCCACCTTTCAGTCCGTCGTCCCGAACCAGCCGGACATCGCTGTCGGATGTCGAGCCGCGTCCTTTACGGATCACAGTTGCCTGGCGTCCGAGTTCGTCGTCTTCGTCATCGTCGAGAATTGCAACATCGGGATCGGAATCAGGCTGACGTCGTCGTGCGAACTCTTCGACATCTTCCGCTTTGAATTTCCAGGTCCCGCGATCAGCAAAGCCACGGATATCGCCCTTCTCGCGCAGACGGATCAGTTCCTCCGTCTTCACCTTCAACAGTGCGGCGGCCTCTTCCAGACTCAAGTATTTCTTGCTGATGGCCATGTTGACCCGACTCCGCTCGATACTTCCTGCGCAATGTGGCGCAGACCATGCACTGATTCGCAAGACGAACCTGCGACTCTGCTATCTCCGACAATTCATCGACCGATTCCCCCCGGCAATTTGCGTACGACCCGCGATCGGCTGGCAAACTTGAGGCAAAAGTCGCGACTGGCTGGCACGACCCCTACCGCTGGCGATGCCGTCCGCCGCATTTTCGCTGTAAGTGGGGCTGACGATACGATTGGAAATGTCGACGCCCAATTCTACGACGATAACTTCACGGCAGGCAAGGTAATTCCGCTGGAACGAATGCACGTTTCCCACCGGCCGCGCAGCACGCAGCGCTGTTTCAAAGAAACCACATGAATCGATTGAAGCGACTTTGCAGGTCAGTCCGATCGCGTGAAACCTGCAGGCTTAACCTCGCTTGGAACCGAAATCACGTCGAGGCGGCATGCCGGGCATGACGGTGACCGCTCGCCCGCGCAGACGGACTCCACGCAGCACTTCGATAATGTGCTCCGCAAATTCTGCAGCAACCTGAACGAAGCTGACTGTGGCCAGAATCCGAATGCCACCGATCACGGTCCGGGGAACTTCGGCTTCGTTGGCAATGCAACCGACAAAGTCACCGGGTGCGACGCCAGCATTTTCACCAATGTTGAACTTCAGCCAGATCCCAGTTTCATCGACGCGTGGAGCGGGACCGTCAAACTGTCGCGGAGCCGAATCACGCGGCTTGCCTGCCCGAGGCCGTTCCTCGTAACCAGAATCACGACGTGGGGACGGACCGTCAAACGGTCGTTCCCGAGTCGGACGCCGCTGCTGACGCGGATCATCCTCGGGAATACGCTCGGGTGCACGGACACTTTCGCCGGCGAGCAAGTGCATCAGTGCCGAGACGATTTCACCCGGAGCATGCCCGGCTTCGATCAGGTCTTCCAGCAACTTATCCTGCCGCTTGAAATCGCCCCCTTGAATCGTGTTATGCAACGATTCCACCAGACGGTTCGCATGCTTTTCCTCGAGTTCTTCCAACCGTGGAACCGAGATGCGCGTGATCTTGGCTTTGGTGAACCGGATGATCTGCTGCAGTCGACCATATTCGCGACCGCTGACCAGGCTGATGGCCTTGCCACTCTTACCCGCACGACCTGTTCGGCCGATGCGATGGACGTAGTCTTCGGCATCGTGAGGAAGCTCGTAATTGAAGACGATTTCAAGGTCGTCGACGTCGAGTCCTCGTGCCGCGACATCGGTCGCAACGAGCAATTCAATCTTGCGCTCGCGGAACCGCTTCATCACACGTTCACGCATGACCTGCGTCATATCGCCGTGAAGCTTGTCGGCGGAATAACCGCGAGCGATGAGCGCTTCGGTGAGTCCGTCCACCTGGATCTTGGTGAATCCGAAAATCAGACCGTAGCGAACGTCGTACAAGTCCAGCAGCCGACACAGGACTTCGGTTTTCGATCGGTAATCGACTTCCGCATAGGATTGCTCAATCGCCGGAATGTTCATCGCCGTGGCTTCAATTCGCACGGTCACGGGATTGCTGGTAAAACGCTCGATGATCTTGCGGATTGGAGGTGGAACCGTGGCAGAAAACAGGACCGTCTGACGCTCGGTCGGAACCGATTCCAGGATCTTTTCGATGTCTTCCCGGAAGCCCATGTCGAGCATACGGTCGGCTTCATCCAGCACGACCATTTTTACTTGATCCAGCTTCAGTGTCCCCTGGTTGATGTGATCAATCAGGCGACCTGGGGTTCCGATGACGATTTGAGGTGCTGCCTTCAGGCCGCGAAACTGATGTTCGTAGCTCTGACCGCCAAAAATCGGCAGTTCGCGAACCCCCTTTTTGAAGGCAGCCAACTTGGCGATTTCTTCCGCAACCTGAGACGCGAGCTCACGGGTCGGACAGAGCATCAAGACTTGGACCGCCCGGTTTGCAGGGTCGGCCAATTCGACAGCCGGAATTCCGAACGCCGCGGTCTTTCCAGAACCCGTCTGGGACTGACCAATGACGTCGCGACCCTCCAGCAGCCGTGGAATCGCCTCGGCCTGGATTGGCGACGCTTGTTCGAACCCCATCCGTTCGACAGCTTTTTGTACCTCGGGGGACAGGCCCAGTTCAGAAAACAGTTTTTGAGTCATCCCCAGACTGTACCCGAGCGCGGGGTCCGATCACAGTTCGGAATCCCTCAGACCGCTCCGAAATCTCGCTTTCCTCAGTTCAGATCGCATTATGCCGATGGAATGAGCCCTGAAAACGGATATGACGCGGTTGAAACGCGACACTTATTGCCTCGTCAATGCCCAGCAGAACCCGGTGACGAGCCAGATTGGAAATGTTGTCAGAGTTGCGATTCCTGCTGTTACCCAGGCCGATCGGGGACGGTGATTCCAATAGCAATCACATAGTGTCAGGGCGGACAGACAAAAATACACCTGGACGACAATCAAAAACTGTCGGTCAAGGAATTGCTGCGGGGCGCAGACGATGCTCAGGAAAATGACCAGCGGAAGTCCCATGACAGCAATGAGATAGACGCCAATGAATCGGGCGGGATATGGAGCGTACCACCAGCGCCGGAAAACAGTAATCCAAATTCCAAACAACATCACGCAGGCGGCCAGAGCCAGCATTCCGGGTTGATCCAGTCGACCCACGACTTTATCAACGAGCCAGAGCGGAAGCAGCAGAACCCCTTCAGCCCATGGCGTATTGCTGTACATTCGACCCCAGTGTGTTCGCCAACTGTTTGGTGTATGACGGACTTCCAGTCCGTCACGTATTTCGACGGACTGGAAGTCCGTCGTACATTATGTGAATGCAAACGGTCATCGCTCAATCACGTTTGCTGTCACCGACGCTGGGGAATGGCATCCTTGGTCCAGTTCGTCGAATCCTGAAGCACCGGCACTTTATTTCCGTTGGCGGCTGGCTGATCCCACTCTGGCAACTTCGGATCGCCAGCCTCTTCAACGCCGGAAGCGGATTTCACCGGTGCAGGCGGAGGATCATTAATGTCATCCAGTGGCAGCGGTTCGGCAGCCAGCCCTGGAACTTTTGCCCGCAATTCTGTGGCAGATGGTGCCGTCACTCGCACGAGTTGGCTGGAGTCAAAAACGCGGTCTGCTGCTGTAAACTTGGCGTGTAATACGAGTTGGTCGCTGCTGGCGGGCTGATCAAGCGGGACGGTGAACTGGTAACCGGCACCCGTAAACCCGCGAGTCCACTTGCTGCGGCATTCTTCTGCCGTAAATCGCCATTTCCCGATCTGCCGCATCGGTTCCGGCTGGCTCGGGTCGAGCAACGTTAATTCAATCGCACCGGGAAGCTTAATCGCTTCGCCGTCATCGTCGACCAAGGCCAAATGAGCGACCATGTCATCATCCCCTGGCTGGCTATCGCGGTTCACACCACCGGAGAGCAGGGAGTTGATTTGAAGTTTACTGGCCCGGACAATCGCTTCAGAGTGTTCTGCGGCAATGACTTGCTTCCCGGAACGGGCGAGTTCGACACGCAATTGTTCGGCTTCGCGTCGCGCACGTTTCAAGTCGGTCTGAGCAGTTTCCATTTTCTGCTCGACCTCCATGACGTACCGCTGCTGCTCTCGCAAGCGGGCCTGCAGGATATCAGGCTTGGCCTGTCCGAGGCACCCGCAGAGCATCAGAGCCGACATCCATGTCAGCACGACTCGCATTCCATTCGTCTCCACGTTGCACGAGTCATTGAGCCTGAAACGGCTCAATGGAATCTGCGCGCGACGATCCGAAAGGACCGTCCTGCGGGGGAAAGATATCCGTATCCTCCCCCTTCGACAATATCAGGTTGGTCATCGATCAGGCTGGCCCATCGATCAAGCCGACGGAGCCGAAGCGGGACCCGGCAGGTGTTCGAGGACGTTGTCAATCAAACCGTAGGACTTTGCTTCTTCGGCAGACATGAAGTTGTCACGGTCTGTGTCTTCTTCAATCTTGTCCAGAGTCTGGCCGGTATGCTTGAGCATCAGTTCGTTCATCCGGCGCTTGGTTCGCAGGACTTCCTTTGCGTGGATTTCCAGTTCCACGGCGGTTCCCTGCATCCCGGCGAGCGGCTGGTGAATCATGATTCGACTGTTGGGAAGCGCAAATCGTTTTCCCTTGGTCCCGGCAGTCAACAGCATCGCACCCATGCTGGCACATTGGCCCAGGCAATAGGTGGCAACGTCGCACGTCACAAACTGCATCGTGTCGTAGATCGCCATCCCCGAGGTGATCGAACCACCAGGGCTGTTGATGTACATGTGAATGTCGGACTTACCATCTTCAAACTGCAGGTACAGCAATTGAGCGACGATGCTGTTTGCAACGTCGTCATTAATGGCGCTGCCGAGAAGGATGATGCGATCTCGAAGCAGCCGGCTGTAAATATCC
>JBAWWJ010000240.1:0-11875 GCA_037146815.1 Planctomycetota bacterium
ATTTGTGACGACAAGCTCCCCGAAATCAGTCCCATTGGCCTGACACCAACGGGCCCGTTGGGCCTCAGAAAGTACTTTGTTATGCGACCGATTCCCTTTCAAGCCTCGCGATTCTGTAGGCCATTTCGGTTGAGCGAAGATGTCTGAATGTCTTTGGAATCCTTTACAAGTCGCCTTATGGCGGATGACACGTCTGTCATTGGTGATTTGCTGGCTTCCGGCTACGACTTGAATCTCGCAAATTGCAATGGCAGGACGCCCCTGATGCTCGTGGCGGTTCTAGGGAATTCCGAAATGATTGTGTCCCTGATTGCAGCCGGTGCTTCAGTAAATGCGACCGGTAACGCTGGGACGGCGGCCATTCATGATGGTGCCGTAAATGGGCATCTTTCTGTCGTCCTGACCTTGCTTGAACGGGGAGCAGATGTCAACGCAGTAACTGTCGACGGAGTCACTCCATTGATGTGTGCTGCCGCATGGGGGGAAGTGGACGTTGCCCGAGCATTAATTGCGCGCGGTGCTGATATTCAACGCCGCGCTAATCGCGGAGATACTGCTCTGGATATCGCAGAGGAGAAGTGCCAAGATGAAATGGCAGCGTTTTTAGCAGCCAATCCAGGTGAGAGCCGAAATGAGTAGAATTCCTCCTGCTTTACCTCGGCGATCTCCGCGCCCTCTGTGTTCCTAACTCTTCAACTGCCTTCGGCCGACCTTGCGGCCTAGCCTTGGCCAATCCAAGTTCAGCAAAATGTATCAGTGCCGGAACCCGGAAAGGTGCCGACCGTTGCAACTTTGGATCAGACTGATAAACTCTTGGCTGTTGTAGAGTGTTAAGCGAAGGTCGCTGGGGACTTGGACACCCGCCCGAATACGGATTCATTCGGCGGAACCGGTTTGCCGGCAAGAAGTTGAGGCTAGGATTCTAGATGTCGATCACGAAAGAGCGAAAGTCGGAGTTGATTACAGAGTATCGACGCGGAGACGTTGATACGGGTTCGCCAGAAGTTCAGATTGCGGTGCTGTCGTCGCGCATTGCTCAATTGACGGAACACCTGAAGGGTCACGTCAAGGATCATGCTGGACGTCGCGGACTGCTGATGCTTGTCAGCAAGCGTCGTAAGCTGCTGAACTATCTCGAGAACCATGCGAAGAGCCGATATACGGAAGTCATCGGCCGACTGGGCTTGCGGAAGTAGTTGCTGCCCAATTGTTTGCGGCTGCGAGACAGGTCTCGCGCCGCAAATTGCTGAATGGGCCGGCTGTCATTTGTCGTCCCGATCACGGGATCTGCCCGACCCCATTCAAAGTCTTGGTTGCTGACGCGTTCTGCGGGCAACCCTTTTTCCATTCTTTGTAGGAAAACACATAGTGAAAGTAATCGTTGAAAGAGAATTCGCCGGGCGCACGCTGAGCCTGACCACCGGTGAAATGGCAAAGCAGGCTGCTGGTGCGGTGTTGGTGCGGTTTGGTGATACTGTCGTTTTCGTCGCTGCTCAAAATGGTCCTTCCCGTCCCGGAACCGACTTTTTCCCACTGACTTGTGATTACCGTGAGCGGTCTGCAGCCGCCGGTAAATTCCCCGGTGGCTTCATCAAGCGTGAAGGCCGACCGACCACCAAGGAAATCCTCACCAGCCGGCTGACAGACCGACCAATTCGACCACTCTTCCCGGAAGGGTATGTTGAAGAAGTTCAAGTCATGTCGAATGTGCTGTCCGTGGATTCCGAAAACGATCCGGACGTACTGTCAATCATCGGGGCGAGTGCCGCATTGAGCATCGCCCCGGTTCCATTTCAGGGCCCGATTGCAGCCGTTCGCGTTGGTCTGATCGATGAGCAATTCATCCTCATGCCGACTCGCACAGAACTGGCTACCAGCCGCCTGGACCTGATCGTGGCCGGAAGCCGCGATTCAGTTCTGATGATTGAAGGCTTTGGTCATCAGCTTCCTGAAGATCAGATGGCTGATGCGATCATGTTTGCACATCGCGCCGTCGCAGAACTCTGTCAGATGCAGGAAGAGTTCGTACAGAAAGTCGGTTGCGGCAAGTTCACACTTCCAGCACCGGCTGCCAATCCGTTTGATGCGGTTTTGCGTCAAAAGGCTTATGCCCGGATGGAAGAAGCGAAGGTTGCTGGAGTCAAGGCCGAGCGTCGCAACGCTCGCAGCGAACTGAAGGCCGCTTTGATTGCCGAATTCTTCCCAGCTGACGCCACCACGACCCCAGAAGGCTGGACGCGCGATCAATTCGGTGCTGCGTTCTCAAACCTCGAATCACGCGTCGTTCGCGACCTGATTCTGAACAAGAAGCAGCGTCTGGATGGTCGTCGTCCGGAAGACCTGCGGGCTGTTTCATGCTCTGTCAGTGTTCTGCCACGAGTTCACGGCTCGGCATTGTTCACCCGTGGTGAAACCCAGTCTCTTGCGACCATCACTCTTGGTACCGCTCGCGACACACAACGCGTTGATGGATTGTTTGAAGAGTATCAGAAGCGATTCATGCTCGACTACAATTTCCCATCTTACTCGGTCGGTGAATGCCGTCCGATTCGCGGCCCCGGACGTCGTGAAATTGGTCACGGTGCCCTCGCCGAACGATCCGTTGCATCGGTGATCCCAAGTGAAGAAAAGTTCCCATACACCATCCGCGTGATCTCGGACATTATGGAATCGAACGGCAGCAGTTCGATGGCCTCGGTCTGCAGTGCGACGCTCTCGCTGATGGATGCCGGTGTGCCAATCACGCAGCCAGTCGCTGGCATCTCGATCGGTCTTGTCAAAGAACAAGATCGCTTCGAACTGCTGACGGACATCATGGGCGACGAAGATCACTTCGGCGATATGGACTTCAAGGTTGCCGGAACCCAGAAGGGTGTTACCGGGATTCAGTTGGACCTGAAGATTGCCGGTATCAACGAAGAGATCATCCGCAAGACGCTCGAGCAGGCTCGCAAGGCTCGTATCGAACTCTTGAAGACGATGCTCACGGGAATTCGCCGACCTCGGTCAGAAATCTCGACCAATGCTCCTCGCCTGCTGCGAACCAAGATCGACCCCGCCAAGATCGGCCTGTTGATCGGTCCCGGCGGCAAAACGATTCGTGCCATTCAGGAAGAAACCGGCGCGACGATCGATATCGCCGACGACGGTACTGTGATGATCTCGTGCGAGAAGAGCGAAGGTGCAGATGACGCACTGGCTCGAGTCGAAGCGATGACCGAAGAAATCAAGGTCGGTCGCGTCTACAACGGCACGGTCAGCTCGATCAAGGATTTCGGTGCCTTCATCGAAATCGCTCCTGGTAAAGATGGTCTCTGCCATGTCAGCGAACTCGACACCGGCTTCGTGAAGTCCGTTGCAGACATCTGCAAAGTCGGCGAGAAAATCCAGGTCAAGGTGATCGCGATCGATGATCAGAATCGCGTGAAGCTTTCCCGCAAGGCCGTACTGGCCGAGCAACAGGAAGCTGCTCCGGCTGCTGAGCCAACTGACGACGAATGATTCGTTGACAGGGATAAGCAAAAATGAGTTGCCATCGGACGGGTCACTGGACCCGTCCGATTTTTTGCATCATGAGGCACTGTAGATCCGGACGGTCGTACCGAGAAGATCATGTCCGACGAAGCCACCAGCGACACCAGCAGCCTTGCCGATGACCACCAGCGATTGCAGGCGCAGTATGCCGAAATCGCCACCCTGGCTGGCGGCTTGGCCCACGAGATCCGCAACCCGCTTTCGACAATCGGCCTGAATCTTGACCTTCTCGGCGAAGAGCTTGGGGAGTGTGATACGCCACGTGACCGCCGAATTCTCAACAAGCTGATGATGGTCAAGCGGCAGTGCGAACAACTGAATCGGATCCTCGAAGACTTCCTTCAGTTTGCCCGCGCAGGAACGCTGAAACTGTCGGCCGCGGACCTCAATCAGACCGTGGCTGAATTCATCGAGTTCTATGCGCCGCAGGCTGCCGAGCAGGGGATCGACATCAGTCCGCATCTGGCGGCAAACCTTCCTTCCGTGAAACTTGACGTCAATCTGTGGCGGCAAGTGTTAATGAATCTCTCGCGAAACGCTCAGCAGGCGATGCTGAATGGCGGCGTGCTGGAACTTCAAACGTACGAACGCGATGGAAAGGTGATGCTGGATATTATCGACAACGGTCGAGGAATGACGGCGGAAACCAAGGGGCGGATGTTCGACGCCTTTTATTCGACGAAGCGCGCCGGAAGTGGCCTCGGACTGCCGACTGTCAAAAAGATCGTGGAAGCTCATGGCGGCGCGATTACGTGCGAAAGCGAAGTCGGACGCGGAACTCGCTTCAGTATCGCATTGCCCCCAGCCAGTCCGCCCGAGTCCCAGAACGAAGAGTCTTGACGGATCTGCGCTCCGCGATCGTTGCTGGCTCCTGACTTTCGATATTCAGCTCTGTGCGGCGGTAAACTGAAATCCGCAGACAGTGCCGTCATTCGTGTGAATGAGCCGCATCGGGGAATGTCCCGTCACTAACTTCGCGGACGTAATCGCGAGTCGCGGAAATGACAGTGGAGCGCAGGTCGGCATACTTTTTCAGGAACCGTGGCTGGAATCCACTCAGGCCGAGCATGTCGCAACTCACCAGAACCTGTCCGTCGCACTCAGGCCCCGCTCCAATTCCGATTGTGGGGATCGATAATTCAGCGGTGATCTTGCCCGCGATCGAACGCGGGATCAGTTCCAATACGATTCCAAAAGCGCCCGCCGCCTCTGCGGCTTTGGCATCCGCCAGCAGCAGTTCTTCATCGCGCTGAACTTTTGACATCGCACCGAACTTGTTGACCGATTGCGGCCGCATTCCGACGTGTGCCATGACAGGAATATCAGCTTCAGCCAGCGCGCGAATGGTCGCTGCCTGGTGAACACCTCCTTCCAGTTTGACCGCAGCCGCTCCAGTCTCTTTCAAAATGCGCCCGGCGTTCTCGACTCCCTGAGCCGGGCTCACCTGGTATGTCATGAAAGGCAGGTCGACAATCACCAGTGCTCGCTTGACCGCGCGTGCGACCATCTCGCCGTGATAGATCATCTGCTCGAGTGTCACGGGTAATGTCGTCTTATGGCCTTGAACGACCATTCCCAGCGAATCCCCGACCAGGATCGCATCTACGCCTGCTTCATCATAGATCCCTGCCCACAGGTAATCGTAGGCCGTGACCATCGACAGCTTCCGCTGCCCTTTGGCCGCGGCAAAACGAGGAACGTTGATTGTTTGAGGGCGATTTTCCGACGAAGAGTCAGTCATGAGTCACGCAGCAGTCCATCAGACGAGAATTGGCAACAGGGACGATGACCCGTGTTGAACTTCACGAGTCACAATCTGACCGATCAGAGTGGTTGGTGTGCAGTCGTCGACTTGAATCTGGGCAAGCGTTCCTGCGAGTCGCGGATTCCCTTCGAATACGACAATGCGGTCGCAGGACGTACGACCTGTCAGTTGCACGGGCCCCGAGGTGGCTCCAGTGTCACCCTTCTTGGTTTCACTCTTGCTGGGGCCTTCCACCAGGACTTCGACATCGGTACCGATGAAACTGGCGTTGTCTTCGGCGCTGATCTGGTTCTGGACCGCCAGCATTTCATTGTTGCGGTGCTTCTTGACGTCCTCGGGGACATCGTCCGCATGCAAGTCATACGCCTTGGTCCCAGGTCGCGGGCTGTATTTGAAAATGAAGCTGTTTTTGAACCTGCATTCGCGGATCAGATCGAGACTCTTCTGATGGGCTTCCTCGGTTTCACCGCAGAACCCGACGATGAAGTCGCTGGAAACTGCCGCTCGTGGAAGCGTCGCCCGAATCCGGCTGAACATCTCACGATAGTCTTCGATCGTGTACCCACGTTTCATCCGCTTCAGCATCTCGTTGCAGCCCGATTGAGCCGGAACATGCAGATATTGAGCACACTTCGGCAGATCGCGAACAGCCTGCAGCAGGTCGTCGGTCATATCCTTTGGGAAATTCGTCACGAATTTCAAACGCAGGATGCCATCGACGTCGTGAATATGCTCGAGCAGATCGGCCAGTCGGAACAGTCGTCCGTCCTGGGTGAACTTGTAGCTGTTAACAGTTTGACCCAGCAGAATGACTTCCTTCACCCCCTGATCTGCCAGAACCTGAACTTCGTGGCGGATATCACGCGGCGGTCGACTTTGTTCCGGGCCGCGAGTCATGGGAACAACGCAATAAGTGCAGAACTTGTCGCACCCGATCATGATCCGGACAAACGCTTGATACGGGGTTGGCCGCATCTCAGGTTCGCGTAGCGGATCGTAGCTCTGAAAGCTGTCGCTGACGACACCGCGCGTTCCTTCGTTTCGATCCAGGCTGATGGCGATTGACCGTTCACGGTGATCACGAGCCGCCTCGATCAGCCGGGGAACTTCAGCCAGTTGCCCGGTGCCGACGACCAGATCGACATGCGGGGCACGCTGGAAAACCAGTTCCTGATCCTTCTGAGCCATGCAGCCCAGAACACCGATCACCTGATTCGGCCGGGTATTCTTGCTGTACTTCAAGCGTCCCAGGGCGGAGTAGATTTTGTGCTCGGCGTGTTCTCGCACGCTGCACGTGTTGAACAGCACCGTGTCAGCTTCGCTGATGTCATCTGTCAGGCTGTAGCCCTGCTTGCGCAAAGCGCCAACGACCAGTTCGCTGTCCAGCATATTCATCTGGCAGCCGACGGTTTCGATGAACAGTTTGCCGTTGTGTGGATTGGTCATGTCAGACGCCGAAAACAGAGCAATGGAACAAATGGATTTCGATACGTTGAACGCAACGGGAGCGGCTAGCGGACCCGCTCGATATATTCGCCCGTCTGGGCGTTGATTCTGATCATATCTCCCATTTCGACAAATGCGGGAACCTGAACAGTCTCCCCATTTTCGACAGTGGCAGGCTTGGTCAGGTTCGAGGTTGTGTTTCCACGCGCCACCGATTCGGTATAGGTGACCTTCATGACCGCCTGAGCCGGCGCTGTCAATCCGATCGGAACTTCTCCCCAGAACAAAACGCCGCAGACCGCATTATCCTGCAGGAACCGAGCCTGATCACCTGCAGCTTCAAGGGAGATCGTAAACTGTTCAAAGCTCTGCTGATCCATGAAGACCAGGCCGGTCGTGTCTTTAAACAGGAACTCGCCTTCGCCGTTGCGAATGTCTGCCGCTTCCAGGCTGTCGCCACTCTTGTAGGTCCGGTCGAGCATCGTTCCTTTCAACAGGTTTTTCATGCGACATTTGTAAAGCGCCTGACCTTTGCCCGGTTTTACGAAATTCACTTCCAGCATATCGTAGGGCTCACCATCCAAAATGACTTTGGAGCCTTTACGAAAGTCACTGGTATTCAACTGAGCCATTGGTCTTTCTCTCTGCCTTTCGATAAGTTGAGCGCACGAACCATCGGGTTCGTCGAAAGTTGTCGAGTGTCGTCAGAAATCTTCGGACCCTTGAGTGTAACAGATCCCCGCACGCGTGTGAACCGTGATTGCTAACCTGTTTAGCTGCATGGTGGTTCCGGCGAACTGGGAAAGTCGACCGAACTCGTCGGGTCGACTCGAAAACTCGCATCGTTTGAGTTCGCATCCTCCTGTCTTAGCGTAATCCCGCGAGTTGTCAGCCGGGCGTGACAGGTCAACTTCGCACTCTTGGCATGCGATCGACAGGGCGACAACCCTGGATTTTCTGACGTTGCCGAAAGGTTCAGGATTTTCTAAAAACCGGCTCCAACTTCGCGTTGGAGTGTACGATGGCATCGGTGCGGCTATACGGGATCGATTCTTATGTCAGTTGTGTGGCGACACCAGATCTTGCTCGGCTTGGTGGCAGCCCTCGTCTTCTTCACCAATCTCGGAGGCTATGCGCTCTTCGACGAGGATGAGCCGAAGAACGCGGTTTGCGGAGCGGAAATGTATGAACGAGGGGACTGGGTTGTTCCTACGTTCAATGCAGAGCTGCGCACCGACAAACCGATTCTTATCTACTGGTGGATGCATCTGTCATTTCGTCTATTCGGTGTTTCCGAGTTCTCGGCGCGACTGGGATCAGCCCTACTCGCCAGCGGGACACTGTTTCTGACCTACTTCATGGGTCGCAAACTTTACTCTGACAGGATCGCGTTTCAGGCAAGCCTCATTCTGGCAACCTGCCTGATGTTTACGACTGTCAGCCGCGCCGTTACGCCCGATGCCACGCTGATATTCTGTCTGATGCTGGCATTTTCCAGCTTCATCTGGGCGGTTTCCCGTCGACGTGGTGGTCATTTCAGTGGAGCCGAAAGTGACACCACTTCAAAAACCGCCGCAATCAGTGACCTGGTCCCTCAGTCGTGGGTAACAGCGATTCCTATGTATGCCGCAATGGGGCTCGCAATCTTGGCGAAAGGTCCAATTGGAGTACTGCTCCCCTGTACCATCATCGGATCGTTTCTGCTGATAACAGCATGGCGCAAAGATATCATTGAAGGACAACTGCAGGTTTCGGTTGGTCCCTGGTGGCGCCGATGGTTACTGACCCTCGTACAAGTGATGCGGCCTACGCGAATACTTCAAGCCGGAATGGCAATGAGGCTGATTCTCGGTGCTGGCATTGTTCTGGCTGTTGCACTTCCCTGGTATGTCGTTGTCGGAATGCAAACCGATGGTGCCTGGATTCGAGGATTTCTGGGGGGGCATAATCTCGGACGTTTTCTCGAACCGAAAGAAAATCACAGTGGGCCGATTTTCTACTATGCAGTGGTTTTGCTGCTGGGATGTTTCCCCTGGTCTGTCTTTCTGCCGATGGCGATCTGGCAGTTGCGAGGCCGAATGCTGAATGGCGCCAGATGGAACGACAGTGACCGCCTGGTGGCCTGCTGGGCTGGCGTCTGGTTCGTCTTTTTCTCGCTGGCGCGAACCAAGCTGCCCAATTATGTGCTGCCGATGTATCCCGCGCTGGCACTGATCACCGCCCGTTATCTGAACGAATGGAAAGTCGCAGCCGTCGGTTGGGAACAGGTTTCCTTTCGAAACTCGTGTCGTGCCCTTGCAGTCGCGGGGTTGTTGATCATGGTTGGATTTGCGATCACCGCGTCGATTCTGCTGCCAGGCGAAGAGTATTTAATGGCAGTCGGTTTGATTCCAACGACAGGAGCTGCTTTGGCTTATATGGCTGCACAGCGTGAACGCCGTGAGCGAGCCCTGCAGATTCTGACGGGGACCGCCATCACAATGGCCGTCGTGATGATCGGTATCGCCCCGTCGCAGATCGCCAATCATCTCGACTCTCCCAAATTGGCAGCAGCAGCTCGACAGGCGTCGGGCAAACAGCGCCCTGATATTGCGTCGATCGAAGTCTTTTCACCCAGCCTTGTGTTCTACGCACGACAACCCGTCAGCGGGCTGCGAAAGCCCGCAGACGTTGCGGAGTTCTTCCAGCGATTTCCTGATGGGTTCGTTGTGACGCGTGCCGATCGAGTCGACAAACTTCCGGATAGCGGCCGGCTGGTAGAAGTGGCTCGCTGCCGCCGATTCCTGCGACGTTATGACGTCGTGTTGCTCGCCGCAGGCATCCCTGTCGCGATGCAGGCGGAAGAAAGTTCGATGCGCTGAGTCGTCGGTCATCCTTTCCGCGGACTGGATGCGATCCGGCCAGACCGGTATTCTCTGGCGGAACGAATCTTTCTCTCTTTTTCTGTGTCAATAATGTCCGAAACGATTGCGATTCAGCCAGTTTCCGCCCCGATTCATGGAACTATTCGGCCACCGGGCTCGAAAAGTCTTACAAACCGGGCATTGGTCATTGCGGCGCTGGCGAGGGGCGTTACTCGGTTATCAGGAGTTCTCGATAGCCGCGATACCGAAGTGATGATCGACAGTCTGCGGCGGTTGGGAATTCCTGTCGAGCAGTCTCGCGAATTGGGAACAGCAGTCATCAACGGTTGCGGTGGAAATCTTCCTGCTCATTCCTTCGATTTGTGGCTGGAAAACAGTGGGACGAGTATCCGGTTTCTGACAGCGGTCTGTGCGCTCGGTCAAGGACGATTTCGTCTGGACGGCAACACGCGAATGCGTGAGCGGCCGATTGGCGACCTGCTCGATTCCCTCAAGCAGTTCGGGATCGCAGCGAACTCGGAACTCGGTACCGAGTGCCCCCCTGTCATCGTCAATGGAACGGGACTGCGTGGTGGAACAACGACGGTCAACGCAGGCGTGTCCAGCCAGTTTCTCAGTGCGATGTTGATGGTCGCGCCGGCCTCATCCGCTCCTGTCGAAATTCGATTGACAGGCCCCGTTGTTTCAGAGCCATATATTGAAATGACGCTCGCTGTGATGGAGCAATTTGGAGTCGAAGTTGATCGGTCGATTCCGGACGCGTACCGGATCGCTCCCCAATCGTACCAGCCTCGCGATTATGACATCGAACCGGATGCCTCTGCCGCGAGTTATTTTTTTGCGGCAGCCGCGGTCACAGGTGGTGAAGTGACCGTGGAAGGATTAACGGCGTCTGCATTGCAGGGAGACGTTCATTTTGTCGATGCTCTGGAACGGATGGGGTGTAAAGTCACCTGGGGTCAGGCCTCGATCACCGTTCGTGGAGTCGACAGGCTGACGGGAATCGACATCGATATGAACGCCATCAGCGATACCGCGCAGACGATCGCCTGTGTCGCACCGTTTGCCGAGGGGCCGACACGAATTCGGAATGTCGCTCACATGCGACATAAGGAAACGGATCGTGTCAGCGCTGTCGTGACGGAATTGACACGACTCGGCCTTACAGTTGAAGAGCATCCTGATGGAATGACGATTCATCCTGGACCGATTCATGGCGGGACCGTCTCGACTTACGACGACCATCGGATGGCGATGAGTTTCGCACTTCTCGGCCTGCGAGTTCCCGGCATCGTCATTGCGGACCCTCGCTGCACCTCCAAAACCTATCCCGAGTTCTTCAGGGACCTCGGCCGCCTCTGCGGTAATGTCTGAACGAGTCTCAACTCACGCGCGAGGGAACACATGCGACGAAATCAGGCATGGCAATCATGGACAGTCCTGGCGATCGCAATCGTGGTGACATGGACGATCGGTTTTACAGGTGCTCTGGCCGATGATGCTGCGGCTACTGACACCAAAGCTGATTGCGTGATCGAGATCAAATCCAGCGTCACCATCGATTCCTCAATGTTGAGTGCACAACTGGTTGTGACAGCATCAAATGTTACGATTGATGGCGGTGGTGCAACTTCGAAGGGTGCAGGCGGCATTCCCAAAGCCTTCAAAGGGACTGCGATTTCTGCACGTGGCGTCTCTCACGTGACCCTCAAGAATTTCAATGCCTCAGGTTGGGAAACAGGCTTGAAGATTGTTGATGGGGAAGGATGGACGATCGAGAACTGTGATTTCTCAGGCAATTTTCATGACCCCGATTTTGGCTGGGGAGAAAATGGGCGTCGCGGGGGCATCGTATTGGAAAACGTCCGCAAGTCCGTCTTGCGGAAGAACAAGGCTAATCGTGTCTGGGATGCTTGTGTTCTGGTCGACTCGAATGACAACACTCTGGAAGAGAATGATTTCTCGCACACATCGAATACCTGTTTAAAGCTGTGGCACTCTTCGCGGAATGTGATTCAGCAGAATGTTCTCAGTCATGGAATTCGGATCAAGCCGGGCGAAGTGCATGCTCGCGACTCCACCAGCGTGTTGATTGAGAGTGGCTCCAACGACAATCGTTTTCTGGAAAATGATTGCACGTATGGGGGCGACGGAATCTTCGTTCGCGTCCTGAATGGCTGGTGCAGTACAGGGAACCTTTTCGAGAAGAATGACTGCTCGTACGCAAATAACAACGGAGTCGAATGCTGGGCACGCGATAACATTT
>JBAWWJ010000241.1:0-11734 GCA_037146815.1 Planctomycetota bacterium
TGCCCAAGACAGGTCTCGAACCTGCACTCCATTGCTGGCACTAGGCCCTCAACCTACCTGATACTTGTTCCCGGTAACATGGCAATCACGTTGGCGTGATACTTAACTGCTGATTATTCCAGCCATTTACATCACTGGCTGCCTCGAATCACATTGTACTCACATTGGGCTGGCATGGCCAATGTTGTTACCATTTTGTTGCCAAGTTTCGTTGACACGAAATCCAGAAAGACGGTTACGTCGCCTGGTTTTCTTGTCCAGGCTCCTGCCCCAGATCGCCGTACTGCTCGCGATCGACGTGGTGCCAATCGGAATTGTCCCATCTTTGCTTTATCCACAGTTCATCATCCTTGGTGAACTCCAGTTCCGTGGGAACTTCGGTACCCTTAGGGAAATTCCGTGAATGTTCTGCAACCATCGACATGTCGCGATAGATGAGCTTGCTGTCTGCAATTTTCCGAAATCCCAAATCGGCCAGTTCCTGCTCCGTCAGCGTAGTGGCGTAGTTCCACATGGCGACAACAGAACAAGTAAACATCTTGCCCACAGTTTCAAAGACACTTTGCCGGTATGGGTCAAGTTTGGGATGCAGGAAGCTTTTCCAGATAAACAAGACAGCGTCGACCGACGGTTCAATGTGGAGTTCCGGCCTGAATTCAAACCCGCTTTCGAAGAGGATCGAATAGACTTCCATCACGTCCGCGACAGGCAGCAAATCTCCAGCGATTTTCCCCAAAACAAAGCGATCATCATCGGAATCGTAGTCAAAGATGGTTAGATCGAGATGCCGAATGAAATCGTCGGGAGCATCGCGGAACATTGGAGCCGAGAAGGTGCATTCAATTTGCATGGATTCCTCGTCAAGTGTAAAGTGCTGACAATCAGGCGCGAGATCTTCTTGGAACGCAAACGAAAAGCACGAATGTCGTCTTGCGTCCAGCAAACAAATTTGGGATTCGGACGAGATCGGATTTCCTGCATCTGGTCGCGGAATCGCTGAAGGCGTGGGTAGTTGCCCGGAACCGCGTAGTATTGGTACCAGCCCCTGAGAAAGCTGAAGGTCTCCGGCGGGCTCTCACAAAACTTCGCCAACCGCTCCTTCAAAACCTCCAAACAGCGCCGGTCATCAGACTCCTCGCGAAACTCGATGACAAGATCGTCGGCGTCGCGCACGTTAATAACTTCAGCGTTTGCAAGTTTTCGCCTGGCCACGAGCTAGACATAACGCAGAAACACGTTCGCAAGGAGTGGCGAGATCACCTCCTCGATCGATTCGTTCGTGCAGATCATCGATCCGACGCTAAAAATACTCCGAGTCGTCCTGCCACATCTGCCCATCCAGACCGGGTGCGGCTTGTTTCTTCAGATCGAAGAAACTCGCTCACAACAGTTCTGGCGTGAGGTAATGAAGCAAGTTCGTGAAACGTTGCTTCCCATCCTGTTGCACGTACACCTGACAACCCGCGCGACTTGGGGCCGGACGGCGAGCCGTCGGTGTTCCGGCTCTGAGTCCGGTCCAGTAGCAGTTGCCCGATGCTCCAACTTCGCAACTGTCGGAAGTACAGTCTTGTTCGTCGGTTTCACAAGTACTATGCAACTGTCTAACTCCCCGTCAACGTGCACAGATCCGTACGTCAGGAACTACCCCATACGGTTCTTACTTTGGGCGTGACAGTCGGCTGCCGAAGTAGCTCTACTTGCCGAACGTAATCCAGGCAGACCCTCACACGCCCGGCTCCGTGTCCATAATGAGGCCATCCGATTGAAGTTATTGGATCGTAAATACACTACCGACCTCCCTCACGACTGCATCATTCTTGAGAACTACCCCCTGATCCAATTGCTCGCGTCCCAAGCTTCGCATTGAACGAAAACACACGATCGCCAGTTGCAATTGCAATCCCCTCGACCCCAAAAGATATGTCTGAGCAATGAAACAAATAAACGTTTGGACCACGAATTCGCATTTCAGTAAACCACTGTGTCGCTCCTTTCGACTCCCCACACCAGAGAGCATCCATCCGCCGTTTCCAATAGAGCAACGGTTGCCCCCCAAGCGGCCTACGAGTTGAGATGCAGTAGCAATACCCACCCGGCGAAAACTTATCCTGGATGGCAACAATCCCACGTTCCTGAGTGCAAATACATGACACACTCTCTGGCCTGACGACTCTTAACGCGCCGCTAGCATCACTAGCCTCGGCAGGCATTTCTATGATACCGTCGACACCCTCATAAGCCGCGCCACCGGAAACAGAAATCACAATCGGTGTCGCGGCGCTCTTTACGACAACACGAGGCTGTGACGTGCGCCCCGTAAACAACGATTTTATTCCCTGTGCATCCTCATTCCCAGGCGCGTACAGTTGTACCGGCAGAAGTATGTCGGATTGCCGATTAAATCGCATGTCCATAACGCACTTTAGCCACGAGTCGGGTACGATGATTCGCAGACGGCCCTCGGTGAATCCAACGAATTCTTGAGCGATCTCGCGCGGTATGGGAAGAAGAGATGCGCCTCGATCCGTGCCTTGAAAGCGTGCTCCTACCTGTGCAGTAACCCGATGCCAAGCCGCAGTTAGTGCCAGGCCATCATTGTCATCGCAGGTCATTTGATTAACTACTTGCGGCGCAGCTCCTTGAAACAGGATTATGGCCACCTTGCCTTTTGCCGCTCCATCCGTCTCGGATATGAAGCGTTGCCGCAACTTCTCAGTAGTCGACGTGGTGCTCTCTGGAGTGTCTCCGCATGCACCTATCGGCGCTATCGTGAGATAGACAAATGTCACGAGATATCCGAGTAATGTAAACGAGTGGGTTTTGGGTTGCAAAAGTCTCTCCTTAAAAGCCCGCGGTGATTGAGGCGGCCTCTACGGCCTTGGGTTCGAATTTGCCCAATTGCGTTCTCCACAACAACAGTTCCAACTCAGAGAGAACAATCTTTGGCCCGGGTCTCCATCCGCGGCCGTTCGATTCCACCAAAGTGGTTGCGTCGTCGAATGTGCGAGCACACCCGAAGTTGTGCCACCGCATCCGTCAGGTATGTCGCCCGTCTGGGCGATCGTGAACTCGTTTGGCCCCAACTCTCCTGCAATGGGTTTCTGGCCATCTGGAGCGACACAGTAGAACTTGGAGGAAATCAAATGGGTCAGGACGGTCAGGACTCTTTGTTGTCATTCTCAACCATAACAAGCAATCCACGTCACTTTCAACATCAACGAGTCCTGCCCCTTTGATTTCCCTGACGAAGAAAAGACGTTGGTTCGCGGAGCGAACCACGACGATCGCATACCTTTCGAACTCAGGGGTGTTCAACGCACCTTCGATTTTGCACGGGTCAAATCAAAAGGGTCAGGACGGTCAGGACTCTTTGTTCTCGACAAGTCGCGCCGATTCCAGTGACAAAGAGTCCTGACCCCTTTGATCTGCGCTGACCCCTTTGATCTGCGCCGGTTGCCGCTTCGGCTACCGGGGTGACGAAGTCACAGGAAGTTTTGAACGTTTAAAACGGGATAAACTTCTCGTCGCGTTGCGACCCAGGTAGGCCGAGGACGGCCAACCTGGGCCACCCAGCGCAGATATCTGTATTCTGAAGCGGTCCGGTTTGGGAATCGGGCGCAGTATGGTAACGCTGCCGGATTGTTGTCTGGATGGCATTACTGGCGTGATCGTAGATTGTTTCGGTTTGTTCCAGGATCACATCATCTGCGACCGACGACGCCTCAGCGTACGTCGTTTCATCAAGGTCGTACCCTTTGTAGCTCACAATCGGTCGACCGAGGCTGTCGAACGTGGTCTTCGTGAATTCCTTCGAACCTGATCAAAGAGTCTCGACCCCTTTGTTTTCGTCTTCCCATCAATAGCCAGCCACAGAATGGTGCAGATGCACACGACCGCATCAGCAGTCGCGACACCTCAGAGACGCACGCGGCACCGAAATCAGCACGTACAGGGCCCCGCCCTTTCCCTGCCAAGTGTCCTCGATTTGATAGCCCTCAAGCCCCATCTCTTGATACAATACCCTCGCGGACATGCTGTCTCCCTTTGGAATCGTGTTGCTAGCACAACTCCATTGGTGACTGCCATGTCCGCTTTTGCAACCCTTCCCCCCAAAACTTCGGATGAACCGTTTACTCAGTGATCGCGATCAAACAACTTGCGAGCCAGTGCCGCAGTAAGATCTCTTCTCCTCCACTGAACAACCGTCCCATCGTCTGAACCGACCGATAAATGTGCGTCGACGCCAGAATTACTTGTCACGCTGAGCAACTCGTTGTGTTCCCTGTGTCCATTGAATTGCCAACTACCAACCCTGATGTCCTTGCTGAAAACATGCACACGCGTTGCAGCATGGCTCTTTGCCGTCATCTCTAAGACTACATACGCGTAGCCGTCACCAATGAACCGAACACGCTTCGCTACACCAGGAATGTTTATCGTCGAGACCGGTTTTCCGGTCGCTATCTCGTAAGTAACAACCGCCGAAGAAAATATCGTACTACTTTTGTCCGCAGAGGAACCTGCGAGTATATATTTCCCGTCCCGCGAAATATCGATAGAGTAATGCGGATCTTGCAAAAGTGGTCCTAATGGAAGTTTTACCGGCTGACGCACCACCGCCCCAAAGCGGCCCATGAGGTGCAGGCCTAAAAAGTCAACATAAGAAACGTTTTCCCTGAGTGTAGCAACGTCGGAGATGTATGACGCGACATTTGCGTCTACTGTCGTTACGACACCGGAACTCTCGTTCACCCGAAATAGAGAGTGTCCAGCAATATAGGCATCATTGTCAGAATATCTTACTGCCGTACATGACACCAATGATTCAGGTATGCGGACTGTTCGAAGTACTGTTCCTGTAGCTGTGTCTACCCATAGCGCGGAAAACGTACTATCCTGATCTGCGCACACAAACAATACCTTGGAGTCGTCGCTCGAAAAGGCGACATGACGCACGTTCCAGTCTCGCGGCCAATCTTTGATATGCAGGTGGCGTGATGCCATCATGCCCCTCACAAAAGGAGTCTCTCCTTGTGAGTCAGGTATTACCGCCACCTGATTCCCTGCGTTCGATGGATACACATTTGAGGGGCCGACATTTATGATCGTCCCTGGCTTTGGTAGTGGATCCAAATCCTGGGAATAGCAGTTACGATGAGTTGCACAAAAGTGTTGTGCAACAGCGAAAACCACGATGGTAGTAGACACGTAAGACTGCATTGCAACTCCTCTGCTCACGTATTATTTTCACGAACCATATCCCTGCACATAGTTGATCTCGTCCGAAGTGCAGTTATTCGGAGCTTTCACAAAGAATTGCCCCAGATCTTCGAAGAATACGTTACGGAAATCGGGATTAAGAGGAGTCCAAACGAAAGTTGATTGCACATTGCAATTGCCAGTTAAGGCACAGCACTGGCGAGTGTGATAGTCAATACTGGTGTCGATTCGCAGCCCAAAAAACCAGTTGCGACCTGCGTTTTTTACCCGAGGCTGTAACTCGATTGAGAAATCGGTCGGCTCGCATTGATCACCCGGGCAAGGGCAGGACGGGTTGCAGTCCCATGAAATTTCGATTGACGGGCAGCCGAATTCGTCGTAATTTACTTGCTGAGTGGCTTTTGAACATTTCAATCCGGGTGGATAAATTAGCGTCATGGGTGTGATATCTCCACGCTTAATTTCATCTGCCGCCGGTTGTAGGCACTTCTTTTCGCCTTGGCGCCGATGAACTTCTTTAAAAGAGAAACTGATCGATGCGTCGGAGCATGAAGTGCCAACATTGCCGTTGAGAGCCACGTGGACGTAGTAGTAACCTTCAAACACGTCTGCGAGTGGTCCGGTGGTCGTGCATGTTGTTGTTGAGCACAATGATCGAGTGCCACTCGGGTCAACGCCTGAGAGGATAAACCACGCCGCATATGCGTTTGGGCCATCGGGATAGTCGAGCGGATCTCGCGACAGAAACCGTCCGCTGATGAAATTGAACCACCTCATGCGGAACAAGTACATGTGCGTATGTGTATCGAATCTCTGGCCTGTGAACAGCACATTGTTGTCAGTTGCGGAGGTTGTTCGGACGGTTCCCATGTCGCCACTTAGGAATGTCAGCCAGCCAAATGGTGAGAAAAGATAGCGTTCTTGCGGCGTGGCCGAGGTGTCGATGAGAACGACCGTGTTCCAATTGGCGTCGTCGCAAGAATATAGGCGTTGGTCGAGTACGCCGCCTGCGTTTTGGTCGCGTAGGGCAAGATCGTCGATGTACCGCTGGCCCCAGACGTGCTGGCGGTCGGCGGAGGTCGAGATGCCCGTACGCTCTTCGATTCCCTGCCATCCAGACGTGTAGTAGTAGTGGCGAGTCTCGCTCAGCGTGCCGCTTGTGTAGTTACTACGGAGCACGCGGAAGGCTCTACCGTCGTAGTGCGTTTTCTGAACCGTGTTTGTCGTTGTATCGTCGACCAGCTTGACCAGTCGGTTCCAAGCATCGTAAGTGCCAGTGTAGCTTTGCGTTGGATCGGCCGGTTGCGGTATCATTGTTGTGTTGCCGGCAGCATCGTACGCGGGGGTAACCCACGACGTACCGACAGTGTTCGAGATGCCGGTGATCTCGTTGGCCGGGTTTGCCGTTCGGGATTGAACCGTTGTCCACGCACCGCCGCTGGATGCTTGCTTGAATCCGTGCCAGTTGTTTGTACTGTCCAGGCTCCAACACTGGGAGAACGTTTCCGAACTGACTGACGTGTGACCGCTGTTGAGTAACCCGCGCTGCATGTCCTTCAGACGATTCAGGCCGTCGTACGAATAGAGTTCGTCGAAGTTCTTGCCGAGTGACTGGGCAACCGTGTCTTCTCGCCAGAGACGGTTGCTGGCACGGTCGTAGCCGTATTTCAGCCTCGCAGTGTCGGTACTATGCCCGTAGTCGTACCAGCGGCAGTCCTTCACGCGGCCGAACCGATCCCAACCGCTGTAGATATCGCCGGTGTCCGGGTCATTGCTTCCGGCCAGATTGACCAATGTGTACTTCACATCCGGTTCGGTGTAGTCGACGACCACGAACTGCCCCTGACCGACAAATGAGTAATCAGCCAGATGCGTTGCTGAAACATCGTTGTCGATCAGGCTGGCAATGCGGCTGATGGCATCGTTGATCCCATCGCCTGCGCCGTATCCGTACGTCAGGACTCGTCCATTGGGGTAGGTGAGCGTCAACTGACGGATGGTGTTGTTCGTGCCGTCCGCGTAGCCGTATTGCACTTTAGGCGTCGTGCTGGTGTTGACTTCGCCGCTGTGTTGCTGGTAGTCGGCGGTCAGTTGCCCGAAATCGTTGTAAACGAAGAGACACTGGTTGACGGCGTCACCGGAAGCGACGTTGGCGTTGTTCCAACTAGTGAGGGATTCGACCATGCCGCGAACCTCGTACGTGGTTGACAACCGCAGTACTGCGTCGTCGACTCCTGAACCAACCGTGGTGACCCGATCGTGCGTCTGCCGACCGAGTTTGTCGTATTCGAACGTATGGACACAACCCCGCTGATCCGTCAGGGTTGTTTTCTGCCCCTGTCGATTATACGTATATCGGATTGTATCGCTAGTCCCTGTTGAGTCTGGATACGCAATTGATGCCAATAGTCGACTCGATGCAATATCCGATGTGGCTAAAGTTGTGCCATAGTTCCAGGTGGTGGTCTGGTTGGTCGTACGCAAGTTCACTGCCGTGAGCGTGGCCTGCTGCCCGTCTGGTGTGTACGTGTAACGAA
Organism: Planctomycetota bacterium; assembly: GCA_037146815.1. Classification (GTDB taxonomy): domain Bacteria; phylum Planctomycetota; class Planctomycetia; order Planctomycetales; family Planctomycetaceae; genus Schlesneria. Next base: position 7,758 of record JBAWWJ010000241.1, read on the forward strand.
TTGTGACATTCGTATCGTCGGAAGGTTCGCAAGTGCCCCCCGATGAACTGCTGCTCGACGACGACGAAGACGACGAAGAACCGCCCGACCGGTTCTGGATTTCAGTGATTTTGCGACCGGCATCGTCAAATTCGAAACGTGTGACCATCCCCGCAGGGTCGACCGTTTCATAGACGTTCCCCGCATCATCGAACCGAACGAGGCTGACCAGCACGCTATCAGAAGAGGCGGGTGCCGTGGAGGGGCGCGACAATGTGGTTCCGCCATTGGTTCCATAGTTGGCGGTCGCAAACGTACGGCCGATCCCATCCTGCCAGGCTGCTGTGTAGGTGACGCGCGCCTTGGGGGTGGAACTCGGGGCCTGCAGTGGGCCGGTTTGCGTATCCGGGGCGTTGTGGTAGCGGGATCGCATTGTCGTCTGGATCACGCTTCCCGCGTTGCTGTAAGTGGTTTCTATCTGCTCCAGAATCACGTCGTCGGTCACAGAAAAGGCGTCGGAATACGAAGACTCATCGAGATCGTACCCGCTGTATCGGATTATCGATCGCCCCAAGCTGTCGAATTTCGTCTTGGTGAACTGACTGGAACCGGCGGGAAGCGATTTGATAACTCGGCCTGAGGGATCGTACCACGTGTTATCGACCAGACTGTTGCCAACAGTTCCAGTAGCCGGGTTAACAGCGTAACGGATCGTCCGATAGACCCGACCTCGGGTGTCATACAGTGTTTCGGATCGGGCAATCAGATTTCCCATGGCGGTCGTGTTGTAGCGTTCCGTTTTTACGACACGATTCAAGTTGTCGTAATACGACTTTTCGAATTCATTCACTTCACCGTCGGTCACAATCTTCCGGCCACGGAAGTCGTACGACATTGAGGTGACTCGGGTCGTCGTCGCATTGACGTTCTGGGTCGCCGTCGTCAGGTATCCATCCTGACCCGCCGCGCCGCCGTCGTATTCGCTGGCACTGATCTTGACCATCGTGTTATCGGGATCAGAACCGCCACCAGTCGGATCGGTTTCTGTTCCGCCATCATCATTCATACCAATATACGTGCCGATCACCAGTCCACGCGGTTCGTAGACGACATCGGTGATCGTGCCACCGGGACTGACGGTCCGGTTACGGCGTTTCATGACGTCGTAGCCGAAATCGGTTTCGTCGTAGTTCGTTCCTGAGGAACCACTGCCGCTGGCAGGAATGTCGTGATAGACCCTTTGTGACGCTGCCAGGCAGCAGTCGGTGTACTGGCTGGTACTCCAGCGCCGGAAATCGACTTGCGGAAACGCTGCTGCGCCACCGCCTGCCGCTTCGATGATTCCGGCCAGTGTTCCCGATGTGCTGGGAGCGACCGCCTGAATCTGTTCGTTAACTCGACCTCCCGCATCCGTTTTTGTGATCGATACCGGATTTTCGAGCGTGTAGGAATAACTTGGCGAAGTTCCGGTCGCGTAGCCCCGGCCTGAATACGTGACGTGATTGACATCATCGTAAACCGTCCACGAAGCGACTCGCACGACCGTTCCGGTACCGTTAAGATCGGCGGTGAATTCCGGGCTCAGCGATTGAATTGTCCGGCCCTGATCGTCGTGCTGGAAATCGGTCACCAGATTCTTGCCACCGCCGGATGGCGTGGTCCAGCCTGCCGGAACATCGCTGTAGAGCGACGTATCGACATCATCCACCTGCTGGATCATCGCACCCGTTGGAATGTCATACGCCATGCGGGTGATGTAGCCACGTTCGTCCATTTTCCAGGTCACATTGCCATACGTGTCGTAAAACTGACGATTCGAATCAGCTATCCCAGACCCGTTCTGATCGGTCGGGACGACCGGTAGCGTGGTGATATGTTCCTTCACGGCACAGGTGCCGCTGTAGAACGTGTAGCAGTGATCGGTGACGATCGTCTGGTCGGGGTCGGTGTCTGATGGGTAAGCGGTTTGACGTGACAGCAGCCAGACGCCGTTCGAGAAAGCCCCGCCCGAGGATGAAGAGGATGAACTCGACGAGGACGATGAAACCACCCCGGAACAGCCACAGTCCACGCCGCATTGGCAGTAATCCCATGCCCCTTGTGGAATCGGCGTTCCCAACTGGCCTTCCTGCAGACTGGACGTGGCGCGATTACCAGAGGCGACGTGGTAGGTCGACGTTTCGATCAGGCCTGCGTGATCACGCAGGTACTGATAGGTGCTCGTGCCCGAATTGTAGTTCAGTAGATCGGCGTGAGAATCGTCAAAGCCTGAAATGGCTGACGGGTGTGCGTGCAGCGAAAGATTCGAATTACTATCATACTGCCAGAATTCAAGCCATTGATCGCTGCCTGACTGAAACACCTTGAGCATCGGCTGGCCGATGTAGTTCGTATAGACGATATTCTGGTTACCGTCTGGGAGGGTTTCTGTCGTCTTCATCGCCCAATGGTTGTAATCATCGGCAAACCCATTCACTTCGTATTCGAACGAAAAGGTCTGGGAACCGCTCATGGTGGTCGCGAGTGAAACACGCAAGTCGGTGTCGTATTCGAAGTAGTTGTCGGCAAACAGCGAGAGTGTTGCGTCTGAGCTAGTGACCGGGTTCTGGCCTGCCGCGAGCATCCTGTCGTACGCTGCGGGGTTCAGTACAAACTTGAGCAGATGAGGCCCGGAATCGTCTGGTCCGCCAGAACTGCTACTGGACGAGGAGGACGACGAAGAAGATGCTGCTGAGACGTAATATCGATAATACGTGGTTCCGGTCGTTTCCCAAGCCGTACCTGACCAGACCGAACTGGTGACGGACTTCAAATCTCCGTGTGCCCCGTGTTCCTCACCCTCCCCGTAATAGGTACTGTTGGCGCGAGAGACGAATTCCCAGGAGCCGCCAGCGGTTTGACGTTGAAGCGTCACCGCCTGAAGTAATGGTGTCGGCGAACTCGGATTGTCATAGCTGTACACAAGCTGTTCAATCACTTCTCCAGCCGGTGTATCGGTCGAACGCTGGAATTTACTGATACAGGCACCGCTGGAGGTCCACTCCACGACATCGATGGTGTTTCCCGCAGGATCGCGCTGGCTTAGGATCTTCCCATCGATGGCAGAATAGGTGACAGCGCTCCCATCTGGATTGGTTTGAAGATACGTATCTCCTTGAAAGGTGATCTGAGTTTTTTCACCAAAGGGTGGTAGATAATGGTCACCATCGAGAACAAAGGAGATTGTTGTTCCGTCATCGGCAACGATGCGAACTGCGTTGGCGGGATCATCATACGTCGAATCATCGAAGTCGAGCAGGATCATCAACCATTGGTCGGACCGCCAATTGTTCCCCAGACCGAAATCAACATTGCACCAGATAATACTATTGCAGGTCAGCGAAAATCCCCACGGCAGGCCGAATCCGTTTGCACCGGGAAGCGCAGACTGACTCAGTGCGACGCCCCCCGTCGACAATTTAACGGGCGCACGACTATTACAGGAACCGCTTGAGCAGCAAGGCTTGCGCTCAACGTAGCAACAGATCGCCGGGTCGGGAACGGTCAATGTTACGGAACCAATGATTAGCTGAGACATGAAAGCATCCTGGAAAATCTGAAATAAGATGGGGTTCGATATCAGTGCTCAGACCATCAATACTGGCGAAGCTTGTTCCTGCATGACGTGACAGGATTGACGCCAAATCATGAATCCGCTTTGACAACCAGCGTCATGGAGTGGTACGGCGGTGGAATCGGATCGCCCTCGCAATTTGACGAGACACCCGAAAACGTCTGTTTGAACGGCTTACAGTCTCCCGATCCCGGACTGACTTCGGGGTTTCCGCCAGGGCCGGTCCCCCATGACGAGAAGCCGCAGAAGCAGCCCATGGTGTTGATTGACCAACTGTATGTACCAGGAGGTGTGTCACCCGTCGCACACGTGAGGCGAACACAGAACGCTCCGCCAGGCCAATCACCACTCGGTGTGGCGATCAGCGTTCCTGTCCATAGACCTC
>JBAWWJ010000242.1:0-11696 GCA_037146815.1 Planctomycetota bacterium
CCAACCACATAAGCAGTTGACGCTGTTCGACTTATAGCCGGACAGTTGTGATTTCGGGAATATCGATTCGGCTGAATGGAATGACGATTCCGATCCGATGAATTGCACAGGACCGACAACTTGTGCAGACCGTTGCTGAAAATGGTCATCGGAATTCGAAAATGGGACGAGTTCGATTGAAGTTTCGCTGGAGTACATTGTGGCTGCTCGCAGCCGCCATAATTTCTGCCATCGAAATCTTTGCCGCCAGCGGCCGATCCCAGCACTCGGCGAATGTCCAATCTGTTGTCGGTGATGCAGAAGGCTTTATCCAGGAACGTGTTGCGGAACTTTCAGTAGGCGAAATCGACAAGAATTCCGTTTTGGTCCTGGGAAATCTTGGTGAAAACATCGATGGGGAAGTCCAGATCGTTCTGACAGCAGTTGCGTCGGATTCATTTGCCTCCAAAATGCAGCCCATCCCAGCGCCGACGAACGGTGATCTCCTGACAGCATCACGAACGAATTCGAATCACCAGTTCAGTTGGCGTGAGAGCGTCGCCCCAAGGAAGCATCTGGTATTTTCGGGCGTCGAAAAAGATTATCCTGAAGAGACTCGGCATTATTTCCTTCAAACGGAAATCCGATCTCTCAGCCTCGGGGAGCATTCACTCATCGAGTGCCGGCTGGCTGGACAAACTGACCGAGTAAAAATCTTCGTAGACCAACGATTGAAGAGCGATGATCGTCTGGCAGCATTGATTCAGGCGATCGCTGTTGCTGCTGAGTCGGAACTGGCAGTGATCGTACAGGACCTTGCCGGCCCAGTGAGAGACATGGATCTGGACCAGCACCTTGCGATTGTGATCACTCCCGAGATCGCTCGATTGGGGAATGGACGAACGCCGGTCGAGGGACTGACGCGCCCCGCCGATTTTGTTCCAGGAGTCGATCGCCCACTCGGTAATAATTCCGACGTCATCTTTTTGAGTTCCAGCCTTGAACCGGGCGACCACCTGCGTGCCGTCCTGGCCCACGAATGGTGCCACGCAGCGGTCTTCAGTCGCAGTTCAGGACCAGCGACAGTTCGTGGGATTGACGAAGACTGGTTGAACGAAGCCATCGCCCACGTGGTCGAGCACCGGGCAAGTGGTTCGGCAACGAATCTTTCGCACCGGATTCGCAGCTTCCTGGCCAGTCCTCACCAATCTCCGTTGGTCGTCCGCGACTACTCGCACCCCGACTACTGGCGTCACGATGGTTGTCGCGGTGCTGGGTACTTATTTGTCGACTGGTGTCTGAATCGCAGTGGCGACCGACTGTTGAAGCAGCTCATTGACGGCTCGTCTGTCAGCGCAGAAAGTATTTCTGCAGCAATGGAAACGCCGTTTTCAGATCTCTTTCGCGAATGGACAGTGACACTGGGGCGAAGTTTGGCCGATGCGCCGGCAGAACAGCCGCGCGATCAACTTCCAGTCTGTACTGAATGGGAGCTCAACGCGACGTCCCCGCAGACAGTCACGCTGCGGCTGGGTGGGACCTGCGCACGCTATGTGCGAATCCACTGTCCGGCTGGTACGCGTTGGCAGATTTCTGCGGCTGTTCGCGGAAACGACGAGATTCAATCCACGCTGATTCCGGTCCGGCCTACTTCTTCTCACCGATGAGTGCCAAACGCTGAGCCCGCAGTTTCTTCAGTCGAGAAACGGGATAAATCCGGACCACCTTACCGCCATAGGTCAGCCGTCCTTCGGTGTCGTAGTCCAATTGCGAGATATCGACCCATTCAGCCAGCGAATCATCTTTGACGTTGAGTTTTTTCATGTCGTAGGCGGCCGCGTAAAGGGCCGCAAATGTTTCCGGATCAACCCCGTGACCACTTTCCAGGTCTTCCTTCGGGTTCACCCCTCCCACGAGCACGGCGTACGAGTTCACCTGCTTGGTGGCCGAATCGTAGCGCGATTCGAGTTTCAAAGTTTCCGCGGCTGCTTTCAGCTTGTCGTTGGCTTCCGTGATCTTCTTGCCTGCCTCCTCCGATGGGCGGCTGTCAGCATCCTGTGCTCGAACTGGCGCAAACGGACTGCAGCTTCCCAGGAGATATCCAAGTCCCAGCATTGCGACACCGAACGTGATTCGCTTCATCGGCAGCATCTCTTTTCCTCCCGGTCAGTTGGCCTGAATGTCGGCCCCAATGGATGGAACCTGTGAACTACGCTCGCACTCTCGCCAGATGATCCAATAATTCATCCAGGTTTCGCAAGATCGCAGTTTCGTCCAACGGCGCATTCTTGCAGGAATCTTCCAGGCGTCCTGCCAGATCACTCAATCCTGAGAAACCATATCCACCCGCGCTTCCACGCAGTTTATGAGCTTCCCGGCGCAGATTATCCATGTCCTTCGAATGTGCCAAGTCATTCAATAATAAGTGCTTCTGTGGCAATTCACCGACGAAATACGGAAGCATTTCTGCAAAATCTTCATCGTCACGCAACGACGAGTAGATCAAATTCGTCATCTCTCCACGCACTTCCATCTGGAAAATTTGTATCGCAATCGCGAGGTTCCACAAACAATTCCGTCGTGAGCCACTGTGCGGAAATCAACTCAAAAAATCCCGAACGAGTCGATTTACGCGGCTCGTTCGTGATGATTCTCAACTCCCGATCGCATTGGCATCGGCTTGATTGTTGGCTCTGCATTGAACTTTTCAGACTGTCGACGCCCGGCTGGCCCCATGATGTAACTCAAGTACATCAGAACTGCCGAACCGACCAGTGCCACAAAACATCCCATCAACGCCACCTGATCGTCACTTGCACCCTGTAACAGGTTCATAATCACCGACTCCTTTCCGGAACTGAACGCGAACGTGATCCTTGTTTCGGTTCGCGGACAGCATTTGGCGCAGTCACGTCCCCCACGACCGGCAAAATTCACGCGAAGTTCTGACAACAGGCATGCTAGGGGGAGATTGACGGATGGATGCGAGTCAGCGAATGGGAAAGCAAGGGAATTCCTCGAACTTTCCGAGTGTGCGGGATAGGTCACGTTTGAGACACAGATTTGGGCGAAACATTGAAACCGAATCGTGCGAATTCGGGTAAAACTGCCATCAGCTTTTGAGTTTTCCCGTCCCGTCTGGAGATTTTTCGATGCGATTTCGATGGACTTCGATCCTGTTACTTTGCCTGGTCTTTCTGGCATCGCAAAGCGTTACGCAGGCTGCTGATGCACCAGAGTCACTGGTGCGACATCTGCCACCGGGGGCGCTCGGGACAGTTGAAGTTGCCGGGCTGGCGGGGATCATCGAACGCATTGAAACATCTCCTGCGTTTAAGGCGTATCTCGAAAGTCCGCTCTACGAAGATGTGCTGAAATCCGACCCTGCCAGGAAGGCCTTGGCCGGCAAAGCGATCTTCGAGGCACAGATCGGGATGGACCTCTGGAAATTCGCCAAGACATTCTTCGGTGATCAAATTGCATTGGCTGTTTATCCCCCCACTCCAGGCAATCCTCCGGATGGTGTACTTGTTGTGCAGGTCAAAGATGCGGGAAATCTCGCGAAACTGCTCGAAAAGCTGACACCTCTGATGCTGTTGGCTGGCGATCAGATCACTGTCACGGAAGAGGCGGGAAACAAGACGCTGAAATTCAAAGACGGGAATCGCGCCGTCCTGAAAGATCGATGGCTGGTCGCCAGCAAGAATCATGAACTCCTGTCGCAGACTCTCAAGAGCCTGCAGACGAATTCCGACAGCGGTTTGACCAACGAAACCGCCTGGAAAACGATGACGCAGCACCTGGGGAAACAGCATACCGTTCAGGTCTGCGTCAACATGGCTCGGATTACGGAACTCAAAGGGAGCCGTCTCGTACCTGAAAAGCTCGATAATCCGGTGGTTTCGCTGCTGTATGGTGGTGTCCTGGAACTGGCGTCACGCAGCCCCTATCTCGGACTGACTCTCGATGTCGGTGCCAACTCATTTTCGTTGCAGTCTGCCATTGCTGGGAGCGCCAGTGAACTGGATGACGCTCGCAAGGGACTGGTTCTTGACCCAGCACAGCCATTGGTTCCTCTCGCTCCCGGACTCAAGGATCGCCTTGGTCTGATTTCGTTCTCACGCAATTTCGTGAAATGGTACAAGTCGCGCGAACAATTGCTCGAACCGAAGCTCCAGCCCGAATTCGACAAGTTTGAAACGGGATTGGCAACGTTCCTGCCCGGAAAAGATTTTGCCGAGGATGTGCTTCCCTTACTGACGGGGCGAATCGCCTTTGTCGCCGCCCCGCAGGACTACAGCTATCTCGACGGCAAGCCGGGTGTTCAGATTCCCGCGTTCGCGCTGGTGGTCGAATTGGCCAAGCCACGTGAAGGGGCTGACATTATGAATCTGGTCACCCAGACCATTTTGACGATCACGAACCTTGAAGCGTCCAAGCAGAAGCGTCAGCCATGGGTTCAGTCTTCGGAAAGCTATCGCGACGTGCAGATCAACTTTGCCCGCTACCTGCAGCGTCCCAAAGGGGATCAGCTCGCGACGTCGTACAACTTCCAGCCTGCATCAGCACTCGTCGCGAACCGGTTCATACTGTCATCCAGCCTGGGGTTATGCCGCCAATTGATCGAAGCCCTGAAAACCGACAACGAACCACTGGCCACAGCGGTCACCCCCAGCCGCACAGCACTGCCGAACTTTGTCCAGGAACTATCACCTTCCATTGTGGCCTCGCTGCTGGACGCGAACGCTGCAGTCATTCACGCCCGCAATATTCAAAACGGCAAGACTGCAGAACAGTCTGCTCGCGAACTTGATGGCCTTTGTCAGTTGCTGCGACAATTGACGGCCATCCGATTTGACACGGTTCAGTACCCAGACCACATGCGTCTGGAACTGCACGGTGGTTGGAAATGATTGGGATCACTTGGGCGAACGATAGTAGATCTCTACTTTCATAATTCCCATTCTTCTCATAACTCCCATTGCCGAAGCTCGCCTTCGCTCCCTCCAGGATCAACCAAAGGTCGCGCATGCCCAATGTTGCCCCACCCGATGGACTGCTGAAACCGTACGACACGACTCGCGACGGGGCCTGGACGATCAGCGAGGCGGCTCACCTGCTCGGTCGAAGTCAGTTTGGCTGCACACCGGCAGAGCTGGATCAGGCGGTCGCGGGTGGCCTGAATGACACCGTTGAGCGACTGATTGTGCCGCAGCCAGAATCTGCGGAATTTCGACAGGCCGAAGAGGCTTTGCGAAAGACCGCATTCGCAACCGGCGAAATCGCCGACCTGAAGATCTGGTGGCTTTACCGGATGTGGGCGACGGCGAATCCCCTGGCGGAAAAAGTGGCCCTCTTCTGGCATAACCATTTCGCAACATCCAACGACAAGGTGCGGTCTATCCCGCAGATGCTGGCCCAGAATGAACTGATCCGTGCTCATGGGCTCGGCAGTTTCAAATCACTACTGCACGGAATGTCACGCGATACTGCGATGCTGGTCTGGCTGGATGGCAACGCAAATCGCAAACGACATCCCAACGAGAATTTCGCTCGCGAAATCATGGAACTGTTCGCACTTGGTGTGGGCAACTACATCGAGAAGGACATTCAGGAGGCTGCTCGAGCCTTCAGCGGCTGGCATGTGCGCGAAGGAGCATTCTGGTTCAATCAACTGCAGCATGACGAATCTACGAAGACGGTGTTCGGGAAATCGGGCAATTTCGATGGGGCAGCGATTGTGGACCTCTGCCTTTCACAGCCCGCCTGCCCGCGTTTTCTTGGGATGAAGCTGCTGAAGACGTTTGTTTGTCCAGAACCATCGATTGCCATGATTGATGCCGTCGCCGTGCGAATTCGCGAACACGATTACAACATGTCACCTGTGCTGCGCGAACTTTTGAGCTCTCAAGTGTTTTTCGATGCCTCGTGCCGACGGAACGTCATCAAGTCACCTCTCGATCTTGTTGTCGGTTCGTTGCGGTCGCTCGCGGCGACTGTCAAATGGCCACCCGTTTCGCGACTCCTCGCAAATCTGGGGCAGGATATTTTCGAACCTCCCTCGGTGAAAGGCTGGGAAGGGGGCCGACTTTGGATCAACTCCTCGTCGATCCTGCTCAGAACCAACTTCGCGACCGAGCTGGCTTCGGGCGACCAGATTGCCACGTTGAGGACAGCCATCGTGGACATGGCAGGAGGGGCAAGCGAAGCAGTCGCCGCACAGATCGAGAGATTGCTGATGGGAGGTGCTGCGGATGCCGCACTCCATTCCGAAATTGCTGGGCATCATCATCGCGTCGAAGGGACGGCCTTGCAAAAGCTTCGATCGACGTTGCAACTGGTCATGTCACTTCCAGAATATCAACTTCAGTAAACGTACGGATTCAACGACGATTCAAGACCACTTCACCGAATCGGTTTCAGGCCTGACTTTGAAATCGGGAATAACCCAATGACCACAACACGACGTGACTTTCTGCAACTTCTCGGTACAGCGGGGATTGTCTCACTGGGAACGATCCCGCCGCAATTCCTCACGCGAGCGGCCCAAGCTGCCCCGGGGATTGCCGCGCGAGATAAACGGGTACTTGTCTTGATCCAACTCGCGGGGGGAAACGACGGACTGAATACGCTCGTCCCTTACGCCGATCCTGCCTACGAGAAAGCCCGACCCGGGATCGGGATTTCCAAAGGGCAGGTTTTGAAGCTGAACGATTCTGTTGGGCTTCATCCCAGCCTGACAGGAATGAGAGAACTGTACGACGAAGGAAAGGTCTCGATCGTCCAGGGGATCGGATACCCTAATCCAGATCGTTCGCACTTCCGTTCCATGGATATCTGGCAGTCGGCGCAACCGCTGAATGAAAATCCGCGCGATGGCTGGCTTGGGCGGGCTCTCGAATGGCAATTCGATCGTCAACCCGCCCTCGCAGAAGCGTTGTCGCTGGGAACCGACAAGCTGCCACTGGCGTTCGTCAGCACACGCGTGAATGTTCCAACGTTGCGCCGACTGGAAGAGTTTCAACTGGTCGACGGGCAGGCCACTGTCGCCAATCGTAATCTGACGCGTGCCGCACAGCGTCAACTCGCTGACAAGCCATCGACCAGCGGCTCAGAACTCGACTTCCTGAGACGAGCGACGACCACGGCACTGACCAGTGCCGAGCGATTGAAGAGTCTTTCTGCGTCATATCGGACGACGGTCAGTTATCCTGGTACCAGCCTGGCGAGTAAGCTGAAGCTGATCGCCCAGATGTTAACGGCCGATCTTCCTGCTCGCGTATTTGTCGTGTCGCTCGACGGTTTCGATACACATTCCGGGCAATTGCCCGGGCACGCGGCATTGATGGCAGAGCTTTCAGGAGCCATCCGAGCGTTTGAGCAGGATCTTGTGGAGCACAAGTTGTCCGACCGAGTCCTGCTGGCAACCTATTCTGAATTCGGTCGGCGAGTTGTCGAAAACGGCAGTCTCGGAACAGACCATGGTGCCGCCTCAATGCTTTTTGCGGTCACACCTTCCGAAAGATCAGGGTTGCACGGAAAGTATCCGAGTCTGACGGATTTGACTGATGGAGACCTGAAGTTCAACATCGATTTCAGGTCGGTCTACGCCACGATGCTCGACAAATGGCTGGAGATTCCGTCTGCGGGAATTTTAGGGGGCGAATTCTCGCCCATACCAATTGTCTGAGCAGCAACGTTGGCTACGTGGAGTATTCGTACTTGCGGAACCGCACGCAGCCGACGACAAAACAGACGACGCCGAAGGCCGCCAGAATAAAACAGCACTCGCCCACCATTAGCATATTCGGGTGCTCGTGCGTCAGTAATTCCTGATAGGCAATCAGTGCCCACGCATGCGGGGTTCCCAAGCTGACGTTTTTCATCAGGTCTGGCAGCCAGTCGCGGGGCATATAGCATCCGCTGATCCCCGCGAGGACGATCACGAGAAACGTCGAGTATGACGTCACCTGTGATTCGGTACGGACGATCGTTGCCAGCAGCAAACCTAAGCCCGTGGCCGAGAGCGATGTGGTCAGGATCACCGGCAGCAGCATCAGCGGGTACGTCCCCCACGACATGCCAAACATCAGCTTTCCAGACAGAAACAACAACACGCTTTGCGCAATGGAGACGATCAGAAACGGCATCGTCTTGCCGAACATGAGTTGCACAGGCGTGACTCGCGAAACTTGCAGTCGCTTCAACGTGCCGAGTTTGCGTTCATTGATGAACGAACTCGCCATGATATTCACCAGGAAAAACGCAAACATGACCATGAACGCCGGTACCAGAGTCTGGTAGATGATACTGGAGCCCGGTTTGACAGGAGCGGGGCGAGGATTCTCCACTCCCGATTCGAGATCTGCCTGATGTTGCTCGATCATGCGGTCCAGAATCCGCGAGAGCAGCGGATTGCGCTTGGCAACTTCTGGAGCCACAACACGCAAGACAGCAGAGAGGACGACGTATTGTACCAGTTCCGCGACGCCGACAAATGCGGCTCCACTTTCGACCTGCATATCGATCGCGGACAATCCTGCAGACAGCTTGCCATGTTCTGTGTCAAATACGTCACTCAGATTCAGATCATCAACACGGTTGCTGAAATCCTTTCCCAGAATAACGACGACGCTGCTGCGTCCATCCTGCAGTCGCAATTTAGCTTCGTCTCGATTCTCGACTTTGCTGACCTGGAGTCCGCCAATTGCCGCCAAATCACGAAAGACGTGCGCCGAGATTTCGCCACCATCTTCGTCGACGACGCCGATCTTCACCAACTTGGATGCATCGTGAGTCGTAATCAATTGCCCGGTCGACACCCCTAAAATGGCGATGAATACGACCGGCAATGCCAGTAATGTGTAAAGCGCCCCTCGGTCTTTTAGGATGAGACGCAGATCTTTAACGGTGATTTCCCAGAATTCCATTCAGTCTCTTAACGTCCTTCCCGTCAGACTCAGGAACAGCGTTTCCAGACTGGTTTCCTGAGTCTTGATCCCCAGCAATGGGGTTTTTGTTCTCTCCAGCAATTCCAGAACCCGCCGTAAATGAGCCGAGTTCCCCTGCTTCTGGACTTCCAATGTCTCGCGGACCAGAATACGGATAGTTCCGTCCGGTTCCGCCAAAACTTCGGCGATTGCTTCAAGTTCCGTTCGCAACTCGGGCAGTAGTTGTGACACACTGACGCAAAGGTCGATGCGACTTCGATCGAGCAGTTGATCCAGCGTCCCTTCCTTGAGCAGCTTTCCCCGATCCATAATTGCCACACGATGGCAGACAGCCTCAACTTCGTCCATGTAATGGGAGGCATACAGCACCCCGACACCGTCGCGACCGAGTTGTCGCACCGCATCGAGCAGGCTGGATCGGGACTGCGGGTCGATTCCGACTGTGGGTTCATCAAGGACTACGAATCGCGGTTCATGGATCAAAGCGATTCCGAAATTCAAACGTCGCGACATTCCGCCGGAAAAAGTACTCGGAGTATGATCTGCGTTTTGTCTGAGCCCGATCAAATCCAGCACATAATCGACTCGTTCCTTCAGTCGACTTCCACGCACACCGTTGAGACCTCCAAAAAATCGCAGATTCTGGATGGTCGTCAGTTCCGGGTAAATCGCCAGTTCCTGAGGCACAATTCCCAGTCGCGACCGCATTTCAACGTTTTGATGATTAAATCGCACTCCATCGAAACTGATCGTCCCACCATCGGGTTGCAGAAGTCCGATGATCATCATCATGGTGGTCGACTTACCAGCCCCATTGGGACCAATCAGTCCAAAGATCTCTCCTGGTTCAACGTGGAAACTCAAGTCATCGACAACTGTCACATCACCGTAGAGTTTTTTGAGATGGGAAACTTCTAGTCCATTCATGGCAACGTTGACTTCGCGTTCGAGCAGAGACCCATCCGTTTGTTCCATTCAGGCGACGCCGCGGAGATTTCTCCATCTACCGTCGCCGTGCAATACCTTACCACCTTGCGAGCAGTGATACTACGTCCTCGGGCAAACCTGCTGACCAAGGTTGGAATGGTCATTGATGATCCGTTCGCCGCTGCCACATCTGGCGGGGACTCAAATCACGGACGACGGTTTGCAACGCTTGTCGCAATCAAAAATTCGGACGGCGCACAAGATTGGTACAGAACAATGTCGAGTCGATTGCGGCAATGTCGTCGCAACCTGCCGGGCAGACCAATCCGCATTTTTTGGATCTCCACCAAATCAGTTCGGCGATAATTCTGCCACGTGACCAAATGTGGAAACCTCACGAATGAACTGGCTTGGCCATGCTAGCGTCCAGCGCTTTGTAGGCTCCAAAATCATTGAACCAGAATCGCTTGGCAAGCCGGTAAGCCCAGCTTCGTTCAGGGATTTCCTGTCCGGGACCAAATTGTGACGGGCGCGATTCCATGGCCAATAACTCTGCCACAGCCGTCTTTCGTGCCGTCTGATCGTCTGCGTTGTGCAGTACGACAAGTTCGTGCAACAGATCGGGGCGTTCCAGCACAATGCAGCCGCGGGTTGACTTCGCAGCCAACTGGCGGAAGTCTCGCAAGAATTCTGACTGGCCGATCACGTCCTTGATGTGACGCTGTTCGTGAATCGATTCTTTCGCAAATTGGATAATCGGACAGGGCTCAATCCCGCCCCAGGGATTGATGTGGTGCGTCAGCCCCGAAGCGGCGGGACAAATCGCCTGGCCTTCTCCGTCGTAATAGGCGTCGATGATTCCAATCGGCTTTTTCACTCGCATATCAACCACAAATTTTCGAATCCGCAGTTGCTGTTCTCGCGTGAGTGACAATTCCGGCTGTGGGTTCGGCCCCATCGGTCGATAAACGTGAAACCACGAATACATCACTCCCATTTCGATCAGTCGATCGAGCCACGCTTCGTTGACCAGATCGTCAATGTTTGTCTGGCAGACGCTGGTACAGACACCTGTCAGGACTTTGTTCTTCAGGCAGTTCTGCAAGCCTTCCATGGTCTTGGAGAGAACGTTCATCCGCCCCCGTCGTTCGTCGCTGATGATCTCGGTCCCTTCGACGCTGATCAAGGGAGTGACATTTCCCAGTCGGCGCAGTTCGGCCGCGACTTCAGGGGTGATGAAGTGACCGTTCGTGAAGACCTGGAAATAGCAGTCGGGATGAGCCGCCAGAATCTCCAGCAGTTGAGGGTGCATGAATGGCTCACCCCCGACGATTCCGAAAAAGCTGTTGCCGGCCTGCTTGGCTTCGTTGATCAGCCGATTCATCGCCGGAAGGTCAATGATCTGCTGCTTGGCCGCGACGTCGACCCAGCATCCCTGGCAGCGCAAGTTACAACTGTTGATCACCGAAATGTACAGAAATGGTGGGAAAAACTCGCCCCGCTTCATCCGGCGTTTGAAGCGTTCGACCGACAGCATCCCTTTGAATCCGAAGTTGTACGCCAGCTTCCAGAGCAATCGCTTATCGGTTTCCAACAACAGCCGTCGAGCCATCCGCAGGTACATCGGGCAACTTCCTTTTTCAGAAACAATTTCGGTCAGCCCGAGTATACACGGTTGCCGGGGGGTGTTCACCCGATTTCGTACAAACTTCTGTTGGAAGTTGGCTCGGGACGCATGCCGTAGTCCAGGGCAATCGGCTTTTTCAATGTAGGGTGGGAAGAGCTCGCTTCGAGCGCCGGCCCACCATCAGGAAACGTCGAGAATTGATGGTGGGCCGG
>JBAWWJ010000243.1:0-11668 GCA_037146815.1 Planctomycetota bacterium
TCAATCACAAGCAGGGACCTTCACTCACTGCTGATGGGGTGTGAACGGTTACCGGCTGATTCAGCATCCTGCATCGCCAAGTCGAGTTTTCCCAACTGAAGATAGACTTCGCATCTGTCCCTAAGTGCGTTCACATACTTCGGGTCGCACCGCAGGCACTGTGTAAGGGGGAGGGCCGCCCACTGCCATTCTTTTCCTTTGATCAAATGTTGTGCTAAAGAATATGCGGCGAGAGGATCCGTTTCATTGAGAGCACTTTTATGGTGCAACGAATACAGTTGTTTCAGCCATGCCGCCCGAGATTCATCTATTCGTGCTTGCTTGTAATTTCCCTGTCGGCGGTACACTGCGGCTCGCATGCCGTACGCTGTATCAAAATACGGGGTCAGCTCGATCACCTTGGTCACATCCTGAATCGCAGGCTCCCATTCGTTCTGCAGATACCGCAGAGTACTGCGTGCGAAATAGGGTTCGTACTGCTGATCGTCGGTCTCGATTGCTGCTTCAACATCACTGAGCGCCTTTTCGATGTCTCCAGGTTTTGAGAATTGGCGAATCCACCGAAAACGAACGCAATAATGCCGCACAGCCCACAGTTCCTTGAGTGAATCAAGCGAGTCCATTTCATGGAGGCATTCGTCGAGTTCTTTTTCATCAGTCATGAATTTATCCCGCAGAAACACCCTAAGGTAGGCTGCCATCGGATCAGTGGGATTCTTTTGCTTCCAATCATCAAGAAAACGCGCTGCTTCATCCTTTCGTCCCGATTTTCCCAGAAGCGTGGCTTTTCGAGCTGCGGACTGGTTACGAATGGACGGATGAGCCATGGCTTTCTCCGCCGCTTCGATCGCAGCATCAAAGTTTTTGTCCGTCTGCAAGATCCTGCTCATGAGCAAATGTTCACGCGGACTTAAACCATTTCCCCGTTCGGTCTGATTCTTTTGAATCAACTGTTCTGCCAGACGCAAATCGCCTGTAAACTCGGCGATGAACGCCTCGACGACAGCATCGTGTGGTTCTATTCCGCGAAGTTTTTGCAGGTGACCAAGATCTTGTCGAGCATTTTCGAGTTCTACGGGATGAACATACGTTGAATGGAATCGTACTTCGAAGAACGATCGCCTCGCTTGATTTGCCCCCGCGTACTTCGCATCGAGTTCAGGCGGCACGATCGTATTCTCCAACGGATCGGAAATTGTCCTTCGGCGAAGAGGCCGTCCAGGAAAGCTCAACATGTCTTTTAGGTCGAGATAGTCAAACGTGAGCCAGATGCGGCACTCGATTGCCGGATAATTTGACGGGTCTGTCTGAACATATTCGCTGACCAGAGCAATGGCTTCCGGGTATTGACACCGCTCAGACAGCGAGACAACCCGTTTCTCGATATCTTGCCAAGAGGATTCGGAACGAACTGCTGGCAGTTCCTGTGACTGTAACTGATTGAAGAGGCGACCTGCCCAGGGACTGACGATCATCAACGCCGTCAGCAATCCGATTCGGAACCGAAAGACAAAGTGTTTCAGAACAGATCGCATCCTAGTGTATCCCTCTGAAATGAGAGTCTGGCTTGTGGTTATGAAACCAAAGTCTCGAACGGGAGACAGATATCGTAAATTACACATCACGGGAAGACGAAGGTCTTCTCCCGGAATGGACTCTCTTCGTGGACTTCCGGGGCCTGCAACGGCCGACATAAATGCCCCCTTGGGCGCTTCGGTTTGATCGACGAATGGCACGTAGTTTTCTTGTAAGTGGTTTTCTCAATTTGGGATAGGCAATTCTTGGTATTCTGGCATTGATGGATGCGGGCAGACTTCCATCTATGGCTAGGAGCCAGAGCGATGCGACACTCTCAACAGGGACGATTTCGTCAACAGGTCAATTTTCTCAGACGTCAGTTTCTTCAAGAAGGTAAGCTTCCATTCACCGATGTTCTTTCTGCGAACGGTATCTCGCAGGCACTGCAAACGACTAAGCTCTGCTGGAAGGACAGAATTTTTACGCCGTTGGTGAAGCTCTGGGTCTTTCTGGGGCAGGTCCTGAGTGCCGACCATTCTTGCCGTGCGGCAGTGGCTCTCTTGATTGCCCATCGAATCTCGCGCGGACAAAGTCCGTGCTCTGCCGAAACGGGCGGCTACTGCCAAGCCGGAAAGCGTCTGCCAGAAAAGTTCTTCTCCGATGTGGCACGTCAGGTTGGACAGGGGTTAGAGGAAGGTGTCGACCCGCAATGGCTGTGGAAAAGCCGCCGTGTTTACGTCTATGACGGATCCTCAGTCTCGATGCCCGATACGCCGGAGAACCAGCGCGATTATCCGCAACCCGCTACTCAGAAAGCTGGCGTGGGTTTTCCTCTCGCACGGATTGGGGCAGTTTTTTCACTCGCCTGCGGCGCGATTCTGGATCTGGGGATTTGCCGCTATGCCGGTAAAGGACAAAGCGAACTGGGGATGCTACGCACGTTGTGGAATCTGTTTCGGCCTGGTGACGTCTTGCTCGCCGACCGCTTGATGTGTGCCTGGACAGAAATGGTCATGCTCAAGGCCCGCGGCGTGGACTGTGTGTGCCGTTTGACTTCACACCGGACAGCTGATTTTCGTCGGGGCAAACAACTGAGCAAAGACGATCACATCGTCAAATGGATGAAACCGGCGAAGCCTCGTTCGATCGATCGAAAGACCTACAACGCTCTCCCGGAATTCCTGATGATTCGGGAAACCCGCGTGCGAATCGCGCAGCCCGGCTTTCGGACCAAAACCCTCGTCATTGCCACCACCTTACTGGATGCCGACGAGGTCACTCAGAGCGAACTCGCACAACTCTACCGCGCTCGCTGGAATGCAGAACTCGATCTGAAATCAATCAAAATTACGTTGCAGATGGATGTCCTGCGATGCAAGACACCGGAGCTCGTTCGCAAAGAGATCTGGACGCATGTTCTGGTCTACAATCTCATCCGAACGATTATGGCTCAGGCGGCCATCACGTATGAGATCCCACCCAGATCAATCAGTTTCAAGGGAACACTCCAAATTCTGGAGGCCTTTCAGCCCTTGATTGCTTATCGAGAGCATCTCGGCCCATCTCATCGAGAAGATCTCTATCAGCACCTGCTTCGGGCCATTGTCGCCCATCGTGTCGGCGATCGACCGGATCGCTTTGAACCTCGAATGGCGAAACGCAGGCCCAAAAACTACGACCGCCTGATGAAACCAAGGCAGGAAGTCAAACGTGAGATGCTCAAATGTGTTAGCAAAATCTAAGTGCCATTCGTCCGCCAAACCGGAGCATCCAAGCCCCGTTCGGATGACCTCGGATGGAGTCTCGTGCATACGCGCGGGAAACGAGATCGCATCACAGATTCGCAGGATTCGTATCCACCCACACTTGAACACCGCCGCGACGCCTGAACCGCTGGTAAGTGTCTCGAGGGGGCTTACGGGTCGAACTCTGCTGTCAGATCTCAATAGCCTGTGATCTCCCGCGAACCAATCCGCAGACCGCAACACGGACACCAGCGCTGCCGATAGACGCTCTTGCCCGATGGCGACGGATTCGAAGTCCCAAGGTGCAGGAAAATTGTCAGCCTTGTCGTGAGGGAATTGGCAATCTGACGAACGGTTGTAGGAATCGCCGCCGTCTGTAGAATGACGCACCTGAAGCCGACAGTTTTTCAGGCATTCGGGACCGTAGCTCAATCGGTTAGAGCAGAGGACTCATAATCCTTTGGTTCTCGGTTCAAGTCCGAGCGGTCCCATTTCTCTGTTTTTTCAGGCAGTTCCCAGTGCAACTGGCGGCGGATGTGTCGCCGGAAACTCAGGTCTGGTTTGATTTCCAAAGGTTCAGGTTCAGGTTCAGATGGGCCTGGCCCTGATGATGACATTCGTGCCAGACCAGAATCTGCATCAATCGGCGGAGCGTCCAGCCTCGTTCTGTGTACCACGGACGGATTGTGTCCAGTTCTTCGTCCTTGATCTCAGACAACGTTTGTACCAGGTGGGCTCGCGAGACATTCAGGATCTGGCGGATCGATTCGATGTCGGGAACATTCTGATCGGGAACGCTGCCGATCTTGAAGCGAGGGACCAGGTCGGCGAAGGCGGCTGGCGTTCCCTTCAAACGTTCTGTGGCGGTCAGTTCTTCGGTAATTCCGATGTGAGTCAGCTGCCAGCCCAGGTGAGCTCGACCCGGGCCCGGTTGCCAGATCAGGGCTGCTGCGGGATCAGGGAGCTTGGCAATTTCGTCCAGCGTGGCAATCGTGCGGGTGCGGACGAATTCCATCAGATTTAACATGACGGCAACTTCACTCATGGCATCTTTCCAAATTGCGTGAGGACGGGATCGCGTTGTGATGACCCACAGGTTGCGATACTTGTATCACAGCGATTCCGGGGCGCGCAGCCAATCTGGCACAAATTTCCCCCGTGATTCCCCAAAATTCGGAGGACCGACATCTGCCCAGGTGTTTCAGATAATTCTCGCAACTCAGAAAGCCAATCCTCCCAGCTCCGTCGCCGACGCTGCAGGTGACCAATGAGAATGCCTCAGCATCGGCATCCCGATCATGATCCAGTTCGTCTGACGCTCTTGTCGTGCAGTCAGTGAGTCGCAGAACTTCGTCGACGCAGAACGATAAAGAACCCGTCCGTGTGATCAGGCAGTAATTCCCATTGATCGGGGTGGTCACGGAACTCGGGAACCTCTTCCGGACGCTTGATCGTGCTGTACGGATGTTGAGTATCGATCACGATGAAATCGGTATCGTCCGGGACCCGCTGTTCATTGTTGCTCACTTTGCGGCTGTAGTTGCTGTAGTCGTATGACCGCTCGTGATGCGTATAGCGCGGATGAACGAAATCGGTTGACGCAACGCGACTGGACTGCGGGACGAGCGAGGCGATCCGCGCGAACTTTTCGGCACGTGGATTTTGCCCGTACAGTCGCTTCCAGTTCCAGGGTGAACCGGCGTCCCAGAAAGGGACGCCGAGTGGTCCGAGTGTCACGAAGAGGCCTGTTGTGAGGGAACTGGTCCAGAGGATCGTTTGCAACAGGATCGGCATCGTTCTGGGGGTGACAGATAATCTCCATCGATCTGCCAGGGCTTGGAGGCACCGCAGGGCCACGGGCAGGCCACCCGAGACACTCCAGAAAACGATTGCGACGAGTGGTGCATGAAAATGATGGCGAGGATCACGTGCTAATGAATTGAGGCAAAGTATCCCAAACAACGGTCCTCCCACAGCCAGTCGCCCGCCTGAAAATAACGGCAGAAACGCGACCGGGGCGAGCATCGCCAATGCATACAAGATTGTTTCCGGCGTGATCAGTTCGCCCAGCAGCAATCCCGGATTGGTAAGCATATTGAGCACGATCTGCTCGGGAGTTGTGCCAAACTTCTTGAAGTAGCCCGCATAGTGGATCTCCACACCCGACCGAAACCACGGCATGAGGAGGCGGGTGGCAACCCACAAGTAAACGACACTCCCCGCCGCAACACTCGCCCCCATGACGGCCCATCGTCGATTGAACCCTGGAATTGAAGTCCGGGATTCCTCCGCGATCGCAAATTTTCTTTGTCGAGACTCCAGAAACTCACGCCAGACGATCCACACCCCGAGCGGTCCAAATACGATCGCGTAGTCTTCCTTGACGGTCAGCGTGAACAGTAATCCGATGACGAAGCCACGAAGGTTGCGTCGCTCCAATTGATCAAGAGTCAACAATAGCAGCGGGATACCAAACGCCTCGGGGCGAAATGTCTTCAGGTCGATTTCGATGTCCAGGAACTGCATCGGCGTGTAAAGCAGATAGGCGACTGCAGCCGCCAAGCCAGCCCACTCGGATTTCGTCTGACGGCGAGTCATCCAGAAAACTGGAAACGCCCCCAGCGCGAGTGCCGTCGATTCTGCAAATTCCAGCAAGAGGTGCGACGGCCAGATCACATAAACCGGGATCAGGAACAGGTGCACGAACTGAATGTGTTCGCCCCAGAACAATCCCTGGTCCAGATAACTCCGAAAGCCTTTCCCATGCAAAATGTTCCACAGGTGCTCTTCGTACATGGCCGAGTCACCATGGGGAATCAACAAGTTGAAATAAAGTCGCCAGTTCATCGTCGTGAACGTGAGGATGTAGATCAGACTCGCCGCCGCCACCCAGCGAGTGGCTCGGTGCAAGTCACCAGTCGGCGCTGGATCGGGTTCACGAGGTGGAATCGCCACCACAATGAAATTCGTAATCATTCCTGCGATACAGAACCCCAGCCAGAGCTGCGGAGTCAGAGTCACGACAACAGCCAGACTCTCCCAGCCGATCATGCTGGAAACGATCCAGACCCATTCCCAAAGGTCGAGTACACACCACCAGACTCCCGTAGCCATTCCCCAGGTGAAGATACTTCCAGCAATCCCTCGCTCAGTACTGCGAGCCATGACAATGGCTCCGATGCCCCACGTCAACAGGATCAGGACTGTAGTGATCGTGGCAATCTCCCGGTAGCCGACAGTTGCCTGGTCAGGAAGTGCAGAGGCTGATGGGCGAGCACCTGTCAGAACGAGCCAGGTTGCAGGGCTGACAAAGTTCATCGCCAGAATGCGTGACGACAGGACGGTTTGCACAAAGCTGGCAGACGGCAAGCAAGCGAGAATCAGCAGTGCGGACATCCCGCCCCACATCAGCAGGGAAGGAGTAGCGAAACGATGGCTTGAGGAGATCGGCTTCATCCCTGCATCGTAATCGCGGTGCTGGGGAGCAGGGAAGTGCTCCCACGTCCAACGATTGTATTTCAACGGACAGAAGAGACAATACGGGGAAACACTGGAGCACCAAGGCGATCGGCTTTTTTAATGTAGGGTGGAGTCAAAGTTACCCAGATCTTTTTCTCTCGGTTGGCGGGGGTGCACTGGCTTTGCAGAAGCCCCCGAAATGGAACCCGTTTGAACAGGGGCTTCCCCGAAGCGGGTGCGCCACCCCGCCACCTGTCGTGCTGGACAATTGGCTCGAAGCGAGCACGTCACAAAAGTAGGGTGGGACCAGCTCGCTTCGAGCGGCGGCCCACCATAAGGAAAGGAAACGTCGAGAATTGATGGTGGGTCGGCGCGGCGAAGCGCCACTGGTCCCACCCTACGTCACATCCTGCCCAGCTTCAAAAACGCATTTGCCCTGATGGACCTCATTCAACTGGTTGACAGGAATCTGGCAACCTGCTCCAATTGCAAAGAACGCATCAACCAATGTTAATTGACGGCGGTTGACTGCGGCTCGCTATCCAGCCTGTTAAAATTCCCTCCCATTCAAAAGCGATTCCCCGCTCAGATCGCTTCAGGAAGGCTTCGATGATACCGCATGCCGGTTCGCGTCGACAATTTCTGAAGTCCACCGGATTTGCCGGGATCGGACTGTTCTGGCAACAGACCTTGGGCCGAATCGCTGCCGCAAAGTCCAACGGGACTGCCAAGTCCGTCATTCTGATTTTCAACTGCGGTGCCCCAAGTCATATTGATCTCTGGGATCCGAAGCCTGACGCAGCCGATACAGTTCGCGGTCCCTACCGTCCCATTGCGACGTCGGCAAACGGCGTTCAGATCTCAGAATTACTTCCAAGTCTTGCCCGCCATGCTCACCGATTTTCGATCATTCGCAGTGTGCATCATACACACGCGGGTCACAATTCGGGGATGCATTGGTCGATCGTCGGTCGGCCGTATCGGATGGACAGTACGCTGATCAATCCCAGTCGCAATGATGTCCCCTGTTTCGGGACACTGGCAGGCTGGCTGGCTCAGCGAGAGGGAAACAGTGGACCGCTTCCACCATACGTCATCACTCCTGCCCCTCATTGTGACAGTACGGTTTATTTGACCCCTGGACAGTTCGGCGGTTGCCTGGGCCCGGCCTATGACCCCCTTGTGCTGAATGCTGATCCGAATGCGCCAAACTTTTCGGTTCCGAATCTAGCACCCATTGGTGAAATCACGTCGCAGCGGCAGTTAGAACGTCAGGCGCTGCTGGGACAACTGGGGCAGTGTGGGATTCCCGTTCTGGCGGCTGGCTCAGATGATTTTGAAATCCACCGGGCCAAGGCTCTGTCGTTGATGGGATCGAGTGCTGCCCGTGACGCGTTTGACCTGACGCAGGAATCGAGTGCGATGCGAGACCGGTATGGTCGGCATACCTGGGGGCAATCACATCTGCTGGCTCGGCGGTTGATCGAAGCGGGAGTCCGGTTCGTCACGACAGTGAACGGACAGAGCATCATCTGGGACACGCATCAGGATAATTTCGGCCGACTGGAGAAGACTCTGGTCCCTCCCATGGAGCGAGCGTTTTCGACGCTGCTCGATGACCTCGTCGAGCGCGGTTTGCTGGACTCGACGCTGGTTGTCTGGATGGGAGATTTTGGGCGAACGCCGACCATCAATACCAACGCCGGCCGCGATCACTGGCCACAATGCTATTCCATGGTCATGGCCGGTGGTGGAATTCGCGGAGGTCAGGTCATCGGCGAATCCGACAGTATCGGGGCCTTTCCCAAATCGCGTCCGATTCGTCCCGCCGACATTCACGCCACGGTCTTCAGCGCCCTTGGCTACGATTCTCGCGAAATCACATATCACATGGCCGATGGCCGACCAATGCTGTTGTCAGATGGCGATGTGATTCGCGAATTGCTGTAGCGATTTGTATTCTGCCAGGATGTTTGACCGCCACGAGTGACAGGGAACCTCGCATGCTTCATCGTCGCGATGCCATGATGCGTCTGGGACAGTTTGGTCTGGGAAGCCTTTCCCTGTCCGGCCTGTTGCGGGCGGAACAGACGGGAGGCAAGTCATCACCTTCAAAAACGGGATCGGCCAAGTCTTGCATCCTGATTTATCTCTGGGGTGGTCCGCCACAGCAGGACATGTGGGACATGAAGCCTCTAGCGACCGAGGGGATTCGCAGCCAATTTCAGCCGATTCCAACAGTCGTTCCCGGCATTGATGTCTGTGAGCATTTGCCGTTGTTTGCCCGACACACCGACAAGACTGCGATCATTCGTTCGCTGACACATGACAGCAATAATCATGAACCGAGTGTCTATCGCACGCTGACGGGACGGATCAACAATACTCTGGTCGTCCCGAGGAACCAGCGGAATCGCAATGATTTCCCCAATGTCGGTTCGGTCGTCTCGTATTTCACTCCGCTGGGGGCGATGCCTGCCGCGGCCACGATTCCCAGGCCGATCGGACATGATGGTTCGACCTATTCGGGGACGTATGCCGGCTTTCTGGGAGGGCGTTACGATCCGATGGAAGTGGCTGCGGCTGAGGAAACGAAAGAGAAGCCGACGCACTCGATCATATTGCCACCCGAGATCAGCGAGTCGCGGTTGCTGGCCCGGCGTGGCATGCTCAACGTGATCGAAGAGATGGATCGGCGGTACCAGTCGGTCAAAGGTGCCAGGGGATTGGACAGCTATCGTGAACAGGCGTTTGGCATGCTGACTTCACCCGTGGCCAAGCGAGCCTTCAACCTGGACCTGGAAGATCCTCGCACGCGCGATCGCTACGGTCGCAACGAGTACGGGGAAAGTATCCTGCTGGCCCGGCGACTGGTCGAATCAGGCGTGCGCCTGGTCACGATCAGCTGGATGTACATCCAGAAGGGTGGCAACGTCGCCAATGTCTGGGACAATCACGGGCCGTTCGAAGGCCTGACCGGTACCAACATGCTGAAGGCGCACTATTGCCTGCCATCCCTCGACCAGGGATTCTCGGCCCTGATGGACGACTTGAAGGGACGTGGCCTGCTGGATGAAACGCTGGTCGCGATGTGGGGCGAATTCGGCCGCACCCCGAAACTGAATGCCAGCCAGGGCCGGGATCACTGGGGTGCCTGCCAATCCGCTGTTCTCGCTGGCGGCGGCATCCGAGGTGGTCAAGTGTATGGCAGCAGCGACAAAGACGCCGCCTACCCTGCAACGAATCCGGTTTCACCTGAAGACATGCTGGCTACCGTCTACCACGCACTGGGAATCCCGGAAGACGCTGAACTGCGAGATCCCCTGAATCGACCTCATCGGCTTGTCGATGGCAGGCCACTGACAGAACTGTTCGGGTAACTGACGGAGTTCAAAGAAAAGAAACAGGGGACGTTTTAAGCAAGCGTCCCCTGTTTCAAGATCGTCAATGGAATTACATGTTGATTTCGAATCCCTTACGGCCTTCGCGAGCGAGGAACGCGTTTGCCTGAGGGTCACCGATAATTTCCCGCGTGACCGGGTCCCATTTGAGTTCGCGGCCCAGACGTATCGCGATGTTGGAAAGGTGACAGATTTCCAGCATCCGGTTATGTGTCCAGACATCGGAAATCGGTTGCTTTCTCGCTTTCATCCCTTCGATGAAGTTGGCAGTGTGGTTCGCACTGACCTTGCCACCATAGATCTGTTCAATCGCATCTTCCGGCAGTGGCTTTTCCTTGAGCTCTTCCACAGGTTTGCCGGTGAGCTTTCCACGGTTCACGAAAAATCGACCTTCGGTCCCTTCGAACAGGATGCCGTTATCCCCTTCGCTGGTGATGATCATTTCCACGTTGTTGGGCATGTCGACGCGAATGGTGAATTGGGTCGCGGCGTTATACTGATCGGCGACGGTGGGATTGCCATCCTTGTATTCGACCGGCAGTTTGTACTCAACGGGAGACACTTTGCTGGGGCCCGTCAAGCTGGCACCGAGCGCCCAGCAGGCAATGTCGACGTGATGAGCCCCCCAGTCGGTCAATTTGCCACCGGAGTATTCGTGCCAGTTGCGGAATGAATAGTGGCAGTTGCTGTAGAGCGGCACGCCGCCGCCGTAACCCTGTCGCATTTCTGGAAGAGCCCGATACGGAACTTTCGGGGCCGGGCCAAGCCAGAGGTCCCAATCAATCTGCTCGGGAACAGCCACGGCTGGAATCACTGGAGATGCCTCCATGCGGTCAATACCGCACGTCACTTTTTTCACGGTACCAATGCGACCGTGCTTGACCAAAGCGACCGCTTTCAGGAATCGCTGGTCGATTTCAGTTCGCTGCATGGTGCCGACCTGAAAGACCCGGCCCGTTTGCTTGACGATCTTTTCAATCAGCTTCCCTTCGTCGATCGTCAACGTCAGCGGCTTTTCACAGTAGACATCTTTGCCCGCCAGCATCGCCTCGACTGCAATCTTCGTGTGCCAGTGATCGGGTGTGGCGATCATCACGGCCTGGATATCTTTACGATCCAGAATCTTGCGGTAATCCTTGTAGCCATCGGGCTTTTTGCCCTGGTGTTTCTCGACCCTGCCAACGTTTTCCCCCAGTACGTTCGCATCGACATCTGCCAAAGCGGCGAAATCGGCGAACCCGAACGACTTGCTGGTGATGGCCCAACCTTGATTCCTCAGGCCGATGGTCGCAAAGATCGGCCGTTCGCTCGACGACTGAAATCCGAAAGCGCGGTTGGGTGACGGCAATAGAATGCTGGCAGTTCCTGCGGCAGCGATCCCTTGCAGGAACTGACGACGCGATGATTGTCGAGATGTAGTCATGTTGAAAATCCTTCTTGTGTCTTCGAATGAATCTGCCTGCCGACCCACCATCGGTTACGCGGGTAAGGTTTGGACTTGCCCAAGAAAAGTGGGCGCGAGGAGAGAGATTAGACGGCCTGCTC
>JBAWWJ010000244.1:0-11658 GCA_037146815.1 Planctomycetota bacterium
TAACATTTTTCGTAATAACAAAGCCAATCATTGCAGCTACGGATTCTGGATGGGTGGTTCCGATCATACGCGTCTGGAAGGGAACGAAGCCTCGTTCAATGGACTGAAAGAGGGGAATCACAACTCTCCTCATTTACCAGCCAGCGGCCATGCTGGAATCGTCTTCATGTTTGGCCCTTCCAGCCACACCGTGGCTCGCGGAAATACTTGTATTGGCAACAACGGGGCAGGGATCGCCGTTATCGGTGACTTGGATTCATTCGGTCAGAAATGGAAGGCTCGCCACTGGATCATTGAAGACAATCTGCTGGCTCAAAATCGATGGGGTCTGTTCCTGCAATATGCTGACTGGATTCAGGTGTCTGGGAATCAGTTCCACGACAAGAAGCCGGCCGAGAGTAATAACTCCGTTACAGCGATTCAGGTAGAAGCGGGGGTGTCTCGATTGAGTGTGGATCGAACTGTTCGCACATCCGATGAGCGACGATCGAGACCCAAAGTTCGGCTTTCGGGCCCGACTTCGGCTTTGGTTGGCCAGGAAGTCCGCTTCAGTGTCGATGCCCCGTCGCCCGGCCGTACGATTGCCTGGGATTTCGGCGATGGCTCGCAAGCCACGACAGCCGAAGTGCGGCACACGTTTTCCAAGCCCGGGTTTTATCGCGTGGGTGTGAATGTCACAAATCCTGAAGGGACAGAACTCGCCTGGCGAGATTTTTATGCTGTCGAACGTGTCACTGAATTAGGAACTGAAGGAGAAGCTGCCGATTGGTCAATCGAAGACTTTCATGATCGGACGCGAAGCAACGAACAGACATCGCGGGCTGACTTCGCAAACGACATGACTGAGAAACTGGTCGGTAAATCGTCGCTGCGAGTGGTGATTCGCCCTTATGCGGGATTCCGCGCGGCTCTCACCTATCCTCGGAATCGGAATGCAGACTGGTCACTGGCAGGGAAATCCAAGCTGGTATTCTGGATGAAAGTGATCAATGAAGATGTCACAGGCTGGCAAGGAGGTCCCTTCTTCGTACTTCACAGCGAAAACGATGCGAAATGTCATATTGAGCCCAAGCAGGGGCTGGATTTGATGCGCCAAGTGGATGACAACGAAGGGCGCGATGGCTGGCGACGGATGGAGATTCCGCTCAATTCAAACGACAAGTGGCAGGTCGACGGCCCCGTCCCCAGGCAACTGCGAGCCATTTCCATGGCATTTGACTCGTGGGGAGCTCCCACGCTGAGAATCTGGATTGATGGCTTGGCTTTGGAATGACGACTGGTATCCCGGCAACTCCGATCGGAGCAACCGAGCTATCTGAGTTGAGTGCCAACGAGTGGCTGACCTCGATCGATTCGCGATCAGAGCGTCCGAGTTTCGAAAGATCGCCTGGGTCTGTAGAATCCTTGTGTCGTGCGATGTGACGATTTTTCAATTCACTCAAGGATTTCAACATGCTCGTTCGTATTGGGATGGGGGCTTTGGCCCTGCTTTTCACCGTTTCTTCACTATCCTTCGGGGCTGATGGCGACAAGCCCAAGCCGATCAAGGCGATGTTGATAACGGGTGGTTGCTGTCACGACTACGCTAAGCAGAAGGAAGTGCTGAAAAAAGGGATCCAGCAGCGAGCTCTGGTGGATATCACGCTGGTTCACACCGCCGACACGACCACCAAGGCCCGGTTTGAAATGTACGAAAAGGCCGACTGGGCCAAGGGATACGACGTCATTATCCACGACGAATGTTCATCAGACGTGAAAGAGCCACAGTACGTCGAAAACATTCTGAACGCACATAAGAATGGCGTCGCTGCTGTCAACCTGCATTGCGCGATGCACTGCTATCGAATTGAAAAGGACGAATGGTTTCGATTTGTTGGAATTCATTCCACTGGCCACGGACCTCAGAAGCCGATCGACATCACGTTTCTTGATCGCGACCACGCTGTGACCAAGGGGCTGGAAAACTGGACGACGATCAACGAAGAACTCTACAACAACGTGAAACTGTTTGACTCCGCCAAGCCACTGGCCCGCGGTCGCCAGGATACCGGCAAGAAAGTGGATGACTTCATCGTCGCCTGGGCCAACGAATATGGGAAATCACGCGTATTCAGCACCACACTTGGCCACAACACCGCAACGGTTGCAGATGCCCGGTACCTGGATCTGGTGACACACGGGCTGTTGTGGTCGGTTGGAAAACTGACGCCAGACGGCAAGCCAATGCCAGGATACGAAGGAACCGGCGTGCAGCCGATTGATATCAACACCTTGAAACCAGAACCTGATCCAAAGGCTTCCGCAAAGTAAGTTGAGTTGCCGAAGAGTGCATCACCCCACTGAGGCCATCTCGGTGGGGTGATGCAATTCGACGAAGAGACCTAAGCAGAGTTTTCAGCGGGATTCGATTTTCGATACGAAGATTCACGCTCCGAGATTCCGCAGCAGTTTCCAGTCAAACGTCAAAGACATCCAGGTCGACGATGACGTCGTCGAAGGATCCAGGATTCCCAAGGAATGGAGTAGCGAAGTAATGAAAATCATCCTGGCGTACCCGCGTGGATTCTGTGCTGGTGTCAACATGGCGATCGAGTGCCTGGATAAGGCGATCTCCATGTTCGGATCGAATATTTTTGTTTATCACGAAATCGTGCACAACAAGTACGTTGTCGAGAAATTTACAGGACAAGGGGTGACGTTCGTCGATCACATTGACGAAGTCCCCGTCGGTTCGATCCTGCTGTATTCAGCCCACGGAGTTTCACCGGAAATCCGAGAACAGTCTCGAAAACGCCATCTGCAGACGATCGATGCGACTTGCCCGCTCGTAACGAAAGTCCATCTGGAAGCGGTGAAATACGCCCGGGAGGGTTATCACATCGTCCTGATCGGCCACGAAGGGCACGATGAAGTGATCGGGACCATGGGAGAAGCCCCTGCCAGCATTACCCTGGTCGAGACTCCCGAAGACGTTGACGGCCTGTCGTTTCCTTCTGGGGCAAAAATAGCCTACCTGACTCAGACAACGCTGAGTGTGGATGAAGCGGGACGAGTGATTGAAGCCCTCAAAAGTCGATTCCCGCAGATTGAAAGTCCCCCCAAGGAAGATATCTGCTACGCGACGACGAACCGCCAGGATGCCGTGAAGCAATTGGCTCAACAGTCGGATGTCGTGCTGGTCCTGGGAAGTCAAAATAGTTCGAACAGCCGCCGATTGAAAGAAATTGGAGCCTCATTCGGGAAGCATGCTCACCTGATCGATGGTGCCAGCGAACTGCGGCACGAGTGGTTTGGAAATGCGAATACGGTACTGGTAACCGCCGGCGCGAGCGCCCCGGAAGTTGTCGTTCAGGATTGTATTGACTGGTTGACTCGTGAATATGGTGCCACGCTCGACGAGGTGACAACGCGTGAAGAGCACGTGTCGTTTCCGTTACCGAAAGAGTTGCGCATCCTGCAATCTTCGCGAGCCTGATGTATTCCATTTCGAATTCCTTCAAAGCATAAATCGCAATGCCGCCACAGCCACGTGACACTCAATGGCATTACTCGAAGAACGGAGCCGAAATTGGTCCGGTCACTTACGAACAATTGAAGGCGATGGCAGACAACGGGCAACTCGGACCAGACGACCTGATCTGGAAGAGCGGCATGCGGGACTGGAAGCGCGCAGGGTCGTTGAAGGGACTGTTTGCCGAACCTTCAAACAAAGGGAGTCGACCACCGACACCATCAGACCGGGCACAGAAACTTTTCAATCGCGCTGGCGAAATTGCCAAGAAAGTGGGGCGGATTGCGTCCGATGCCGTCGACCCCGGCGGCTTTGACGAGTATTCCAAGATCACAGGTGGGGCGGACCAGCCTGGAATCTTTCTGCAGTCCGAGTTTTTCGGTGGCCGGACGAAGATCGGCGCCTCATTGGATTCACTGAACACTCTGGGGGGCCGGATCGGAGTCGTTGTGTTCTCGTGGATCTATGTCCTGCCGTTTCTCCGGTCGCTTCCATCTGGCTGGGAATTCCTGCCGTTTTCCCGGACTGAGTTCGTCCGCATCACTCTTGAACAAAAGATCATGTGGCGACGGATTTCACCCGCGTTTGTCACCTGGATGATCACGATTCTAGTTTTCAACATCGTGGCGATCATCACGTCCGTGTTCGCAGTTACGATCCGGCAGTACCTGGGGACGACATTGGGAGTATTTGCGTTTTTACTCGTTCCGATGATCATGCTCGGCGGGTATCTGATTGCCAATGCGATGGTTTTACAGCATCTGATGAGTTTGTCGGATGACGATCTACATCGTTCCCAGATCACCTTGGAGTACGGATTTCCCCGGAAATATCGTTTGCTCTCGGGGATGTCAGATGCACCGATTGCAAACCAGATCGATGGGGTGCTAAAGCTCTGCGAAGCGATCTCCAGGACCGAATTCAGTCAGTGGGATCAGTTCAGTAACCACGGTTCGGATGGCGGACTGTTGTCGTCACTTTTTCATCGATTTTCTCGAATGGTTTAGAGTTTGAAGTGGATTCAGTAACGCCTTGTCCCGATGGAAATGATCGGTCAAGTTGCGAGCGGAGAAAGTCAGAATGTCGCTGGAATTGAAAAATGTGAAGAAAGCCTACCGGGAACCGGGAGGTCGACAATTGCCCGTATTGAATATCGCCAATTTCCAGATGGCATCCGGCGAACAGGTAGTGCTGGTCGGCTCGAGCGGTGGCGGCAAAACGACGCTATTAAACGTCATCGCGGGAATCACGACTGCGGATGAAGGAGACGTGCTGATCGGTGGAACAAACGTCGCCCGGTTATCAGAAGCAGCCCGTGACCGGTTTCGTGCCGAACGGATCGGGTATGTGTTTCAGACATTCAACCTGCTTCCCGCGTTTACAGCCTTGGAGAATGTCCTGCTGGGAATGAGTTTTGGTGGTCAAAAGGTGGATAAGTCGCGTGCCATCGATCTGCTCAAACAGGTCGGCCTGAGTCATCGGCTGAATCATAAGCCTGCTCAGATGTCGGTCGGTGAGCAGCAGCGCACATCTGTCGCCCGCGCTCTGGTCAATACGCCGCGACTGTTGCTGGCAGACGAGCCGACGGCAAACGTAGACTCAGCCAATCAGCAGACGATTCTGGACCTGTTACGTAAATCGTGCCGTGATTCCGGCGTTTCGCTGTTGCTGGTAACGCATGCGTCTGAGGTAGCCAACCAGTTTGACCGAGTTGAAAAGCTGGCGGATTTCAATCGGCCACAGGGCTAGTTGCTGCCGTTCTGATCGGAATGACTTGATCACCACGAAGCGTTTTGTCAGAGACAGACGCTGAACTTTCTGGATTGGGGATGTCCCGTGAATCTTGCCACAATTGCCTGGAAAAATATTCGACAGCGCGGCCTGGCCTCATCACTGACGACCGTCAGTGTGGCACTGGGGGTGATGCTGATGGTCGCAGTCCTCGTGATCGTTGGTATTCTCGAAAGTACATTCAGTCAGCGTTCCATTAATTTTGACCTGATCGTCGGTGCCAAGGGGGATCCCCTGCAATTGGTCTTGAGTA
Organism: Planctomycetota bacterium; assembly: GCA_037146815.1. GTDB lineage: Bacteria > Planctomycetota > Planctomycetia > Planctomycetales > Planctomycetaceae > Schlesneria. The sequence continues at coordinate 5,556 of JBAWWJ010000244.1, forward strand.
CCGTCTATCACGTCAGCCCCCCGATCGAAAACCTGCCGTATCGATTCTATCTGGACCTCGCCAAAGACAAGCGAATTGACGCAGCCATCCCTTTGGCCATGGGAGATGTCACGGAAGAAGGTAGCTTTGCAATTGTCGGGACAATTCCGGAGTTCTTCAAAATCCCCTATGCACCTGGGGAGAATCACGAATTTCGGATCAAAGGAACCGAATTCTACCAGCCGTTTGACGCTTACATCGGCACACGTGTCGCCGCTGAAAACAACTGGAAAGTCGGCAGCAAACTCAAACTGCGTCACGGTGGTGCAGCAGGTGACCATGTGCATGACGAAGAATTTACCGTCGTGGGAATCATCGCGCCGACCGGCTTGCCACATGACAAGACGGTTTATGTCCATCTCGACGGCTTCTACCAGATTCAGGGACACGACAAGCCGTTGAAAGAAGCGATCAAGCGCGAGCGAGAATTCTACGGTGAGACACCACTGACGGAAGACGAACTGGCAGCGGAAATCAAGAAGATCGAAGCGAAATATGGTGTGCACGATCACAGCCAGGACCATGGCCATGAAGGTCACGATCATGGCCACGCCCATGAGACTCCACCCGTCCAGAAAGAAGTGACTGCGATTCTGCTCTCCTGCAAAACACCGATCGCCGCACAATTGCTGGCAGGTGAGCTCAGGAAGGGTTACAAGGCGCAAGCCGTGAATCCAATTTTCCCCATGCAAAAGCTGATGAACGATATTCTGGGCCCGGTCAAGCAATTGCTCGTCTTTATGACAGGGCTGATCGTGCTGGTCTCGGGAATCGGAATCTTTGTCAGCATTTACAATTCGATGTCTGCCCGTCGGCGTGAAATCGCCATCATGCGAGCCTTGGGAGCCCAGCGTGGGACTGTTTTTGGAATTATCCTGGCCGAGTCGATCATCCTGTGTGTCGGCGGTGGCCTTGTCGGCCTGTTGCTGGGACATGGGATGGTTTATCTGGCCGCTCCCATCGTTGAAGTCCGAACAGGATTGATTATCAATCCCTTGGCGTTTGAAAAAACAGAATTGGTGCTGTTTCCGGCATTGTTTCTGATGTCAGTCCTGGTCGGTTTCCTGCCGGGAATGACGGCGTATCAGACAGATGTCGCAGAATCGTTGAGCAATTCGTAAGAGAGATCGTCCGTCGCAAAGTCTGCGTATCTCAATCGCTTTGCGACTGAGAATCTTCAATTCACCAGAGATGGAATCCGAGTGCCTTTTCCCAACCCCGCCGATGATGATGATGATGAATTTGCTCAACCGATGTTGTCCGTAAGGACCTCACGTGAAGCTGCTTTTGTTGCTCTGGAAGAATTCAGGAACTCGGGAACGTGGCTCGGCGATGTGCTGGATCGTTTGTTTCGTACCGCCAGTGTTCCACCCCGTGATCGCGGCTTGGCCACGGAACTCGCCTGCGGTGTCGTGCGACGCCTGGCGACGCTGGATGCCATCCTGAGAAAACTCGTCGCTCGCCCGCTGGATCAGGTTGAGCCACCACTGCTGACAGTTCTGCGTCTGGGGATCTATCAAGTGATCCTGCTGGACGGCGTTCCGCCGCACGCGTCTGTCCATGAAACGGTAGAGTTGACCAAGCGATTGGGCCGAATTCGCTGGAGCGGATTTGTGAACGGCGTCCTGCGTGGAGCGACTCGACTGGTCACCAGCGAATTCTCTCAGGAACCCTCGGCGAATGATGTCCCGGTCTCGGCCGGGCGCTTTCGCAGGCTGAATGACGAGGTCTTTGCTGATCCGAAAATTGATCCGGTCCATTACTTTGCAGACGCCTATAGCTTTCCACACTGGCTGGGCGAACGATGGATGAACCGGAAGGGTTCGCCAATGACCCCGGCGGCTTTGTTCCAGATCGGAGCCTGGTTCAATTCGCCAGGCAAAATACTGCTGCGAGCCAACCGTCTGCGGACAACGCGCGACGCGCTGCTGGAAGAATTCGAACGAGCGGGCGTAGTCGCTTCGCCTGTCGAAGGGTTGGATGCCATCCAGTTAGAGAATGCAGCACAGATTGATCGACTGCCGGGATTTGCCGAGGGATTGTTTGCCGTGCAGGATCTGTCGGCGATGCAGGCGGCCATTCGGCTGGCACCACAACCGGGTGATCGCGTCTGGGACGTCTGCGCGGCTCCCGGAGGAAAGACCTGCCATCTTGCTGAATTGATGAACAATACAGGGACAATCCTCGCTACGGACATCCGTCCTGAACGTCTGAGATTGATTGAAGAGAATCGCGAACGATTAGGGGCCGACATCATCAGCCCGCAGTGGATTGGTGAGGATGGATCAGGATTACCCGACAGTCCATTCAATGCGATTCTGATTGACGTTCCTTGTTCCAATACAGGCGTCCTCGGAAAACGTCCCGAGGCACGCTGGAGAATCACTGCCAGCGGCATTACAGAATTGAACCGGGTTCAGGAGCGGCTGTTGAGTGACGCGCTGGCACGTCTGGCTCCCAAGGGGCGTGCCGTTTATTCCACGTGCAGCATCGAACCCGAGGAAAACGGCGAACTCGTCGCACGCGTGTTGTCTCGTTTTCCCGGTATCCGCTTGGTTGAGGAAGTCAACTTCCTGCCCGGAGAACCGAGTGACGGTGGGTATCAGGCATTACTCGTCCGAGAGTAAATCAATTCACACCTGCGAGTGATTCCGCAAAAACCGCCGGTTCGAGGTGGTTCGATGGACGCAACGTCGACGCAATCATCAATCCCTGCGCAGAACTCCTGTTTACTCTATTCGTCCAAACACGAATATTCAGAAAAACAGGTAGAATCCGTAAAGTTTGCGGATTGTAACGGTCGATGAATGGATGCAGGAGATTTTGTCTCGGGTGTCCATCAAATCGAGAGTTTAGGGAAAGGCTTCCCATGAATCTGCGTCCACTGATCTGTTTAGGTGCCATGCTACTGACATCTGTCGGCTGCTGCCACACCCAATGTGTCTCATCAAACCCCTGTGATCCCTGCGGATCAGGAATGTCAGGTGGTGGTTGCTGTCTGACAAACTGGTTGCATACGAAAATCGCATCCTGTCGGTCGCGACAATGCTGCCAGAATTACAGTTGGAACGAGGATTGTTCGGGGTGCTCCGCTTGTGGCGGCAGCAACTGCGGCATGTCTGGATCCACAATCGACGGCGGCATTGGGACTTACGGCGGCGGTGGCGGCGGTTCAAGCTGTGGTTGCGGCCAGTCGCACGGCGGACAGTCACACAACAACTATGCTCCATCAGCTCCGACTCCCGTTCAAGCGGTTCCAGGGGGAGTTCAGCCAACCCCGGTTCCAAACAACTCGTCTGCACCAATGCCACCCGCCAGCAACGAGCCGATTCCTGCTCCCGGCAGCTCGGAATCAACGACGTTTCAGCGACCAGCGAACGGACAGGTTCAACACGTTTCTGTCGAAGAATTCCATCGATTGCCGGGCGTTGTGACCTCCGGGCCCACTCAGTCATCCGTCCCGACGATGGGCGTCCTGACGACTCCTCCGCCACTTTCGGCGGTTTCGGCTCCTCCGAAAGCAACGACTGTCCAGCAGGCTCAGTGGGCTCCAGCCAATCGGTAATTACGAACAGGCCTTTCGAAAAATCTCCTCTTCAACGCGGCCGGAACTGATCCGGTCGCGTTGTTGCGTTCTTTGGTTTTCTCGAACATGCGTGGGCGGTCGAGTTGACCACGCTGGACGGTGCCTCAATAATCGTCCATCCAATTGAGAATTTTTTCCGACGACGGATTCCTTCAGAAGAGCTTTCATGTCCACTTCAGCGGCGGTACCCGGCAAGGCGAGTTCCAATGTTCCTGATTCCGAAGGTCGCTTCGGTGAGTTCGGGCGGCGATTCGTTCCTGAAACATTGATGCATGCCTTGGAAGAGTTGACGGTCGAGTATGCTCGAGCCAAGGCGGACCCCGAATTCAATCGTCGGCTGGACGAATTGCTGCGGACATTTGTCGGACGACCGAACCCCCTGTATTTTGCTGAGCGTCTGACTGCAATGTGCGGCGGGGCAAAGATTTACTTCAAGCGAGAAGACCTGAACCATACCGGTGCCCACAAGATCAACAACACGATGGGGCAGGCCCTGCTGACGATGCGGATGGGGAAAACCCGAGTCATCGCTGAAACTGGTGCCGGACAGCATGGTGTCGCAACAGCGACGGCATGTGCCCGATTTGGACTTCCATGTGTCGTGTACATGGGCGAAGAAGACATCCGCCGCCAGAAGCTGAACGTTTTCATTATGAAGACGATGGGGGCCGAAGTTCGCCCGGTCACCAGTGGTTCGCGAACCCTGCGCGATGCCATCAACGAAGCCATGCGCGACTGGATGTCGTCCGTCGAGCAAACTCACTACATTCTTGGTTCAGTGGTCGGCCCCCATCCGTTCCCGATGATTGTCCGCGATTTCCAGTCGGTGATCGGACGCGAAGCCCGGCAGCAATGCCTGGAAATGGTCGGTCGCCTGCCTGACGAAGTCGTAGCCTGTGTTGGTGGTGGTTCCAACTCCGCCGGCATGTTTTACCCGTTCGTCGATGACGTCGGCGTTGCGTTGACAGGGGTCGAAGCGGGTGGACGCGGAAACCAGCCGGGCGAGCACGCCAGCACGCTGACGTTCGGAACGAAGGGCGTTCTGCATGGCAGTTACAGCTACGTGCTGCAAGATCCCGATGGCCAGACGATGGACGTGCATTCGATCTCTGCAGGACTGGATTATCCAGGCGTCGGCCCCGAGCACAGCTACTGGCGTGATACCGGCCGAGTGAACTACGTTGCGGTGCGCGATCAACAGGCTCTCGAAACGGTTCAACTGGTCGCACGTACTGAAGGGATCCTGCCGGCACTGGAAAGCTCGCATGCCTTGGCGTATGTGATGGACCGGGCGAGGCAGAGGAAGCCCGACGAGATCATTGTCGTTTGTCTGTCAGGACGTGGCGACAAGGATGTCAACGAGGTGGCTCGTTTGACGGGACAAGACCTTTAGCACGCAGTGATGACTGCCACTGAGTTCATTTATTCCCTTGTCACCGGTTCTGTAATCGGCAGACTGTTCTTTCGAAAGACTTCCAGGTGTCTCGACCCACTCGTATCGCCGATGTGTTTGCTGCTCGCCGCCAGAAACAGCAAATGGCCTTTATGCCATTCATAACTGCTGGCGATCCCGACCTGAAAGTGACCTGCCGCTTAATTGAGGAACTTGCGACGGCGGGTGCTGATCTGATCGAAATTGGATTTCCTTACAGTGACCCGATCGCCGATGGGCCCGTAATTCAGTCGTCCTACACACGCGCTTTGCGGGCTCACCTGCATGTTCCGGATATCTTCGCCGCGATCGCAACTGTTTCGACGAAGATCACTGCTCCACTGGTGGCAATGGTTTCGTACGCGATCATCTTCAGAATCGGTACGGACGCATTCGTGAAGCAGGCTGGCGCTGCCGGATTCGCCGGCTTGATTGTTCCTGATCTGCCAGGCGATGAAGCGGCTGAATTCCACGAATTGGTGCTAAAGCATGGGCTCGACTTGATTCAATTGGTGGCCCCAACGACTCCGGCAGATCGATCGGCTCGAATTCTGAAGAATGCCAGTGGGTTCGTTTATTGCATCGCAGTTGCTGGCACGACAGGGACTCGAGAATCGCTGGCACCGCAACTGGCCGACATGTTGCGAACACTGCGGACGCAAACCGATCTTCCTCTCGCTGTTGGCTTCGGCCTCAATCGCCCCGAGCAGATCGAACAACTGCGTGGGCTTGCAGATGGTGCCATCGTCGGCTCCGCGATCGTCCGACACTTGGAAGAACTTTCCGGTGATTCCAGTCAACTGGAAGAAGTGGTTGAGCGACTGGTGCAGTATGCCAGCAGCATTGCGGCAGCCACTCATGCCAGTCGTTGAGTAAATTGGACTCACGACGGTCACAGGATGAACTTTCTGACAGGATGAACACATCGTCATCTTTAGACGACGATGCCCTCCAATAAAGTGAAATAGTCTGACTGAATTTGATTTGCAAGACCACAACTGTCCGGCTATAAGTCGAACAGCGTCAACTGCTTATGTGGTTGGTTA
>JBAWWJ010000245.1:0-11538 GCA_037146815.1 Planctomycetota bacterium
TTTAGTGCGCCCATGACGTATACAGCAAAAGAGTCGTGGTGATCGGCAATCCAGTCAACGTGAGTCACGAGATCACAGCGCACCAACTACCATGCCATAATTCTCGTGTCACATGAAAATCAGATGGAATGGTCGGCCCGCTGGGCCCTTCAGGCCCAAAGGGCCAGAAGTTCACCCAGCCGGGGCCCTTCGGCCCTGGAATCGATCCCACCAAAATCTTCATGAGGCCTGAAGGGCCGGCCGTTCCTTTCGATGAGTTTCCCAGGGCCGAAGGGCGCCGAAGGGCCCTGACTGGGTGAACTGCTGGCCCACTTGGGCCGTAAGAACCGGATGGTCTTCGAGTCTGCGACAAGGCCGTGCGATTGGGCAATGTGAGACTTCACCCGTTTCCCTGAACGAGAAAATCGCGAAGGACATTTGGGGAACGAGACTGGAATTCCGTCTCTTTATCGTTAACACTGGCTTCCGAGTGGAAAACTCAGCGCGGCATCCCACGTTCCCGAAATCCAGGAATTCCTCCAATGTTGAACCGTCTGCGACATTTCGGATCACTCTTTTTTCTGCTCAGTCTAACGCTGGTTGTCGCCATTCACGCTGGCTCTGGAATCGCACTGGCTGGCGAAGACGATGAAACGTTTACGAAGCTGGATACCAATGAAGACGGCGTGCTTTCGGGAAGCGAAGCGACCAATTCCCAGGCGTTTGATGCCGACAAAGATGGAGAAGTCTCCAAGTCGGAATACCTCGCAGGTATGACCGCCCTCCGCAAACGGGTGCTGGCCATTGATGATGGTCAGTTGTTTGGGGAACTGGATTTGAATGAAGATGAAGTCTTGTCCGGAAAAGAACTGAAGGGCTTCGAAAAGTACGATGCTGACGGCGATGGCGAAGTCTCACGCAAAGAGTTTGATCTGGGGCGGGCAGCAGACCGACGTGCGATAGGAGTTCCCGATAAGGAAGAAGTCGGCCGTCAGGCACGGCTGAAGTTTCAGCAACTCGATATCAACGAAGACGGTCGCCTTTCAGGCAAGGAAATGGCGGGTTTTGAAAAACTCGATGCCAACGGTGATAAGCGGATCACCGAGGCAGAGTTTCTTGCCGGATTCGTGGGTGCAGATGCCGGAGCTGTCGCAGATCCTGTCGGCGTGTTTCTGGCAATGATCCAGACGACCGACCCTGGCCCGTTCCTCAATGCCTGCCTGCCTGAATTTGCCAGTGAAATGGATCGTCCGGTGCTGACGTTCATCATGCAACGACTGGCCAGTAAGCTTGGGGGACTGGATCCCGCTGCGAAGGATGCATTGAAGTCCCGGCAGCAGAACATCGAAGGGAAGCCACATACCGTTTACGAAGGCGAGCTGAAATTCAAGGAAGGTATCGCGACAGCATCGCTGGTTATCGCGCAAGGGCGAATTGTCGGTTTCCGTGTCGATTCACCGGCACTCGATGACATCGGGGATCAGTTGTACACCGCGCTGGCGACAGATCAGAAACTTTCGCGAGCCATCGCCGACTTCTACACACCTCGCTGCGAAGAATTCGTCCGCCTGATCCTCACGAAGCAGGATGACAAGGCTTTCGCGAAGTATCATCCTGACGTTCAAAAGCAGATCGGTCGCGAACGGGCGCAAGTTGTGTTTGAGACGCTTCGTGTCAACTGCGGGAATTTCAAGGCGATCGAACCGGAAGCCTTGCGAGTTGAATTCGACAGCAACAAAAAAGGCGAAAACTGCCAGCTCACTCACCTGGTTCGTGGTTCCAAAGCGAACTACCTGGTCACGACGACGTTTCAGTTTGTCGGACTGTCGGCACAAATTGTTGGTCTGGCAATCAAACCACCGGATCCAGATCAGGTTCCGCCCGCGGATCCTGGAAAGGAAGCCGACAAGTGGGTCAAGGTTGCCGCGAATGCGGAAGGGGCAACTTTCGAAATGCCCGTCAAGCCGAAGCGGACGGTCAATGAAGAAAAGCAGACGGTCACTTATCGAGCCGAAGCGGCTGATAATTCTGTCATCACGATCGTGATGATTGAGGACGTCGGCGAGAACTTTGAACCGAAGGCGGAAATCTATTTCGCCTCGCTTCAGAAAGATCTGGTCGAAGCTCTTGAGGGAGAATTGATCGACGCCGATGATGCCAAGGCTGGCAAGCACCCGGGACGATTGATGTTCATCAAGGCCAAGGATGGTGTCTTCTTCGTCGAACGTGCCGTCGTTGTGGGAAAGCGAGTTTATCGGCTCCAATACATCACTCAGGAAACGAACAAGCGTCAGCGAGAAATGATTGGCAATCGCTTCTTTGAATCCGCCAAGTTCCTGGAAACTGACGACGACGCTCCCGGGGTTGCACCAGCACCGAAGCCACCGGCGCCTCCAAAACTCCCAACGCCGCGGTCGAAACCACTTCCCAAACCGCCGGTCCCCTAAGGGGTCTCGGCCATTTCAATCCCGCTTGGTTCGATCACAACTCAAAAGGAACACTTCGTTGGTCAACATCATTCGTTACATCGTGGCGGGAATCGTCGTCATCGTTACCCTTTGCTCAATGTGGAGTAATTGGGGCACCACTCAGGCGAACAAGCAGGTCGAAGAAGCGAATGTCGCTTCTCAAGCAGCCAATGCATTGCTGGGTGACGTTGTATCGAAGTACGAGGAACTGTTTACCGAAGCCAATAAGCAAGGCTTTCCTGGCAACCGCGAACAGCTCAAGCCGATCGCTCTGCAAGGCAAAGAGGGTTTAACCAATGCTGCTGAGCAATTTCGTCTGGCCGCAACCAAGCTTGAGGAAGCCGCCAGTCGACCCGTTTCGAAGCCAATGTCCGAGTATTGGGGCCTGAAGGTCAAGGCGTACCGAAAGCTCGCCGAATCCAAGGATGTCTATGCCAAGGTTTTCGAACTCGTTCTGGACGAATCGATCACTACGGTTGACATCCTCGAAGAAAAGATGGAACCGCTGATCGAGCAAGCGTCGAAACTGAATACCGAGTCCGATGCATTTGACGCAGAAGCAAAAAAGATTCAGGACGCGAATCCGAAAGAATTCAAGTAAGTCGTTGTGCTCGTGATGCTTGAGTTTCAGAGGCTGTACAGATGGTCCGCCTTCCGCCGATGTCTTGTTGTTCGGCCGTCTTGAGAAGGATGATTGTCGCGGCCACGATCTTTTTCGCGACTGCATTCGTGACCCGTGTCATGGCGGGTGAGAACGATGTCGTTCCGAAAACGGGGGAGTTTCCTGCGGTAGATGCAGGGGTCTACCTGGCGGGCGAACTTGTTTCTGTGGATCACGTGAATCGACGTGGTGCGATTCGACTGGTGGGTGATAACAATGATGATCGGTATCACGCGGCTCCCAGCCATCGATTTGCTCTGCTCCCCTACGCTCAGGTGCGCTACCACGGAGCCCCGGCGGAATTGAAAGACATTCCGATTGGTACCGTGTTACACGGAGTGTTCTTGTTGCCTGCCGAAGGAATCACAAACTTTCCACCAGCAGAAAAGAATCCGTCGCGGTATGTCCCCAGGCAGTCACAGGTGCTGACGCTGGAAGACGACTTCAGCTTTTATGAACGCCAGGGGCAGTCCTGGAAAGTTCTGGCGGTGGATCTTGCCAAAGGGACACTCAAAGTCAGTTCCAGCGCGAAGGCCGCTGGGCAGGGGTTGAAGGGGGAACAGTCGTTTGAAGTTGATGCGAGCACGCGCGTCTGGAAAGGCCGAGGACTGGGGGAACTCAAGGATCTGGTGCCCAGTCAGGACGTGCAGGTCAATTTGACGTGGGCTCCCGAATGGAAGAACGGTGTGTTTCACGTCGCTGATGTCTGGCTTGACCAGGAAGGCCGCGATGTGTCTCGCGAGGTGCAGCGGCAGATCCATATTCGGCAGCAGAAAACTCGCTGGTTGCCCGGTTGGGTGGAACAGGTCGAACACCAGCCGGGAGGTGGCGGGATCGTCACCGTCACGCTGTTTGGAGGGATGGATCCAACCTTGTACGACGCCGCTCGTGCCCAGGCAAAACCTGGCGGCGGTGCTTCACTGGCTGCTGCCGAATGGACACTGCGCACCTGGTGGCAGGAACACGATTCGAAGAATGGGCCTGTGCTCGATTTCAAGGAGATTCCCAATCCTCCGCTGGGGAGCAGTGGCTTGCAGTTGCGAGTGCAGTTCAACCGTTTGCTGGAAGGATATCGTCCCGGACGGATCGTCCGGTTCCGCCCGAACGGGTTCCCCAACGTCAAGCTTCCACCGGAAGAACGGATCAACAGTCTGGATGAGCGTTAATTGCTGAGCCGGAAGGCACCGGCAGCCGCATGGTCGTTCATCCGATCAGCACCGACGTTGAGCATCAGACGGAGTCGCTTGTTGGTGGTCTCACGCTGAAACGCGGGGGGAAGCGGGGCTCACGCAAAGACGAAAAGGGAAAAAAAGGGAAGAGGTTGGATGTCTCTCACAGAGTCACGGAGACACGGAGAGAGATAAGAACGAGTTCGGCTCCTCAGTTCGCTCCGCTGCGGCATTTTAACTCTGTGGCTCTGCGCCTCTGTGAGAACCCGCTTTGCAAGGCTTGTTGGTCCGTTGTTGATCGTGCCATTCAGTGAACGACTGGGTGGCCGGGGCTGGACCAACGGGAAGCCCCGTTGGGAAGAGGCGATGTATGGAATGCTTGAAAACTTGGCGTCTTGAGCGAAGCGGGCGTGAGGTTCATGGCATGTCCTCCAATGTGTAAAAGTCGCTTTTTCGCCCTGCCTCAGGGTCAATGCCTTTTTGGGCTGGGCAGGATGTAGGGTGGGACCAGTGGCGCTTCGCCGCGCCGGCCCACCATCAATTCTCGACGTTTCCTGATGGTGGGCCGGCGCTCGAAGCGAGCTGGTCCCACCCTACATTGAAAAAGCCGACTGCCCTGGACTCGGACTGCCAGTCACTTGCGAAATGAGGCGTGTTTCAACAATGATCTGTTTTGCAGGTCGGTGTCATTGGGGCATCGTGATTGTTCGCGCGTAATTCATTTCGGAAGTCCGATGCAAGATCATACATTAGCGTTGTTTCAGCCTCTTGTCGGCAGCCTGTTTCAACTCATGATCAATGGCCAGCCTGCCTTGGATCTGACCTTGTTTGACGTTGAGGATCTGACCGTTGAGGATCGTTTGCGTGACCCTGCAATTCGGTCGCAGCCCTTTTCGTTGATCTTTCACGGGCCGGTGAGCCCAATGGCCAATCAGGGGAACTATGCGCTGATGCACACCCAGCTTGGCAATCTGGAGATGTTTCTGGTGCCGATCGGGCCTGATCGCAAGACGGGTCGTAACATGCAGTATCAGGCAATCTATAACTGAGCTTGCCGCTTGCGCAGAACATCCGGATTCAAAGGGCCTTTGACATGTCAGCCGATATCAAGCTGCGACCGATCGTCGATGCGGACCGAGAGTTTCTCTATCGCTGTTACGCCAGCACCAGGACCGAAGAGCTTGCTCCGGTCCCCTGGAGTGATGCGGACAAGGAGAGTTTCCTGAGGATGCAGTTCCGGGCGCAGACGGAACATTACGACAAGCATTATTCCAAGGCGGAGTTCCAGGTCATTCTTGTGGACGATGTCCCGGCTGGCCGTCTTTATGTCGCCCGATGGGAAAAGGAAATTCGGATTGTCGACATCACGCTGCTCCCTTCGTTTCGAGGCCGTGGAGTTGGTAGCTATTTGCTCAATGCGTTGATCGACGAATCGACCGCGGCAAAAAAGCCCCTTTCAATCCATGTCGAAAAGAATAACCCGGCGATGCGGTTGTATATCCGCCTGGGATTTCAACCCGTGGGCGATGTCGGGGTATATGACCTCATGCAGCGCCCCCCTGCGAACTGAATGTTCGATTGTCGGAAGCCGTTGCCGCGAAAAAGTCGCCGTATTCAGCGCGGTCTTGTGTGAAATCACTGATTTTACATCGCGTCAGCCATTGTATGAGCGGGTGCCGCGATCTTCCTTGCAGCCCAGGTGTATGTTTTTTCGCGAATCTCTGGCGATCCGATTGCCAGTTGAGGGTTTGTGTCGGTATTTTGCTGGCCTCATCTCGGTGATTATGGCTCATGGGTACCCATATCCTGCGGGCCGGTTCGTTGATTTCAGGACACTCATTCAGGAGAAACGATCAGGGGGCCACGTTCGATACGTTGATTTTCCAAAATTTCCTAGGAGACTTTCATGGCAGAGCCGTTCATGGCAGAAATACGAATGATGAGTTTTAATTTTGCCCCGAAAGGCTGGGCATTGTGTAATGGGCAGTTGGTGTCCATCCAGCAAAACCAGGCGTTGTTCTCGCTGCTGGGAACCGTTTACGGGGGCGATGGCCGGGTGAACTTTGCGTTGCCCAACCTGCAGGGGCGTGTTCCGATCCGCATGGGAAATGGCCATACCTTGGGTGAAGTCGGTGGCCAGCAGACCCACACGTTGCTCATCTCTGAAATGCCGCAGCACATTCACTTTGCGAATTCAGTCAACGTCCCCTCTGCGGCGGGCAATCCGTCCAACGCCCGGATGGTCTCGCAGTCAGGGGGGGCAAACCTGTATGCCGCGGCACCTGCTACCAACACGATGCCGGGCGCATTGGCGCCCTCCGGCGGCAACCAGGCACATGACAATATGCAACCTTATACTGTCATCAATTTTTCAATTGCCCTGCAAGGCATCTTCCCCAGTCAAAACTAAGGAGTCCTTCTGATGGGTCAACCCTATGTAGGTGAAATTCGGATGTTTGCAGGGAACTTCAATCCTGCAGGCTGGGCATTTTGCAACGGGCAATTGCTCCCGATTTCGGAGTTCGAAACTTTGTTCAATCTGATCGGCACCACCTACGGTGGCGACGGTCAAGAGACGTTTGGCGTGCCTGACCTGCGTGGTCGGGTTCCCATTCACATGACGAGCAGCCTTCCGATCGGCCTGATGGCAGGCAGTGAATCTGTCACAATCACTTCCCAGACGATGGCGTCGCACACCCACCCTTTTCTGGTCAGTACGAATCTCGCTTCGACTAACCAACCAGGCGGCAATCTGTTGGCGACCACACAGGCGTCAACTGTCACTGCCTATGGTACGGATGCTCCGCAGGTAACGCTGAGTCCTAACGCGATTTCGCTGGATGGTGGCAGCCAGCCTCACGAAAACAGGCAGCCGACGCTCGCGTTGACGTACATCATCAGCCTCTTCGGCATTTTCCCGTCCCCTACCTAAGGAGTTGAATCTTATGGATCCGTTTGTTGCTGAAGTCCGTATTTTTGCATTCAACTTCGCCCCGAATGGTTGGGCGTTTTGTGATGGGCAATTGTTGCGTATCAGCCAGAACACGGCATTGTTTTCGCTCGTGGGGACGTTTTACGGCGGTGATGGAAAATCCACGTTTGCTCTGCCAAATCTTCAGGGGCAGGCTGCCATGAGCCAGGGCCAGGGGCCAGGTCTGTCGGACTATTCGATCGGGGAAACGATTGGAGCCGAAACGGTCACTCTGATCGATTCCGAGATTCCCAGCCATTCCCACAACTGGTTGGCTAATAACTCCGATTCCACGGAACAGAATCCGACCAAGGGACTGCTGGCGGGGGCAATCGGAGGGCTGGCCATGTACGCCAATGCGGGGGCTCCCACCCAAATGGCAGCCTCGACCGTTGCGCCGGCGGGGAACAGCTTTGCTCATAACAACATGATGCCGTATTTGACGCTGAACTTCTGCATTGCCATGCAGGGAGTCTTCTCTCCGCGATCCTGATTGCTCTGATGTCTTGTTACGCGGAATGGAAGTCAAACGACAACGGGCGGTCCACAGACTTTGTGGGCCGCCCTTTTTGCATTCCTCGACGTTGACGACCCGTTAATTGCCTCATCGAACAATTGGCCGTACTCGCCTCGTAACGGTAGAAGGAAGATGTCACGAGGCAAGTTCGTCCGTCAAACGAAGTTGCCCGCAACAACCCTGTCGGGCCGTCACGGGCAACAATTCCGTTGCGAGGAATTGCCCGTTATGTCAACCGGCAATCGCACGCAATCCGATTTCCATCATTTCGATCACGGTGGGGCTTGCGTCGTGTCACGCGAGTAGTTGCTGCCATTGATGATGAGGGTTCCATTCCCCGCTGGATTCAGAGCATCGATAAAGTTCTGGATATCTGTGTTCGATGGCAAAGCATTTAGAGATGGGCCACCGGCGGCATCGTATAGGCCGAAGTCATTGATGGAAATGTTTGAGCCCTCCTTTCGCACTCCGATACCAAGACCACCATTGCTGCCAGCACTGGTGTTGTTGAAGATGTTCAGGTACACCGCATCGTCGACACTGCTGGAGTTACCGGCATCGATCCGGATTCCGTTCCTGGGAGAACCGCCTGCATTGACCGGTGCCCCGACATTGTTGCCATCGACCTTGAACCGGGCGATCCCGGTTGCCCCACGACCGACCAGCAGGATGCCATTGCCGTCTGTGCCACTGATCGTATTGTTTTCGACCGTCAGCGTCAGGTCTGGCGTCGCAGCACTGGTTTGTGAACCGGCACCATTGCCCCCAGCGATCCCGTTACCACCACCCCCCCCGGGAGTGTGAGTTGCGGTGATGGTGTTGTTGGTGATCGTTCCGGTCATGGTCGAGTAGCCGTTGTTGCCGAACAGGATCACCGTCCCGATACTGCTGCTCCCCAGCGTGTTGAACGAGATATCGAAGTTGGTCTGGTCACGCGAACCTGAATTGCCACCAGCGTTGTTGATCACGATGGCGTTTGTACCCGTGGTATCAAGTGAGACCGAGTTGTTGGTGATCGAAATCTTGTTAGAAGCATCGCCTGCGATACCGGCGATTGCACCGGTTCCACCGGTGCTGTTACCAATGTTGATCTGAACACCGTTACCCCCACTGCCAGTGATGGTGTTGTTGTCGATCAACGCCTTGGTCAGGTTGAAGACGGTACCTGCACTGCCGGTTCCGACGAAGTTCACACCGCTGAAGCCTGGGTTGGTAATCGTGTTGTTGGTAATCGTGGCGTTTGACACGGTCCCATTCCCCGCCTGGACATCCACTCCTGTGTAGAACGCGTTTGTGAAGATGTTCTTGTCGATGGTCAGCGTACCAGCAATGTTGTTACCCGTCGTCGGGTTCTGGTTGAACGCAATCGCCGATTCGGTAGTAGCGTTTCCGGCACCGGTGATCGTACCGTAGTTGTACGTGAAGTTTGTCACACCGGCTCCATCGATCCCGCTACCCCCTGTGGTGCTGATGTTCAGGTTCGTGAGTGACACGTCGCGGGTGTTGGTGAGCGAGATCCCTGCCCCGGTCGTATTCTGGATCAAACCGCCGGAGCCATCGCCACCGACCGACGTGTTGCCGTTACCGGTCACGATCAGGCCGCCGTTAGCTCCGGTGTTGTTCAGGACAATCCCGTTCACCGCTCCGTTGGCCGAAATGCTCTTGAAGGTCAGGTCGCTGGCACCGATCGTCGCCCCATTGACGTTCAACGCAGTTCCGGTCGTTGAAGTGAGCGTGTTACCTGTACCGGTGGCTGAGACTGTTCCGGCCGTGGCATTGAAGGCGGTACCACTGGTGCTGTTGACGACATACTTATTGCCTGACAGGTTCAAGGTGCCGCCACCCGTGAAGTTAAAGGCGTTGCCACTGGTGGTGGTGATGTTTGAGGTTGAGCCTGACGTGTTGTTGAAGTTGATCGTACCACCGGTGTTGTTGAGCAGGTTGATGGCATTGGCTGTTGATGTACTGGCCGTAATCTGACCATTCAGCGCTGTCGTTCCGCCGGTCTTGGCGTTGACTCGGACTGCATTCTGAGCGTTGTTATTCTTGGTGATTGAACCGTTGAATGTCACGTTGGCAGTGCTGGTGTCTTCGTTGAACGCGACCCCCGTTGGGTTCGTGATGGTCGTACCAGACCCAAACGTGATTGTTCCTGCAGAACCGTTCAGAATGTCGACCCCGGCATCGCCACCGTTCAGCGTCGTAGTTCCGTTGAAATTCACGATGCTGTCGATATTATCCAGTTGAATCCCGGTTCCGTTCGTAATGTTGAGCGTGCCCGTATTGAACGTGATCGTCCCGGCGGATTCATTCTGAATCAAGACCCCCGCAGTGATCGCATTGCTGTGGGTCAGGTTGCCGCTATAAGTAATATTCGCTGAGCTGTTCGAAACGGTGAACGGGATCAGGCCCGCACTGTTGGTGAGGCTGGTTCCGCTGGCGAAGTTGAACGTCCCCGCGGAATTGTTCCCGATGCCGATTTGTGAGTCGGTCAGCGATGTGGTTCCCAGGAAGTTCACATTGCCGTCGACATTGTTGAAGGCCATGCCAGTCCCAGCCGAGCCTGTCAGTGTCCCCGTCTGGAATGTGATTGTTCCGCCGGTTTGACCGGTGATGAAGACCAGTCCATTGGTGGCGTTTGTCTGTGTAATGTTTCCGTTATACGTGACGTTTCCAGTTCCATTTCCGTAACGGAACGCGTCCCCAGTCCCGTTGGTGATGCTGGTCCCGGTGCCGAACACAAACGTTCCGTCCGAATTGGTCTCAATGTCGATTACGGATCCGCCAGTCAGCGTCGTCGTACCGTTGAAGTTCACGTTGCCGTCGACATTTGTGAAGGCGATTCCGCTTCCGGTGCTCGCGCTCAGCGTTCCGGTGTTGAACGTGACCGTTCCCGCCGATTCGCTGGAGATCGAAACGAGCGCGGCGTTGTTGGCCTGGGTGATGTTACCGCTGTACGTGACGTTGGCAGTGCTGCTATCCATATTGAATGCGGTCCCGGTCGGACTGACGATCGAAGTCCCGGTACCGAAGGTGAATCCGCCAGAAGAACCGTTCACAATATCGATGCCCGCATTGCCGCCGTTCAAGCTTGTCGTGCCGTTGAAGTTGTAGGTCCCGTCGGCATTGTTGAACTGCAGTCCGGTGCCGGTGGTCGCGCTGATCGTTCCGGTATTGAAGGTGACGGTCCCGGTGTTTCCGCCCTTAATCGTCACGGCCGACTGACCGGCTGTCGTCGCCGTGATGTCACCGCTGTAGGTCACCAGTGCGTTTCCGCCGGTGACGACGAACGAATCACCCTGGGCACCGGTGATCGAACCACCGTTGATGGTCACGGTCCCCGAGACAGTGTCCAGGTTGATCCCGTTGGCCGCAGCACTGATTCCCTGGCCATTGGCATTCGTCGAACTGACACTGCTGAAGGTGCTGTTCATGGTCACCGGATCGATGTCCATCGCCGCACCGTTGGTCGTGTTGATAAATCCACCCGTGTTGCTGAAGGCGAATGAGCCACCCTTACCTCCCGCATCGCGGACGTACAGGCCCGTTCCGTTGTCATTGGTGATGTTCAGGGTCGTGAAGGCAATGTCACCCCGAACGTTATTCAACCGCATGCCGTCACCTGAGGTGCTCGTGATGGTTGACGAACCGCCTGAAACCTGCTGGATCCCGGCCAGTGATGTGTTCGCGTCAAACGTGACAGTCTCGAAGATCTGACCGCCAGTGGCACCCAACGCGGGTAACGACTTTGCTTGAGTAGAAACAAGTCTTGA
>JBAWWJ010000246.1:0-11532 GCA_037146815.1 Planctomycetota bacterium
TAACTTCCTCCTCGAAGTCCTATGCGGCAAAACAACTTAGTGGGCGCTGGCCCTGGCTCGCCCCTGGTTTGAGGAAAGCCTTAAGATCGTTCGTCAGTTCGTGGACGAATTCGCCCCCACGTTCGAAGCTCTGCACGCTCTGAGTGTCTTGCTCTGTAAACTTGCAGAAATGGAACTGTCGGACGGGGATCGCGAATCAGCCGATGCGATGTTTGAAGAAAGCCTGACGATCAGCAATCAGGCCGTGGCGCAATTCGGTGCCACCGAGCAAAGCCTGAATGGCCTCAGCTTTTCGCTTGAGGTGTACGGCGACTTCGCGTTATCGGATGGAAATATCGAATTGGCTCTCGAGTTGTATGATGAAAGACTGACAGTCCTCCGTCAAATCGTTGAGGAATTCGGAGCGACGGAGGAAAACCTGAGTACTCTCGGTTCCGTGCTCAAACAGATGGGGGATCTGGCGTCGTCGGACGAGTATTACGCGTCGGCTCATACGTTCTACGAAGAGTTCCTGGCGATTTGCCGTCAGATCGTAGATGAGTTTGGTGTCTCGGAGGAAAGGCTGCATAAGATTTGTGACGCGCTCAATCAATTTGGTGCGTTTGTGTCCGTGGATGAAGATGAGGCTGTGGCCAGAGCATTGTTTGAAGAGAGCCTGTCGATCAGTCAACAGGTCGTGTCTGAGTACGGAGCGACGATTCAAAGTCTTGAGGATGTCAGAATGGCATTCGATCGACTTGCGGAGTTAGATCTATCCGTTGGGGAACTCGATTCCGCTCGCACCTCGTTTGAAAAGGCCCTGAGAATCGGTCGTAAGATAGTGTCCGAGTTCGGTGAGACGCCCGTAGGACTGCGTAACATCAGCGTGACTCTCTGTCAGATCGGGGAGATGGCTCAATCGGACGGTGATCGAGAGACGGCGAGTGACGCGTTTGAGGAAAGTCTCGACATCAGCCGACAAATCGTTGCAGAATTCGGAGCGACAGCACAAAGCCTGCGAGATGTCAGTCACTCACTGTTGAAGATCGGGGAACTGGAATTGTCTGCGGGCAATTCCTATTCCCCTCGTGATTTCTTCGAAGAAAGCCTGTCGATTTGCCGCCAGATTGTGGAGAAATTCGGAGCGACGACGCTGGATCTTCATGACATCAGCCGATTACTGAATGAACTTGGCGCAATAAAGAAGTCGCATGGCGATACCGAAGCCGCCCGCGAACTGTTTGAGGAAAGTTTGAAAACCAGTCGGCAGGTCGTCAATGAATTAGAGGTTACAGAAGAAGGCCTGTACTATGTCTGTGTTGCACTCAACCAGGTTGGGGACTGTGCGATTTTGGAAGAAAAGCTGGATTTGGCACGTACTATCTTTGACGAGATGCTTTCCATCATTCAACAAATCCTGAGTGAGTACGACGAGAGTGCTGAAAATCTACGTGTCCACTGTGTTTCACTCATCAGGGCTGGGGACGTTGAACTGAACGATGGAAATCGCGAAGTAGCGAGCACACGGTTTGAAGAAGCCCTGACCGTCAGCCGCCGGATCGTGGCCGAATTTGGAGCGGAACCTCAAAACCTGGAAGACATCGCGCTGATCACTGAACGACTGCGATTGATGGACGATGAAACATGGATTCAAGAATGAGGAGACATCAATAGTCCACTCGAACTGAACCGCCTGGGGGATGATTCCCGTAATCGCTGGTTGATGCGACCGACCTCGCGTCAAAAATGTTCTCCAAGCCCCTCACTCGACCAATTGAGCGGCTTACTGCATAATATCTCTCCGTGTCTTTTCCGTTCTGGGTGAGGGAGCAAAACGTGCCGGACTGGGCGATCGAGTTGGGCGTGGTCGTGCTGATGGCGCTGTTGAACGGCTTCTTCGCTGCCGCAGAAATTGCGATTCTGACCGCCCGGCGTGGACGACTGGAACAGTGGGCCGAAGATGGGGACGGTGCTTCTCGCGTCGCTCTGGGCCTCGCTCGCGATTCTGATCGGTTCCTGCCGACTGTGCAGGTGGGGATCACCCTCGTTGGAACCTTTGCCTCGGCGTTCGCCGGTGCCAGACTCGCGGAACCGCTGGCGCTTGTCTTGCAGGACGTTCCTCTGGCATGGGTTGCCGAGCGGCGTGTCGGACTGGCGCTGGGGATCGTTGTCTGCGGAATTGCATTTCTGCAACTGATCCTCGGGGAACTCGTTCCCAAGCGGATTGCCTTTCAGAACGCCGAACCGATCGCGCGGCTGGTTGCCTATCCCATGTTTCTGCTCCAGCGGATCTCGCGGCCCGCGATCTGGGGATTGCATATCACCACCACGATCGTTCTGAAGATGCTCGGCCAGAAGATTGAGCCTCAGCGATCCGTCTCCGTCGAAGACATTGAGCATCTGATCGAAACCGGTTCAGAAACCGGGGTGCTGGAAGAAT
Source organism: Planctomycetota bacterium (assembly GCA_037146815.1). Taxonomy (GTDB): domain Bacteria; phylum Planctomycetota; class Planctomycetia; order Planctomycetales; family Planctomycetaceae; genus Schlesneria. The sequence continues at coordinate 2,420 of JBAWWJ010000246.1, forward strand.
CCGAACACAAAGTCGCCATGGAAGCGTTGAGGCTGGGGGATCGAACGGTCGTCGATATCCTGCGTCCCCGGATCGATATCGACGCGGTTGACATCGATACCCCATCTGAGGAAGTCGTCGGTGCGATCGCCATGTCGGGCTTCTCGCGAGTCCCTGTCTGTGAAGGAACGATCGATACCATTGTCGGATTCGTCTACATCAAGGATGTTTTCCTGCAGCAGTATCTCGGTCGACCAATCGACCTGCGTCGACTGATTCGACCGCCGCTGTTTATCCCCAAATCGCTGACGATCAGTCGACTGCTCGAATTGTTTCAGGAGCACAAGACTCAGTTGGCGTTTGTTCTGGACGAGTACGGCGGGACCCAGGGGATGGTGACGCTGGAAGACGTCATGGAAATGCTCGTGGGAGAAATCCATGATGAACTGCGTCACGAACGTAGTTCGAAGCAGAACCAGGAACAGTCGATCGTCAAACGTGAAGACGGCAGCTTACTGGTTGATGGTGCCGTCAACCTGCACGAATTGGAGCAGGCGCTGGAAGTGAGTCGCTGGCCGGAACCTGTACCTCGCGGGATTGGGACCGTTTCAGGTCTGGTCCTGGCCGTTCTGAAACGCCCTCCCAATATCGGTGACATTCTGGAATGGAGCGATCTGCGGATTGAGATCGTCGACATGGACGGTCCCAAGATCGACCGCCTGCTGATCACACCCGAAGCTCAGACTCAACGGGAGCCCGAGTCACCGTCCGCGGAATGACGGGTTTGGCCTCGTTCGTCGTTCGAGGTTTCCGGGCGATCACGAAAGATGGCAAGAAGGTAACGCAGAGACGCCAAGGTGCAGAGACGCAGAGGAATTGACGTTCACACTCAGCGGACGGGAGACCCGCGCCGAACAGTGGTCTTTCCGAAAGTTGCCTTCACGCTCCTGTGTGAAGATAGCCGTCTGCAATTGGGCGCCTGATGTTCATAGCATGTACGGCTGCCAGGTCGTAAAGGAAAAAGACGGAAGAGGAGACCTTCGGTCGTCGGTTTCGGCGGGGTCGGGAGACCCGCGCCGAACAAAGGCGCGATTCGTGCATCAGCGCTCGGCTTGAGGTTTCTTGTGCTGCGCACCCAGCTTGAAGCTGTATCGAACGCGTCTATGCAGGCCGAGGTCGAGGGATGTTGCAGGCGCAGTCGAGCTGCCGACAGAAGAGTTTTAACGCAGAGACGCAAGGGCGCAGAGACGCAGGGAAATTCATCTCGTCTTGTTCTTACCTTTGCGTCTCTGCGCCCTTGCGTCTCTGCGTTAAATTCTTTCCGCAATTCAATTGGACCATCAGATGCGATTCGGGCGTTTGGGCGGATCGCGTGTGTCAGCACTAGATTTGACATTAATCTTGAGGCCTACTGACCGAGTGACTTCTTGTAGGCTTTGACTGTCACATCGGTTCGAAATGCGATGATCTTTTTTCCCCATTCGATCGTCTTTTCTGCAGGGGCCAGGTTTACTCCATTGATCCGGAATTTTCCGGCCTGAATCCGCTGGCTGGTTCGGACACTCTCTGGATCGACGGCCATCATCATGGCGGTCATCGCGAAGTCGTCATGCAACCCTTCGTTCTCCTGATGAATCCCCTCCCCTTCCAGCCATTTCGTGACCTGTGCGAAATCGTAGTACTCGGGAACGAAGTGCAGAGTTGTCTTGCCGCCCGACCACTTCTGGTTCAGTCTTTCGGCCACTTTCTTCATCCCGGCCTGATTCCCACCGCTGTCGCCGATCAGCATGATCCGTTTGAACCCGTGAGTCCTCAGCGACGAGCAGATATCGGTCAACAAGAGTTCATACGTCTCCTCGGTCACGCTGATGGTCCCCGGGTACTTCATATGCAGGGATGGGGGATCGATGTCACCTTCCGGAACGAAGGGAACAATCGGAGCGACAAGTGTGTTGCCGAGTTTTCTGGCGATGGCTTCGGTCGTTGCTTTCAGAATGATGTTGTGCTTTCCCGTCACCAGGTACGGCCCGTTTTGCTCGACACCCCCTGTCGCCACGATGACGGTGTCTTTGCCCGCTCGCATGGCATCGCGAATTTCCATCCACGTCAGGTCTTCCATAAAGACCGTGTCACGCGCAGCCATGGGACGCGGAGATTCGGGATCAGGTTTCACCGGGTCTGGAACTGCTGCAGCAAGTGCGAGGGCGATGATTGAGCAGATTCCAATCGCAATTCGTAACATGATTGTCCTCAGGGTCATTATTGAATGTGACGTCGAACGTGCGGCGGCGTATCGGCTCGCTGGTTTTGTACCAGGACCATTCGTCGCGAAAGTGTCATTTCCGCTCGCGTTGAGTATAACAAATTCAGTCCTTCTGCTTCATTCTTGAGACTGTGAGCCATTCATGCGACGGATGATCGCGACTTTTTGCGCGTTGTCGATTCTCGCCTCTGCCGTGTCGGCGGAGACGATTTGGGTCGAAGGGGAAAAATCGACGAAATCCACAATGAACCGGCATCCGTGGTGGTATGACCAGGTGAAGAAGGATCAGCTTTCCGGCGGAGACTGGATCAGTAACTTTGAGCCGAAGAAGACGGGTGAGGCCGAGTATTCCGTCACACCGAAGGAACCTGGAAAGTTTGAGTTCTGGGTGCGGGCCAATCCGATTCAGTCGAAGTTGTCGTATCGGCTGAATGATAGTGACTGGAAGCCGATTGAATTTGATAAGTCGGGTGGCGAACCGACCAACATTGCCGCTGATGGAAAGTTCGATCTGCGATTTATCGCGTGGGTCAAGGTCGGCTCAGTCGATTTGAAAGGTGGAGCGAACTCGCTACGGTTCCGGATGGACAGTGGAAGCTCGAATCACGGCGGCCTCGACTGTTTCGTTCTTTCAACCGAGCCGTTTCGACCGCGGGGCATTTTGAAGCCGGGCGACGCGGCGAAGGGACCAGCGTCATCGGATGCGGATTGGTTTGCATTCGATCCGTCGGCGGATTTGTTTCAGAAATCGTCGGTGATCGATCTGCGGTCTCTCAATGAGAAGTTCGCCGGGGAACATGGATTCATTGCGGCCAAAGACGGGCACTTCGTTCACAGCCAGTCGGGCGAAGCGGTGCGATTCTGGGCGGTGAACGGCCCGTTCGCGAAAACACGCGAGGACTTGCAGCGCGAAGCGAAGCAACTCGCCAAATACGGTGTCAATCTGGTACGGACTCACGGCGCGATGTTCGACAAGCGAGGCGAAGTCGATCCAGCTCGTGTGCAGCATGCGATCGATGTTGTCGAGACAATGAAGGCCGAAGGGGTCTACACGCATTTTTCAATTTACTTTCCGCTCTGGTTTGATCCTCCCGCCGATCTGGAATGGATGCCCGGATACGACGGCAAAACCCACTCATTCGCGACGCTCTACTTCAATGCCAAGTTTCAGGAGAAGTACCGCAGTTGGTGGAAGACACTGCTGACGACCCCCAGTCCGACGACGGGCAAGCGATTGATTGACGAACCGGCGTTGTTCGGAGCGGAACTTATCAACGAAGACTCATTCTTCTTCTGGACGTTCAACGACAAACAAATCCCCGATCAGCAACTAAAGGAGATCGAACGTCAGTTCGGCGACTGGCTGAAGGCGAAGTACGGATCACTCGACAAGACATTCGCCGCGTGGAAGGGACAGAAAGTCGCTCGCGATAATCCGGGTGAGGGCCGGATCGGCTTCCGTCCTCTGTGGAATATCGCCAATGAACGGTCACAACGCGATCAGGACACGGCGAGGTTCCTGACCGAAACCCAGCAGCGGTTCTACAACGACTCGACAAAATTCCTGCGGGAACTTGGCTTTAAGGGCCAGATCACGGCGTCGAACTGGGTGACTGCCAGCCCCGAAGTTCTGGGGCCGCTGGAAAAGTACACGTACACCGGAGGAGACTTCATTGACCGACACGGCTACTTCGGCTGTCGTAATGAGGGGGATGCCTCCGAATGGTCGCTGCGCGACGGTCACTTCTATGTTGACCGCAGTGCCCTGAAGTTTGAAAGCGAAGAGCCCGGCAAGCCGGCAGCGTTCGTTCATCCGGGAATGGATGTTCACTATGACAACAAACCGTCGATGATTTCGGAAACGACTTGGAACCGGCCGAACCGACATCGTAGCGAGGCTCCGATTTACCTTGCCGTTTTTGGAGCGTTGCAGGATAGCGACAGTATCGTTCACTTCGCGAAAGATGGCATCGACTGGTCGGTCAAGCCAGGGTACTTCATGCAGCCATGGACGCTGACGGCACCGTCTCAATTCGGACAGTTTCCCGCTGCAGCTCTGATCTATCGTCGAGGTCTGGTCAAATCCGGTAGCGTCATGGCCGATGTGAAACTCGCCGTTGACGACCTGCTGAAACTCAATGGGACGCCGCTCCCTCAGGATGCCGCGTTCGATGAACTACGGCTGAAGGATGTTCCGACTGGTACGACTGTCGAACCCGGTCAGCGAATTGACCCGCTGATCCATTACGTTGGTCGCACCGACGTCACGTTTCTTCCGCCCGGTTCGAAAACGGGTAGTTCGACAAAGCTGCAACCGCTGTCATCGTTCATCAATCACAAGGCCAAGACAGTGACCAGCAGCACCCAGGAATTGAAGCTCGACTGGGGACGTGGCATCCTGACAATCAATGCCCCCGCAGTTCAGGGAGCCAGTGGCGATCTCTCTGCGGCGGGTGAGGTCAAGCTGTCTGATGTCACGCTGAAGATCCCTCGCGATGTGGCACACGCTCTCGTCGTCAGCCTGGATGGACAACCGATCGCCAATTCCAAACGCATGCTGCTGCAAGTGATGACCGAGGAAAAGGCGACTGGATTTCAAACGGAACCTGCCGGAGAGCGGCGTCACCGCATCGTCTCAATCGGCCAGAATCCGTGGCTCGTCCGCAAGATTGAGGGAACTGTTAAACTTCATCGGACCGATGCTGCCAGGCTGAAAGTCACGCCTCTCGACCAATTCGGGCAACCGACGTCCTTGACGCTGAAAGGCGATGCGATCAAGCTTCAACCGGACACGATCTATTATTCAATTGAGGCCCGGTGATCGTCCTGGCAAACATCAGGTTGTCTCGCCTGACTGTCACGGCATTCGAATTACATCTGCTGTCACTCATCAATTTGTCCTGCTCGGAAAGGTTCGTCATGGATCGTCGCACGTTTTTGCAATCGGGGTTCGCCGGGTTGGGAATGGCCACGCTCGCACCTCATCTGTTCGCTGCCGATAAGACTTCTTCCCCACGGACGGCGCTGATTGGCTGCGGCTGGTACGGAAAGGCCGACCTGTTGCGGTTGCTTCAGGTTGCTCCGGTGGAAGTTGTCGGGTTGTGCGATGTCGACAAGACGATGCTCTCGGAAGCTGCCGACATCGTGACACAGCGACAGAAGGTGCAGAAGCGGCCTCAGACGTTTGGCGATTACCGAGAACTCTTGAAACAGACCAAGCCGGAACTGGTACTGATCGCCACACCCGATCACTGGCATGCGCTTCCTGCCATCGCAGCAATTCAATCGGGAGCCGACGTTTATCTTCAGAAGCCGATCAGCGTCGATGTCGTCGAGGGGCAGGCGATCGTGGCTGCGGCTCGCAAGCATAACCGAGTCGTGCAGATCGGCACGCAGCGCCGCAGCACGCCGCATCTGATTGAGGCACGCAATCAGATCCTCAAAGAGGGGAAGCTGGGGACGATCGGTCTCGTTGAGATCTATTGTTACTATCACATGCGGGCTCGCGAGAATCCGCCAAACACCGCGCCGCCCGAGAATCTCGATTATGAAATGTGGACCGGCCCTGCTCCGATGCTCCCCTACAATTCGCTCGTGCATCCGCGTCGGTGGCGAGCGTTCATGGAGTACGGTAACGGCATTGTCGGTGACATGTGCGTTCACATGCTCGACATGGTCCGCTGGATGATGGATCTGGGCTGGCCTGATCATATCTCGTCCGATGGCGGGATCTATGTCGACAAGGCGAGCCGAGCGAACATCAGTGACACTCAAACTGCGACGTTTCAGTTCGGTTCACTCCCGGTCGTCTGGACGCATCGCACATGGGGATCAGCACCCGATCCGCAATACCCGTGGGGCGCGACGTTCTACGGCGACAAGGGAACGCTGCGATGCAGCGTCAACAGCTACGATTTCCAGCCAAACGGCGGCGCACCGGTCCATCGTGACGTCACCTATGAACTGGATCAGTATCCTGAAGACAAGACAGAGAAGGACTTGGAAAAGCACGTTGCTCCGGCGATCCGCGGCCATATGCTCGATCTGCTGCACGCCCGCGAAAACCGCAGCAAGCCGGTGGCCGATGTCGAGCAGGGCCACATTTCGTCGGCGAGTTGCATCATGGCCAACATGTCGATGGAACTCGGTCGATCTCTCAAATGGGACCGAGAGAAACAACGCATCGTAAACGACGATGAAGCCAACCGCCGCCTCCGTCGCCCGTATCGAGCACCCTGGGTTCACCCGGAACCGGACCAGGTGTGAAATCTGTCAGATTGTCGACGTCAAAACTGTAGCACCCGTAGCGCCTTTGCGGTCGTCAGCTTCGTCCGATGGTGACGTGCTTGTTAGGCAGGGCGAAATAATAACTTTTACAACTTTCGGTGTCCGGACTTGATTGACGAGACGCGATACATGGAATGCTTAAAAACTTTGCGTCTGAGCGTCTTGAGCGAAGCGGGCGTGAGGTTCATGGCGTGTCCTCCAAATTGTAAAAGTTGTTTTTTCGCCCTGCCTTAGTGATCGGAAATCATCAGCAAGATCGCCCAGTAGTGACAGGCACTTCCTGACATGACCAGCAAATGCCATACGGCATGGGAGTACCGAACACGAGCACTCCAGCAGAGAAACAGTGTTCCGAGTGTATAACAGGCTCCGCCAGCGATGACCCGGAAAATGACATCTTCAGGTGCCTGACGAGACATCTCGCCCAGTCCGACCACCGGCAGGAATCCCATCAATCCATAAAGGGATTTGTCTGTTTGAGACAAGTCCCCAACATGCACGACTCGCCCTATACCAATGAACGCCAGAACCCACATGCTGACGAGAAGCCATTGCCAACCACCATGATTCAGGTACATCACCCCCAGCGGCGTGCAGGTTCCGGCGATCAACAGAAAGATGCTGGCCTGATCCAGTGCTCGAAATCGTTTTCGCCATTGCAGGTCATAGAACAAATGTGAAAGCGTTGAGCTTCCGTATACCAATATCAGTGAGGCAACATAGGTTGCACACGCGGCGATCAGACTCGGGGAGTGGCCAGCGACACTCTGCATCAGGTAACCCGCTGCGGCGAGGCTGAGGAGAAAGCCAATTCCATGCGTGACTAAATTGGCGATTTCGTCGACCGGTCGTTCCACCCCCGTCATGTTTCGACCCTGTCACATCTGGTTTCAGTCGGTTCGTATTTCGATCGGCCTTAACGTCAGTTCAAACGCGGCGGCTTCCTCGGCGTTACGAACGAACAATGTGCTGCCAGAGATCACTGGGTGATTCCAGGTCTTGCCGCTGATCGCCGGGACTTTTGCAATTTCGCGAAATTCGGTCGGATTGGCTTCGACCAGGGCCACCTCGCCTGATTCAGTCAGAACCAGTAGTAGACGCTGGTCGGCCAGCAGCAGGACCTGCCCGGTTCCATAGCCTTTTCCTGACCCACGAGTCTTCCATGTTTTCTTACCATCGCTGGCATTGAGGCTCATGAAAATCGGACCGTCGAAACCGTAGATGTGATTTTCGGAGATGACGAAATCGTTGAAATAAGGTTTGATCTCTCTCGACGTCCAATTTTCGCGAGTCGACCATGTGCCGCCGGATTTTGTTACGGTGATTCTGCGAAGACCGAGGTTCATTCCAGTCCCGATCAGGATTTCGTTCTTCCCGACGAGAGCAGGTTGAGCGACGCGCGCGATTCCCGGTGCGGGCCATTCGTGCAACCACAAGACTGTTCCTGTTGATGGTTCGAATGATGCCAGACCGTCCTCGGTCGGAAACAGGATCTGCTCAACGTCATCAATGACCACTGCTTCAGGAGAACAGTAACTCAGCAGGCCTGTCCCTGCGGTCCAGGCGAGTTTTCCGTCATCAATGTGATAGGCCGCCAGGCTTTTGCCGTCAGGACCACCTGCGAAGACGCTGACAATATTGTTCATGACAAGTGGTGATGACGAAAATCCCCATTGAGGAACCTTGGCTGTCGTGTCGGCCACGATGTCTCGAGTCCAGATCAGCTTGCCGGTTTCCGCGTCCAGGCAGTTCAGGTCGCCATTGGCTCCGCAGGAATAAAGTCGTCCGTCATGAAAGGTCGGAGTCGCACGGGGGCCGGCACCAGCCACGATTTCAGTAAATCGTGTCGCATTACTGTGTGACCAGACCTCAGCCCCGGTTTTTGCTTCATAACAAACGACCAGTTCTTGATCGCCACGTTGTTCCTGAGTGAAAACGCGTGGCCCGATCACAGCGAACGATGACCAACCCGGGCCGACGCGATGTCGCCAGAGTTCTTTCGGAGGATTGGCATCCCAGTCTGTAGTGATCGATACGCCATGGACCTGGCCGTCGCGATTCAGGCCTCGGAAACAGGGCCAGTCAGTCGGCTGCAAAGGCTTTACGGCATCTTTCACGATGCTGGCAGGCCGAGGAGTTGATAATTCGGACAGCAGTCGTGCTTCACCGGTCGGTTCCCAGCGCCAGTGAAACTCTGCTGCGAAACTGCCATCCATTCCATCCAGTCTCAGCATCGAGCAGACGGCTCCGATCAGAACGAACAGACAAGCCAGTCCATACTCACGCACGGGCCAAGTTAGCGGAATCGACAGCACCAGCCACGTTACCCAGACCGTCGAAAGTACTGGAAGTGCATAAATCATCATCGCCATGGCTGGAAAGTTGCTGCCCGCAATCAGTGGTGTGGCAATCGCGACGATGGCCAGCACGCTGACACTCAGCCGACGATCAGCCCACCGGAGTCGCGTGGCAAACAACCACCAGATGACGAGTCCCAAAGTGGTCGCGATGGGCGAGATCATTTTGCCAACCACAACTGTCCGGCTATAAGTCGAACAGCGTCAACTGCTTATGTGGTTGGTTA
>JBAWWJ010000247.1:0-11393 GCA_037146815.1 Planctomycetota bacterium
CCTCGGTCGCCTACCAGAACCGAAATCCACCCATAGATTCTGCTAACGAGGCAAAGTTTATTGGTTCGCTGTCGACCACGGATGGAGGAAGTCTTGCCGAACAAAAAGGCCGATTGGTTCTGATCGCTGGCCGAGGGGGAAATGCTCCGCCAATCGAGGGCTTGCAAAGTGTCTGGAAAATCAGTTCGCCGTACCTGCAAACTGCCAAGGGAAGGTACCTCGCGATCGATCAAGCTGACGATGACGTGAAGGTCTATCTGGCCGACAAACCGGGCGAAACCACGAAGTGGGTGATTGAAGTCCTGGAAACGACCAGCCCCAAGCGTCCAAGCAAGGGTTCACTTGATGAACGGCGGATGCTCGTGGGGACCTCTCAGTCAAAGTTTCGTTTGAGTGTTTTTGATGGTCGCTTTAAGGGCTATTACCTCGCCGCCAAAGAAGAGCATTCCCCGACAGCCGTCAGTCTTCCACGTGTGCTGGCGTTTAAGGTTGTCAAGAATCCGAAAGAGGCGTTGACGTTTGACTACGTCGATACGTCGTTTCAGATTGATCACAAATGAAAGTGCCGTTGACCTGTTATCGCGAACGCGGACTGACGGTAATGCGGGGAAGCGACACCGTGTGAATGTTGACTTCCAGCCCCAATTGTTCCCGCAGTACGGCCGGAGCCCGTTGACGCATCAGGGTGATACGCTTCTTTTCATTCACGACACGATCAGTATCGCCCGGTGGCACGAATGGAGGCCACGAGACTTCCCAGGTCAGGGGGGCGTCGCCTGTAATATCTGCTTCGAACAAATAATCCAGCCCGAGAGATATGGCTACGTTGGCGATCAGATCGGTCGGCGTTCCACTCCTGCCATATGGTCCAGCAGAGGCATCCGAAGCCAGCTTGATCGGCACCCTCTTTCGTTTGAAAGAGCCAGTGTCGAGTCGACCACGAACGTGCAGGGCTTCGATCATTTCGCTGTCGACAACCAGTTGGACCGGCAAATGGCAGTCGTTTTGCAGGATCAACTCCAATTTGGAGATTGCCTGGGCAACCGGCAATCGCTCCCGCAATACGATGTCTCCCGAGTACGTCAACTTGTCAAAAGGTTGTCCATTCCAATTCATCTGTGGAAAGCGAATCCGACTCGCAGGAAACTGTGGAAATGTGTGGTGCAGTAACGTCGCCAGGAACACATCGCCTGAACTGGCATGAACGCAGTGAAACGATCCGCGATCATCAACGACAAAAATCATCGCGTTCGGCTGATTCTCTAACTGCGATTGTGCCAATTGCGATGATTTCATCCAGACCGGCAGCGTTTGTGCCCGCTGGCGAAGGGACTGCCAGAATGCCTGACGGCTCTTCGTAAAAGGGGGCGGGATGTGTCGCACAAACTCCTTTTCTGCGAGGGCATAGTCTCGCGGAAAGTCGTTCAAATGGACCGCCACTTCAGCGTCAGGGAGAGTGGCCGCGACTTCCTGGACTCGCACGACCAGTTCCGTCTTTGATTTCTCATCAACAGCTACGCCAACTCCGATCTGCACCAGCGACGGATGAGGTGAGAGTTGCAATTGTCCTTTGACGGACGGCGGAACGTGCAATATGAACTCGCCGCGCTGATCGACTGCGGCAGACCAGCGCGTCCCCAGCTCCCTGGACCGAAACGCAATTCGTACTTCATCCTTCGGAATTAACGGCCCATTTCGGCCGCTATCCCACGCTATGCCACGAACATGGCGCATCGACCGGACCACGATATCTCCAGCCTGCCAGGGGACTCCCGTGACCAGTGATTCCGCTTCACCGGATCGAACCTGGTCGAAGGCGATCAGTTGAATCCAATCTCTGGGCAGACCCGTCAATCGAAACCTTCCCAGCTCGTCTGAGACCGTCTCGATGCCGCGCAGATCGATTTGACGCCGCTGGCCGACTGCAGCCCCAACTGGCCGAACCAGACCGACGATTGCCATGTTCGGTACCGGTGTGCCCGTTTCATCCACGACGCGTCCGATGGCTTCTCCGGAAGGAACCAACTCCAGTTCCGTCGGCTCCATCGTTGCCTGAAATAATTCGAAGCCCCGTTCATGGCGATTCTGCGTCGCTGCCGCCTGCAGGCGCAAGGCACAGGGCAGATACCTATGGGCGTGAACCCAAATGCACGTTCCCGCCGTTCCAACAGGAAACTGAATGACTCCTTGACGATCTGCAGTCAGGCGAAGTCCCATCTTGGCACTCGGTTGAAGTGCCGCGTCTGGCCAGTCTCCTCCGATACAATCTGCAGTTACATCCGTAACCGGTTGCTTGTCAATTCCGATGAACCGGACAGCGCCGATCGACTTTGGTTCCGCCTGGATATACGCAACTGGATGGTTCAAAGGACGAATCTCAGGGAGCCATCCCTGCGAATCCATCACCAGGATCGACTGTTGAAGGGAAATCGTCACCCGTGGTTCGACTGCCTGCTCATTCGTCAACCAGAACCGGCCGATCGAATCTGTGATGGTCTCGTGAGTCACTTTCACATTTGTGACGGTCTCGCCCATGGAGTCTACCCGGCGAGGCCGAATCTCATCGAACCCTTGCAGCAGTCGAACGCGCACTCCTTTCAAGGGGCGCTTGGCAGCATCCACGCACGTTCCTGGGGACAGGGGAAGCGAATCATTCGCTTGTAATGAAACGCTCGACCAACACCAGAATGCCAAGCCGATGAACCATGTGCTTTTCAAAAACATCGGCTCCCCTGGCTTTGGATTCCGGCGAACAATTCCCGGTTGGAGCCCTGTCCGGTCTTGATTCTGTGACTCATGGACCCAACACGAACTTATTGCTGTGATACGGCAATTGTTCAGGAAAGTCGAGTTCACGAGAGTTCCCGAGGGGCATCGAGGCCCCCCCCCGGGAACATTGGCGCTTGTTCAGACGACAATTGCAGATTTGCTTCTTGCCAATTCCTCCATGAACCGCAGCGAGCGAGACGTTGTGTCTTCAACGTCTGGAATCAGGCCGTCAAGGATCTGGGCGTTTGCATAGAGTTGACGGCCACAGTCACGGATGAAGTCGTCGTTGTCAGAGTTTGCACTCAACTCGCAGAGTCGATTGATCAACCCTGCGTGCGGATTAATCTCCATGACGCGCTTGGTCTGTTCGAATTCCCGCATCGTCTGACCGAGAACCTGCTGCAACCGGCTGCTCATGTGGCTGCGCGGGTTGATCAAGCAACACGGGCTGTCGGTCAACCGCGATGACTCCTTCACTTCCGCGACTTTGTCATCGAGCGCACCACGGAATAACTCGATCACTCGTGTGAGATTCTTGTGGGCTTCCCTGCTTTCGGCTTCGTCCTCAGGCGTTGTCAATTCGGGCAACTTCACATCGGCACCATCGATCGACATCACGTCCTTACCTTCGTACGAACGGAGTTGAATCAGTGCATATTCATCGATGGTATCATCCAGGAAAAGGACTTCCAGGTTTCGCTTGCGGAAGATTTCCAGATGCGGATGTTTTTCCATCGCATCGAGGTTCGGGCCGCTCAAATAGTAAATCTGAGACTGTCCTTCGGGAGCGCGTTTGAGATAGTCATCCAGTGAGACCGACGGGGCTTTCCCTTTCAGGCCATCAGCCAGCAGGGTGCTCTCGCTGGCCGAGAACGTGGAATGGAATCGCATCAACTTCGCAATGCGTTCACGGTTTTCGTAGTCCGAGCCAATCCCGGTTCGCAGGATTGATCCAAATTGTTCTGCAAACGTCTTGAATGTCTCGGGCTGCTCCTGAGAAAGGTCAGCGAGGAAATCCAGGACCTTTTTCGTCAGAACCTTCTTCAATTTCGGCAGCAGCTTGTGATCCTGCAGCGTTTCGCGAGAAACATTGAGCGGCAGGTCGGCAGAATCGACGACACCGTACAGAAACCGCAGGTAGTCGGGTAGCAGGTCCTGCGAGTCATCCTGCACGAGCACTCGCTTGGCACACAGATTAACGCCGTGCTGTATCTGCCCGAATCCCATCAATTCGAAGTTGGACGGAGGGCAATACAGAATCGAATGGAACTGGATTGGAGAATCACTCGACAAATGCAGATGCCACAGCGGCTTTTCTTCGGAGTGATGCGTCAGCCACTGATAGAAGCCGGCATACTGGTCCTCGGTCACCTGACTCTTAGGTTCAACCCAGATCGGTTTCTGTTCGTTCAAGACTTCGTCCGCGAGCTTAATCGCGTGAGGAACGAATGTCGAGTACTTCCGGATGATGAATTTCAACCGAGTCGGCTCGGTAAATTCCTCCATTTCATCCTTCAAATGCAGACGAATCTGAGCGCCGCGCGGAACTTCACCTTCGACTTCAGAGATCGTGAAACGTCCCGTTCCGTCCGATTCCCAGCGCCATCCCTTTTGCTCGCGGTAGCTGCGAGTGACGACTTCGACCTTTTCTGCCAGCATGAATGCGGAATAAAAGCCGACCCCGAACTGCCCGATCAATGACAGATCGGGCTTCGCATCGCCCCCCGTTGACTCGATGCTGCGCAGGAATTCTTTGGAACCGCTGTGAGCGATTGTTCCCAGATTCTGCACAAGTTCGTCGTGCGTCAGGCCAATCCCGGTATCGCGGATGACCAGGATCTTGGCCTCCTTGTCGGGTTCCAGAGTGATCTGCAACGGGACATCATCGCGGTACTGTGATTCGGACAACTGAATGTGACGGAGTTTATTGAGTGAATCAGATGCGTTCGAAATCAATTCTCGAATCGCAATCTCGCGGTTTTGATAAAGCGAGTGCGAAAGGATATTCAGCAGTTGCTTGATCTCTGTCTGAAACGTGAATTCCTGCTTGTCAGACACGGGTGACTCCGAAGGTACGAGGGTACAGCATTGTCAAAGGAACGGCCTTTCGACGGGTTAGGGAACCCGCGTTCAGTGTCCCGTCCGGGAGGTTGAGGAAACCATCGCCGACGATTCCGAGACTCAAAATGGCAGTCCGCCGACCGATGCTGAATTAAAAAGCAACAAGCGCGCCAGGATTTCCCGGCCGTTCGCATTCCTGCCGTAACATCATTGCACTGCAATATGATACGAGCCTTGCAGTGAATGACGCTGTGCGTGCGACTGCCACGTTGGCAGCATTGCGACGACTTCGTCAAAGCACAGGACTTCAGGCTTTCGGAGTCCGTCGAAATCCGAATCGCGACATCACGATTATTGAATCGGAACCGTTCACTTTCTTCGAAAGTTCTTTCGCGACCATTCAGGTCGCTTACCCGTTCTTACCACTGCGACAGAGTTGAAACACTGTGCTTTGTGCGAGTGAACCTTCAGCCCGGCACCTGTCGCAGACTGGCGAAACGATTCAATTTTCTGACAGGTTGACAATTGTTCGTTCGCATCCTGAAACGCCAATTATGGCGTCTGAAGGACATGGCGGGATTTTCTGCCTGTTCGTGAAAATGACTGTTGTCATAACAGTTACAATTGTAGTGACTGCGATGCCGTCGAACGCGCGGACTGTATCAGTTGTGCCAAGCAAACGGTACTCGAAAATCGGTCTGTACCGTCAAGACAGACGATGCCCCCTGCAACGACAAGTGGTGTGGCATCGATCGTGCGAGTCCACCTGAATCGTTGGTTCATGTCAACGTAAGGACTTGTAGCGGGCTTGTGCCCATCTCCATTTGATAACCTCCTGGCTCTCTCCAGGAACCTCATACTTCACTTGTCAGCCTCGCGAACTGACAGGTCGTACCTCTTAACCAGAGGGGCGAACTTGGAATTCTGGCCAGAATTCGAGTTCATCTGGTAACGGTGACACCTTCACGGAGCATCCGCGACGTTGAAACCGGGCTGGCAGAATCGTTCGTGTTCAGTCGGCTGTCGACAATTCAGTTCAAGCATCAATTAAACACAAACAGGGATCTGTTCAATGCTCAAGAATTTCTTGAATGACGAAGCCGGTGTGATCATCTCCGCCGAACTCGTTCTCGTCCTGACCATCTGTGTTCTCGGAGTTATCGTTGGCCTGAGCAGCGTTGTCGTTGCTGTTAACGAAGAACTGCAAGACACCGCTCACGCAATCGGCGTTCTGAACCAGTCGTTCGGATTCACCGGATTCAGTGGTTGCAAGAAGAGTGGAAATGCCATTTCCTACACCTTCGGTTCCGTCAACACCGATGGCGTCGATGATTGCGATTGCGCCACATCATGCGACATGATCGCTGCTGGTGCTCCAAACAACAGCCAAGGTGGTTGATTCCGGCTTGACTGATTCAAGCAGGTCGATTCAAGCAGGCGTCGAGACTTCGGTTTCGACGCCTGTTTTCGTTGGCTGGTGGTGGGGGCAGCGATCAGCAATCGGCAGTCGGAAGTCGACAGTCGGAAGTCGGAAGTCGGAAGTCAGCCGTCCAGGCGGAAGAGGCGTTTGAGGGCGCTGATCAGGCCGTGCGGTGTTCCTTCGCGTGCTTCATCCTTGAGGACCGTCAGTGGGGGATGGAGCAGCTTGTTGACGATCCGGTCGACCGTTCGTTCAATCGCTTCGCGATCGCGGCTGGTCAGATGCGGCAATTTGTTAAACAGACGCCCGAGTTCGTCCGTGCTGATTCCATGCCAGTCCTGCATCAACCGGGCGACGACGTCCCCGCTGGCACGATGATGGAATTCGGCTTTGAATCGACCGAGTTCATCCGAAACAATTTGACGAGCACTTTCAATCTCGCGTACCCGAGCCCGTCGATTTTCTTCGCATGTCCTGCTCAGGCTGTCGATGTCATACAGGAAGACATCTTCCAGTGCACCGACACCAGGTTCGAAATCGCGAGGAGCCCCGAGATCGAGAATGAACGCTGGTCGGCCAGCGGCGTTTACCCTGGCTCTACGAAATCGAGAGACATCGACGATCGGCTTGTCAGCCCCCGTCGTGCTGACAATGACATCCGCTTTTCCCAACCATTGATCGAGGCTTTCCCACGGCTCCGCTCGACCGCCCCATTCTTTGGCCAGGCGCTCTGCGCGTTCGGGACTGCGGTTCACGACGACTATTTGCGAGACCCCTTCGTCCTTCAAATACCGCAGCGTCTCTTCGGCCATTTCACCGGCGCCAACGATCAAAACGAGTTTGTCTCCGAAGCTGTCAAAAATGCTCTTGGCAAAGTCACCGACGGCGACACTGGCGATGGAAACTCGCCCTTCCGCCAGCCGCGTTTCCGATCGGACACGTCCTGATACGCGGATCGCACTCTGGAACAAGGAGTGAATGAGTGGACCGCATGCGCCCGACTCCTCAGCTTCGCGGTACGCCTGACGAACCTGGTTTACAATCTGCGGTTCACCAAGGACCATGCTGTCCAGCGATGAAATGACCTCATACAGGTGCCAGACTGCTTCGGATCCCGCTGCAAACCGCAATTCCCCGACAAACTCGTCGAGTGGTACGCCGTGAAAATCGGATAGGAACTGGGCCAGTCGTTGCTGGGTCTGTTCCGGATCGTCTTCAAAACTCGCCAGGTAGACTTCGACGCGATTGCAAGTTGACAGAATTACGGCTTCGCAGTCGGGCATCCGCGCCCGCAATTCGCCGTAGGCTTTCTCGATCCGATCACGCGACGAAAACGCCAGTCGCTCGCGAACCGCCAGCGGTGTTGTTTGGTGCGTGCAGTATGTAACAAGCAGATTCAAGGGTAATTCTCGTAGCGACCGGGCGAGGCAAAATTGACGGACCCGCACGACGGATGCAGGTTCACGGCAACTCCGCAGGCTGTTCAGGGATTCGAGGGCGTTCAGAGCCGTGCAATGAGGGAACTCGAATCGCGGCCGTTAACATTTGCAGTCCCACAATCATGAACAGCAGAAATCCGCACGCCCACGCGGTCAGCCAGGCGACCTGGCGTCCTGGAGGTCGTTTTCCAATGAGTAGCCAGCCGAACATGCCGCACATCAGCAACCAGGTCACTGCACCACCCAGAACGACGGGATCTGTCCAAGTGGGAACCGATTCGTGGTTTCCAAATGCAGACAGTCCGATGCCACTGGCGACACCAAAAGTGAGCAACGGGACTGAGACCAGCACTGCCCACCGATTGTAGCGTTCCAGTTTCTCCAGGCTGGGAAGCGTGAGTCCACTTTGGAGCATTTGCCGATGTTTGAGCCGTCGATGTTGCCAGAGATAGAGAAGACTGAGGACAAAGCCGCAAAGTATCGCGGCTGTCCCCAGGACCAGCATCGATGCATGGAGCATCTTCCATCCTCGATGATAATCCAAAACGTGGTTTGGAGCGGCAACGACAAAAAGTGAACCCACCACCAGAGTCAGTACGATTGGCCAGACGACGATTCCACTGGCGATCGACGAATCGAGTATCGAAACAAACAAGTGTGTCAGCACCGCCAGCCAGGCCAAAACGAGCAACCAGTCGTGAGCAGAACTGAGCAGCGGGGGTTGCTGCGTTTGGCTGGATCGCAGCATCAGGTAGAGCGTCTGAGCAAGTAAGCCGGCCGCACCGAACCCCAACGAGACCAACCGGCTCCATTCTGCTCGTGCACGCAACCGCCACGCATCAAACCCGAAGGCGACGCAATAGCTGGCGAGAAAACAGACAACGTTGACGTTGGGCATGCCTCGAATTCCGAGTCGCTGGAACATTGGAACTTCGTCACGGAGTCTAACGGATTGCGGTCCGAATTCGTAGTGCCCTGATTGCCAGTTTGACTTGCATTTCCATCCCGTCCCCCAGATACTACAGAGCCCGGTCCCGTAAGGATCGGTCGATCCGTTGGATCGGTCGTGCCGTTTGAAACGCGGCGCGAATGAGTTATCCCTCTGCGTTTCACCGTGAAACGGATTCCGAAGTTCACCGGAATCACCAACCGAGGCCCTGTCCATGAGTGCTTTGAACAAGACCGAAATCAAGAAACTCCGTAAGAAGCGTCAACGCCTGAAGAAGAAACTGCGCTGCCGTTTCTGTCCGAGCGGCTGTGACAAGTCGCCACATCCGATCTTCGTTGACTACAAGGACTTGAAAACCTTGCGTTCGATGATTGATCGTGAAGGAAATATGCTGGCTCGACGCAAGACGGGCAATTGTGCCAAGTTCCAGCGAGCCGTCCGTGAGGCGATTCTGCGGGCTCGGTTCATCGGTCTGCTGCCATACGTCGCCGAAGAGTAAGATTTCTTGCTTTTTCTGACAGAAACAACGTCCCTCGCATTCAATGCGAGGGACGTTTCTTTTTTAGCAGAAGGCAGTTGCGTCACAATTGCGAGCAGCAAAAACCATGAAGAAGTGGAACGCGCCGTGTGGGTCAAAATCTGCGGTATTCGCGATGAACTGACAGCAGACCGTGTCGCTCAGTTGGGCCCGGATGCGATTGGTTTGAATTTTTACCCCAAATCGCCACGCTTCGTCGCGCGTGAAAATGCGATCCGAATTGGAGAACTGACAGGGGATCGAGTCCAGCGGATTGGTGTCTTCGTCAATCAGTCCGCACAGGAGATCGCGGAGCTTGTCGAGGCCTGTCGACTGGATGCTGTTCAAATCCACGGCGATGAATCAGCGACGCAGATCGCAGAAATTTCACACGCGATTGGTGGTCAGCCGATTTATCGGGCCTGGCGGATGGATGGCGATTCGCTGTCGGGACTTGCGGAGCATCTGGCCGAATGCCACGAACTGGGTGTTGTTGTTGCAGGGTGCCTGATCGATTCACGTGTTGCCGGGGCTTACGGAGGAACTGGGCATACCGTCCCGTGGGACGCGCTTTCCCAAGCATATAAGCGAGAGAACTGGCCCCCACTGATCCTGGCGGGCGGGTTATCGGCGGACAACGTTGCGATGGCCGTGACAGCCGTACAGCCGTGGGGAGTCGATGTTGCCAGCGGCGTGGAATCTTCAACGGCGACAAAGGATCTTGATCTCGTCGCCAGATTTATCGAGAACGCTCGTACTTGAATCGGGATCAAACTGTCGACTTCGGGGACGCAGACGAATTGCAATCTCGCCATTAGCGTTCCGCAAGTGATCGCTTCATCGACCCTTGTTCGTAAACTCGCGTTGTCAAAGCATCCAATTGCGGCTCAAAGCTCCAGCGTTTTGAAGTCCAGCGGCGATTCAGGCGGACTTCCAATTGAGATTCCGAATCCGCTGATCGGGAATGCTCTGAGAAGTAGCCGTGGGAATCGAGATCAGCAAGGATTCGATCCAATTCTTCCCTAGCGAGTTCCATCTCCGCGTAAGTTTCACCCTGACAGACAGGTGAGGCCGTGTAAAACCAGCGAGCTTTGATGTCGTCGTTCCTCGATTTCCGCACGCCGACTTGTTCTTCAAATTTCTGGCGCCAGGAACGGCGCTCACACTCGTGGCAACAATCGACTGGCTTGAACCTCAGCGTCACTTTTGCAACATCTTTCCGCCCATCGGGATGCGGCGACTCGATCCTCAGTTCTGCCTTTGACCAACTGATATTTTCGAAAGGTGCAGGTTCGACGATCTGTGCCGACGTCTGAATGATTCCAGATCGTGATGTGGGAACTTCGTGATTCGCAGTAAACAACGGTCCGGCTGCCGAGTGAGCGCGGTAAATGATTTCCAGTCGCTCGTAATTCTGTGAATGCTGGGTTTTCGCTACCGATTGCGCCGTAACTCGACAGGAACAATTGGTGAGTGGAATGAGGAGAGCTGTACCGAGAGCCAGTAAAACTCGCCGACTGAAAAGTCGTGATGTCATGGAACATTCCACCCGACGTGCAGATTTCGTATCGCCCGGACAATTGATATCGGTAGGCAAGTCGAACAATCACAATTTTGCCATCGCCGGTGTTAAAGTTAACCAATTACCCGGATCGCGACGTTCAAAGCGAGGCGAAGCATCGGACCGAGCGATTCGCTCAAGCCAGAGAATCCCTTTCTTCGTCAGCGCAGGAACTTGAATCGGTAAGACTTGCTCGAATATGCCGTGAAAATGAGAGTGGCATTGAAGTTCGATCTGGTGATGGGGAGTTGGTCGATAAACCAGAGGATTACCCAAGTTCTCGTCAAAAAGTCGATCAAACGGCAAGTTTTCGTTGCTCTTGGGTTTGACGAAGGTTTACAATTCACCAGACTGTCAATCCGTCGCTGCCGATCGGTCATTGTTGTAAAGCGCGAGCTTCAATCAGCAAATCACTGCGAAAAGGAACTTGTTATGGTTCGTCGTTCTACTACAACGCTGTTTGCTTGTTGCCTC
Organism: Planctomycetota bacterium; assembly: GCA_037146815.1. Lineage (GTDB taxonomy): Bacteria > Planctomycetota > Planctomycetia > Planctomycetales > Planctomycetaceae > Schlesneria. Next base: position 11,191 of record JBAWWJ010000247.1, read on the forward strand.
GCCTGCCTTGGTCTGGTGCTTTCCACGCAGGGTACGGCATCGGCCGCAGCGAAAACTCCTGCCAAGAAGCCGATTACTAATCCCAAATTTGACCCCAACGCGGAACAGGTCGAACTCTTTGCCGCCATCGAAGCCGGTCAGGTCGATGCGAAGCTGATCCCCAAGAATGCTTTGGGTGGAACAGTTTTCATTGAAAACAAGAC
>JBAWWJ010000248.1:0-11312 GCA_037146815.1 Planctomycetota bacterium
ACCGGGCGACGCTCGCCGTTGTCGTTGTCGTTGTCGTTGGTTCAGTTCCCACCCGGCAGCCCCCCCAGGCCAGCAGCAGCAACAGGATCTGTGTCATCGCAGGCATCGAAATCCCGCCAGCTCCCATAAGATGGACAACCAACACCACTGCGGCAGCACGGACGATGTCAGATTGTTCGAAATTCACCGCGGCAGACAATTTTGCGGGTCGGGGCCAACAGACCGCCAGCAGTCCGCCCAATGTGCTCCAGACGAGCGACAGGATGAACAGTCGATCTTCCCATTCGCCCCACCACAACAACTGGCCAAAGAAGGCAAGAACCGGGCCGGCACCTGCCAGCCAGAAGACGACCGTCGAATAATCTGGCGCAGACCCAACTGTCCGATCACCCTCGGTCGGTGATTGCGGGTTCACTCGACCACGCATCAGTCCCAGTCCCAGCAGGACCAAAAGTCCAGCCAGCGAAAAAACTCCTCCGGTCGCGGCCATCTCGAAGAACATGTTGTGCGGATCAGCGATTTCTTCACTCGCTTCCGGCAATTTGTATTGCAGATAGGACTGCCGAAAGTTCCCCGGTCCCACGCCGATCCACGGATGAGCGGCAATCATGCGGCTGGTCGCCCGCCAGTATTGAATGCGGTACGAAAGAGATTTGGGAGCTTCCGACAGGACCTGATGATCCAGACTCCCGATCGCCAGCAACAGTCCGACAACGCCAGTCGCGGCGACCATCGCGAAACCGATCGGCAGAAGAAATCGCCGCAACCGGCCGCTCAGTCGGACCCAGGGTGCCAGCAAGACCAGAACCCCGCAGAGAGTTCCGATACAGGCTGTGCGACTCTTCGTCAACAGCAGACACCAGCCAATGACTCCTGCTATCACGACGAGCGAAAGGATCACTTTCCATCGACCTCCACGCTGCCACGTTGCGAGTACTTCACCAAGTAACAGCACCAGCGTGACCGCCAGAAAACCGCCGAAAGTATTCGCCAGAGCGAACAGTGCCAGCGGTTCACGACTGTCTCGCAACCGCTTTTCAAACAGGATTGCAGCAGACCCTTCTGTCGGAATCCCGTCGCGCGTCAGTCTTTGCTTGACCGCAACCAGTTCCGAACCGTTTGCCGTATGCAATTTGTCGAACAGCGGTGAGTACTCCGCCACCATCTGGGGATGCGAGACATAGTGCTGGTACAGGCCAAATCCAGCCAGCAGAGCTCCCGTGACAATCAATGCTCGCAAGATCGCCTGACGGATCGATCGATCCACCATCCCATGTCGGACAACCATCCAGACGACGAATAACCCAACCCATTCCCATGCCAGATTGGTCGCTGATCGCTTATCACCGCCGTTGACTACGACAACGATCGACGCAACGATTTGCCCTCCCATCCAGAGAAAGACGGCAAAATCCATTGGGCCCATTCGCAGGGAAGGGAGCCAGCGGAACGAAATTCCCAAGCTGGCGATCGTCCCAAAGATCATCCATGCAGTGACGATCCACAGGGTGTCCCCCTGCGCCGCCGATTCGGCAGGTAGAAAAAATCGCGAGAAGATCAAGGCGGCGGCGAGCCCCGCCATACCAACGACAAAGATTTGCTGACGATCGACTGCTGCGCCGGTATCCATCTCCCGCTGACGGGTTCGGCGAACTGAGGATTCAGCATTGCTCATCGCGCAACTCACTCACATCAATGAATTCGGGACTTTCCCACCCTGGCAGTATCCTGATGAGGGCAGAGGAGTGCACGATGAAAACTAACTCGCCTCACGTGGCGCCGCTTCCAGAATCGCGATCAGCAGCAGTATGCAACCCACAGTAGCGACGATCACAAGTGCTGCCGACCAAGTGGAGACAGCGTAAAGGGTGAGGCCCAGCAGGCCCGTCGTCAAGGTGGTCAGATGGACGGTCAAGACCGCCTGAACCTTGGTCAACCCGAGTGCCACGAGCCGATGCGAAAAGTGACGCTTATCCGGCTGGAATGGACTGCGGCCTTCCCACAATCGGATCAGCACGACAGAACAGATGTCATAGAGAGGAACAGCCATCACACAAAGTGGTGCGAAGACCACGTGTCGATTGGAATCTGTCGTATGTGAGTAAAAAGTTCCCAGCAGTGTCATCGACGCGACGCTGAACCCCAGGAAGTAACTTCCCGCGTCCCCCATAAAGATGCGGGCTGGCGACCAGTTGTGAACGAGGAACCCCAGCAACGATCCCGCCAGGATCATGAAAAAACCACCGACGAACCAATGAGGGTCACCTGGTTTGGTCAGCATCATCACGCTGAAGATCAGACTGACGATCAGGCCAATGCCTCCTGACAGACCATCCATGTTGTCCAGAAAATTGAAGGAATTGACCAGGACCACAAACCACAGCACTGACAAGATCGCACCCGGCCACGGATTATTCACGAACACGGTGGCCCGGACACCACTGGCCACAATTGCGATGGAAACTCCGAACTGCAATACCAGACGCAGCTTCCAGGATAAGGGACGAAAGTCATCAGCCAGCCCGGTCAGTGCCAGAAACGTCGCAGCAGCGACAATTCCCCAGAGTTCGCGCGACCGATACAGCGCCCCTGCCAGATGTCGAGACAATTCCTCAGGGAGCCATTCCGGGGGATTCTGCTGCCATGACCAGACCAGGATCTGAGCTGCAACCAGCGGCAGAACGACACCACACCAGATCCCGATACCGCCCCCGAGTGCGGTTGGGACCAGATGGACTTTGCGGGCAGCAGGCTTATCGATCAACCCGATTCTTGGGGCGAGCCAGCGCATCGCAAACGTCGCCAGCAGCGACGTGACAAATGCGGAACCGAGGCAGCCGGCAATCAATAGCCACATGAAATTGAGTTGGTTTCGAAGAATTAAAGATCGCTATGGTGAACTGGACTTCAGGCACCGCTTGGAAAAATGGACTCAAATAGACGATGACCCTGCGGCATACGACGAATTACGTCGAATTCGTTTGCGCAAAGTCTGATTTAGCCAACAGATCGGCACCTTGACAGGAACACTTCAGGGAAGCCTCGATTCGACCGGACTGCCAATACCGTCGTCATTTTCGCCCGGACTATTGTCAAACTGACATTTCTACCACGTGAACCTCCGACAGCTTGACGTGTCATAACTCACTGCTACGGTTAATGCTGAGGAATGTTCTTGCGATTTGTACGCGATTCGGCACGGGGCGTGCGTACTAAATCTCACGTACACGGCAGGGAACTTGCTCGAAACACCAGTTTGAGTCTTCACACCCAGCGGGAGGGAGGCTGCCATGAGAAGCAACCAAGAGGAAACGGAAAACGCGCCATTCAATCCCCAGATGATCGTTCGACGACTTGCAGCCGCCGAAGGATACTTGGAGTTGAACATGCCGCTCTATGCGATCGATGAATTGAATCACGTTCAGGATGCCGGGCCGTTTGAGCCGATCGCTCAACTGTTTCGCGGCGAAGCCCTTCAGGCTCAGGAAAAATACGCCGAAGCCATTCAGCCGCTTCATGTTGCGGCACAAATGTTCCCCAAGCCCTTTAATCAAAGAGCCTTCATGGCGCTGAGCAATTGCTACCGGCATGAAGGTCAGGATCAACTTGCCGACGAAGCAGCTGCCGCCGCTTCGCCGCCCGATGCGGGTGACGTGCTGCAGATGGTGACGACACCCATCTTCCAGGTAAAGATTGATGGCACGAATCGAATGACTCACGGACACAATTAGCGTGAATCAGACGCGGGTTTTGAACCAGTGACAAGATTGCAGCCACGCTTCTTCAAGCGTGGCTGTTTTTGTTGGTAGTACGTCAGATTCTGCGCGTGACCACAGTTTTCCAGGCAGTCGTTTTGGATCGGATGATACAATCTGCCGACCTTTCTGGAGATGACAGATGCAGTCTACGAAATCCGTCATTCGATTGACTTCGCAGTGTGAGATGGCACAGGTCAATCTTTGTCGCGTGCAGCACACCCTCCCGTTGATCATGCTTGTTTGTCTCGGGTTCATTGGTATTGCAGGTTCGCTGCTTGCTGCCGCTCCAAAAACAACGGGTAAGTCCACAACGAAGTCCGCGACTACCGCGCCTGAGGATCTCCCCGCAGAAATTCCGGTGGTTCCCTACCTGACACTCGCCATCGCACGCGATCCGTCGGTCCATGCCGACTTGGGTCTTAAGCCGAAGCAGGTCGAAGCGGTCTACGCCGCCATTGCGGATGTCGACGAGACATTCTGGCAGTTGCGCGATACCCCTGTCAGCAAGTGCGCCGCACAACTCGATTCACTCCATGCCAGACTCCAACAAGGCCTGAAGAAGGAATTGAACCAGCCACAACTGGATCGCTTCCAACAGATTGTCTTGCAGGCGCGTGGATGGAAAGCCCTGGTTTCACCTGAAGTGGTCGACAAGTTGAAGCTTTCTACCGAGCAGGTGGCTCGGTTACGAACAGCCCTTGCTGACGCTACAAAAGAACGGGAAGCGACCGAAAAAGAGATCGCTGGACAATCGGTCACGATCCAGGAACAAGCACGAGCGAAGCTACGCAAGGCCGACGCGAAACGCTTTTCGGAGGTTCTGACGTCACGTCAGCAAACTGATTTCAGCAGTATGCTGGGAACCGCATTTGATCTGGGAAAGATTGTTCAAGTCGGTTGTGTTGCACCCGAGATACGCGGAGTCACTGCCTGGATCAACTCGGAACCGATCACATTGCAGCAGTTGCGCGGCAAGGTCGTGATTGTCCACTTCTGGGCATTCGGTTGCATCAACTGCATTCGTAATCTTCCCCACTATCAGGGGTGGCAGGAAAAATTTGCGAAGTCTGGTGTCACGATTATTGGGATTCAGACTCCCGAAACCGACAGCGAAAGAAAGCTCGATAATCTGCAGCGCAATGTCGTCGACCGAAAGATTCAGTACCCGGTCATCATGGACGGTGCCTCAGAAAACTGGAAGGCCTGGGGCAACAACATGTGGCCGAGTGTTTACCTGATCGATAAAAAAGGCCGAGTCCGCAACTGGTGGTATGGTGAGTTGAACTGGGAAGGGGCCAAGGGAGAAGAATTCCTGAGAAGCCGAATCGAAGAATTGCTCGCCGAGAAACCTTGAACCATTCATTTCATTCCGTAGAGTCCAGCCGATGCAGAGCAAAGCAACGACCGTTGACGCTTACCTTTCTGAACTTTCTTCGGAGCGACGAGTTTCGCTGGAGGCGGTTCGGAAGGTAATCCTGGCGAATCTGGATCACGACTACGAAGAAGGAATGCAGTACGGAATGATTGGCTATTTCATTCCGCATCGCGTCTATCCCGCCGGATACCACTGCGATCCAAAACAACCTCTGCCATTTGTCGGTTTAGCATCGCAAAAGAATTACATGTCGCTGTACATGATGTGTCTCTACAGCGACGGACCTCTGTCACAATGGTTTCAGGCCGAGTGGAAGAAGACCGGCAAGAAACTCGACATGGGAAAAAGCTGCATTCGATTCAAGAAAAGCGACGATCTGGCACTCGAAGTCATCGGTGAAGCCATTCGTCGCGTTCCCGCCTCGAAATACATCGAGATCTACGAATCTGCCTTTGTCAAAAAGCAGCCTGCCACAGTGAAATCGTCGACCAAGAAGACGGCAAAAAAGAAGACTCCCAGGTCATCAACTTGACTGCCGACAGGGTTGAACTACAGAGTCGATTCGCATTCAACGCGATATCACTTCACCGTTTCACGTTTTTCACTTGCGTGTAGCAATGGCAGTCGACGAGATGGTCATTCACCATCCCGACTGCCTGCATAAACGCGTAACAAATCGTCGTTCCGACAAACCGAAAACCCCGTCGTTTCAAATCCTTACTCATGGCATCCGATTCCGGGGTACTTGCCGGCACATCCTGCATGGATCGGCGTTGATTCTGAATCGGATTTCCTCCGACGAACTCCCAAATATAACGGTCGAAGCTGCCAAACTCCTGCTGCACCTGCAGAAACACCTTCGCATTGTCGATGGTCGAATCAATCTTCAACCGATTCCGGACAATACCTGCATCTGCCATCAGCGACGCATGCTTTTCAGGTCCATACGTCGCCACAATCGCAGGATCAAATTGATCAAAGGCTTGTCGATAATTCGTCCGCTTCTTTAAGATCGTGGACCAACTGAGTCCCGCCTGGGCTGCTTCCAGAATCAGGAATTCGAACAGGACTCGGTCGTCATGGACCGGTACTCCCCATTCGCGGTCGTGATATTCGATCGAAAGTTCATCCGTTGCCCACGAGCACCGCACGAGTTCACTCGATTGTTTCGTCTTCGTTTTTGCCATGGCCTTTCCATCTACAGTGGTCAAGAGTTCCCAAATTCCGCCATCTTCAGCATAACCGACTTGCCGGATATGATCTCGGTCGACATCATCGCTTTTTGAGACAGTCAGGAACGTTTCATTTGCGAGACAGCAAATAAACCGGTCACTTGAGGCACATCGTCTGATTGGGTTACGTCTCCATTTAGCTCGCCCGATCCAGTGAAAGTCCATCATGTCAGCATCCGAGCGGTTGTTCAGTCCGATGCGGGCTTTTGAACATCCCGTCACTTACACCGTGACGATTGCGGTCGCTGCATCACTCGTGCTGGCTCCGTTGGTCATTCAGGGGTTGGCAAAGGTTGGCAGAATCACCGACGCTCGCCGGCGCCAATTATGGGTCCGATGGCAAACCTGGATGGTGATGGCTCCAGTCGTGTTTGCCCCGATTCTGCTCGGCGCGGCCTGGACAATTGCGGGTATCGGTCTGCTGAGCCTGCTCTGTTATCGCGAATACGCCAGGGCAACCGGGCTGTTTCGTGAAAAGGCAATCAGCCTGACAATCGTGCTGGGGATCATGCTGATCACATTCGCCACGCTCGATAACTGGTATCGCCTGTTCATGGCTCTCACTCCATTGACGATTGTCATGATCCTGACCGTCGCTTTGCTGGCCGATCGACCTCAAGGTTATATCCAGCGAACTGCTCTTGGGGTTCTCGGCTTCGTCCTTTTTGGGCATGGCCTGGGGCACCTGGGACATCTTGCCAACGACCCGAATTACCGCCCGCTGATCCTGATGGTGCTGGTCTCGTCAGAAATGAACAACATCGTTGGATACATCGTTGGAAAACGAGTGGGAATGCCGGTACTGCCGCAGACAAGTCCCGGCAAGACTGTCGCGAACATGCTGAGTGGTCTGGTTCTGACAACCGGGCTGGTCATGATTCTTGGCCAGTCGGTCTTTCGAGGGACCGTGCTGGAAAGTTGGCAGCATCTGTTCGTCCTTGGCGTGTTGATCTCTGTCGGCGGGCAACTGGGGGATCTGATGTTTTCGTCGATCAAACGCGACCTGGGAATCAAGGACTTTGACGTGACGATCCCCGGACACGGAGGTCTTCTCGACCGGTTTGACAGCATCGTCCCGATCTCAGCCATCGTGTTTCACTACGTCAACTACTTCGTCGGAGTCGGTGTTGGAGAGCCGATTCGGATCTGGACGTCGAGGGGATAGTTGAGTCTTTCAAATTTCTCACTCAGGGCGAGAGATCTTTCATGGACGACTGGAAATACAAACCCGCCGGAGATCTTGGCCTGCCTCATCACGAAGCCTTTAAGAGCCTCAAGCGTGAGAATGGTCTGATCGCCACGGCACTGCACTGGATCTGGTGGTCGTTTGTCCGCGCGTATCTCAATCTGTGGCACAACCTGAAGATAGAAGGGCGTGAAAACCTGCCAAAGGATCCACCGTTTGTGCTGGTTGCAAATCATTGCAGCCATCTCGACGCCCTTGTCCTTGCCGCTCCACTGGACTTGCGATTACGAGACCAGATCTTTCCGATTGCGGCGGGCGATGTCTTCTTCACCAACCCGACCATCTCGGCATTTGCCGCCATGGTGCTGAATGCCTTGCCAATGTGGCGAAAACGCTGCGGACCGCACGCCCTCGCGGAACTGAAACAGCGTCTGATCGAAGAACCGTGTTGCTATATCCTGTTTCCAGAAGGCCAGCGCAGCCGGACGGGCGAGATGCTGCCGTTTAAGGCGGGACTGGGAATGATGTTGGCCGGAACATCGGTCCCCGTGATTCCCTGTTACCTGGAAGGCTGCTTCGAAGCACTGCGCCCGGAAACTCGTTGGCCAGTCCGACATCCGATTCGAATCCGGATTGGAAAGCCAATCACATTTGAATCAGTCCCCAATACGCGTTCGGGTTGGGAACAAGTCGCAACGGACCTGCAAGCAGCCGTGAAAGGCCTCGGCCAGGAATAGTCTCTTGCTCGCTCTGGACGACGATCGTTGCTTCTATTTTTTCGTCGACAACCGTTCAATCGCGAACAGCAAGGCCATGGCGCCACCGCGGTCGTCAACTCCGCGAATCGCTTTTCGCTTCAAATAGTCGTCCAGCGACTTCTGAGTTCCCGTCCCTTCGCAAACATCAATGATTTTTCCCCCCGGTTCGATCCGACGACAGACGGCGTCCCAGGCACGATCCGCAAGGGGTTGATACGTCGCTCGATCAAGCCATCCCGATGCCACTCCCCGCTGCATCGCAAAGCCAATCATCGCAGTCGCACTGAATTCCTCGTAGGCTTCGGGAACATCAATCACCTGTCGCCACGTCCCATTCGTGGTCTGGTGCCTCACCAGAGCAGCCATCTGCTGCTGAAACGACTTGAGCAGATCCGCACGTCCTGGATGATCTGCAGGGAAACGCGTCAAACACCACGTAGCACCAACAGCGGGAAAACCATTTCCACGTCCCCAGGCGGCGTCGCACAGATGCCCATGCCGGTACAGTCCATCCTCACGCTGTCGCAGCTTCCGCATCTCGCTCAAGTATCGCGTGGCCCCGTCAAAATACCTGGCCTCACCCGTCAACGAACCGGCTTCGCACAGGATTGGCCCACACATGAAGACCGCGTCACTCATTTCCTGCGGACTCGGCAACCGCAGCTTCGTGTGATCGGGTCCGTCGAACAACTGATCCGCAGCCTGACGGACGGCTGCCAGCGACCGGTCACGCAGTTCTCCGTTTGCGTCGTGAGCGACTGTGGCATAAACGAGATGTCCCGCAAATTCCGTATGAGACTTTGGAACAGGCCGAGGTCCCGCGAGGATTGCTTCGACGGTTCCACGCTGTGATGAATCACCAGTCAGTTCGCCGAATCGCCAGCGGGCATGGACAGCAACCGCGGGGATATAGGCGACGGTCTCAAGCTTTTTTCCGTAGACCTGAAGCAATTCCTGTGCGACGTCCTGTGGAAGTCGTGCCGCTGGCTCAACGGCATATCCAATGTTAATCGTTGCGACGCACAGGGCGATGATTGTCAGGGGCTTCATTGGCGGCTTTCAATCAGACGGATGGGAAATTGATTGGGAATTATGCGATGAGTGAGGGAGTGACAGCAATCTCGACAATCCTTTTTGAATGTGGGGAGCAGCCTTATCGCAGACTTCAGGGACTTGGACACCATTTTGAAGAGTGCATTTGCTCTGGCTGTCCAGTATCGCAGCGTGGCGACGTGCCGTCGATTTCGTGTATAAGCGTCTGCTGATTGGATACATTCCTTCCCCTTGAGGTGACACGATGAAGCTGTCGATGTTTGCGCTGCTTGCCGTACTGTTGACGGAATCCGTGGCCTGTGCAGAAAACTGGCCCTGCTGGCGCGGGCCGCGCGGGGATGGGACCAGCCTGGAAACAAATCTGCCGTTGGAATGGGATGCGACAACCGGCAAGAACATCGTCTGGAAGGTTCCGGTCCCCTACGGGGGACATTCCTCACCCGCAGTCTGGGGTGACACCATCTTCATCACGGGAGCTGACGAAACCAAACCACGGCGCATGTTGATGGCACTTGACCGCAAGTCTGGCAAGCTCTTGTGGGAAGTCGATGTCGAAGATGCCCCTCTGGAAAAGAAGCACAAGCTGAACAGTTGGGCTTCGGGAACTCCTGCGACCGATGGCAAACTCGTCTACGTCACATTCCTCGACGAAAAGGAAATGCTGGTTGCGGCCTACGATTTTGCAGGGAAACAGCAATGGAAAGTAAAGCCTGGTGTCTTCTCCAGCGTGCATGGTTACTGCAGTTGTCCGGTCCTGTTCGAAGGGACCGTCATCGTCAACGGGGACCACGATGGCGATGCTTACCTTGTGGCCCTGGATCGCGAGAAGGGGACAACCGTCTGGAAAACCCCGCGCGAAAATCGGACTCGCAGCTATTGCACTCCGATCATTCGAGATCTCGGTGGCCGGACTCAGATGATTCTTTCCGGCAGCAAATGTGTCGCCAGTTATGATCCCCGCACTGGAAAGCGGCACTGGATTCTGGACGGCCCGACCGAACAGTTCGTTGCGTCGCCCGTCGAAAACAAGGGACTGATCTTCATCACGGGAGGATTTCCCGACAAGCACATCATTGCCATCGACCCGACAGGATCAGACAAGATTACCGAATCGAGTCATGTGAAATGGCATCACTTGAACAAGGGAGTGTCATACGTCCCGTCGCCGGTGGCTGCTGGAGACTTTTTCTATTGCGTGGCCGATGGTGGAATCGGCGGCTGTTACGACGCGGTCACGGGCGATATCAAGTGGCAGGAACGACTGGGCCGCCACCACAGCGGTTCACTGGTTGCCGCCGAAGGACGAGTCTACTTTCTGGACGACGACGGCATCACGCACGTGCTGAAGGTCGGACCGACATTCGAAGTTCTTGCGACAAACAAGCTGGGTGAAGAAGCCTATTCATCCCCCGCCATCAGCCAGGGGCAGTTTCTGATTCGAGGCGAAAAGCATTTGTTCTGCATCGGAAAATGATCAATTGTGTGAATGATTGGGATCACTCGGCGACGAGTCATCTCCGCGCTCTCTGCGTTTCAAAAGAAAATCGGTAGAAACGCAGAGGGCGCGGAGGTACGGCAGATAGCCACCGCGACCAAGTGGACGGCCAAGCTAAGATGTTGGAACGTACCTGACAGAATGACAAAGAAAAGCAACGAAACGAGTGAACAACCGACTGTTTTGCGTCGTCCAGCACCGGGTGTTTTTGTCCCGTTTCTTTGGGGCAGCGGATTCGTCGTTCTAAGCGCAGGGCTTTGGCAGATCGGGCCAATCATCGCCGATGGATACAACGTACTCCTGCCATATGGCTTCAGCGTTGTGTTGTTATTATTGGGCCTGGCGACGATTTGGAGTTCCATTTATCAGCTTGCGTTGAGGCGAATTCCAGCCACCACCATTGTAACCGTTCACACCCCATCAGCAGTGAGTGAAGGTCCCTGCTTGTGATTGAA
>JBAWWJ010000249.1:0-11215 GCA_037146815.1 Planctomycetota bacterium
GGGCGAGGAGGTTTCACTCGAAGAACTACTGATCCAGCAGGAATTGCGGGATGAGCGTGATGAAACACGAGCCTGTTCACCGCTGAAGCCAGCCGAGGATGCGGTGATCATCGACACCACGCCGATGTCGCTCGAAGACGTCGCTGCGTATCTGGAAAATCTGGTCCGCAACCGCATCGACTGACAGAATTCCAGAATTGTTCCGGCGTTCGGGTTCGCGATGACGTAAGTACTCTTGCGACTTCGAATTGTCCCAGATTGACCTATCGCGGACCGGCAATTGAACAACTGGTCTTTTAGGAATCTCCGAATTTTCATACCACTCGCGTTTCAGCCCGCAGTTCGAACCGGCCTTCGAACTCGTTTGACGCGATACCGGAGGCATTCCCATGTACGAAATCTCCACATTTCCTCTCGGAGGAATTCGTGAACCATTCAGTTCCCTCAGTCACGCTGTGGGGTTCTGTCTGTTTCTGGTCCTGGGAATTCAGCTCGTCGTGCGCGGTCGCGGAAACGCTCTGCGGATGTGCAGTCTGGCGATGATGGCATATGCCTCGTTACAGACACTTGTCCTGAGTTCCATTTATCACATGCAATGGCCGGGTCCGTGGCGTGAATTTATGCTTCGTGCGGATGTCGCCGGGATTTTTCTGTTGATCGCAGGGTGCATCACACCTGTTCAGATCATCTTGTTCGAAGGGAAAGAACGGTGGCTTCCGTTGTCGATCGCCTGGGCTGCGGCCATCGGTGGAATGACATTGCGAATGCTCTATTTCGATCACCTTCCCAACTACGTGGGAATCGCGTCGTTTCTGGTATTTGGATGGGGTGGCGCCATCACGGCTGTCATCGTCTGGCAACGGTATGGATGGCGATTCGTGAGTACTGCCGTCATGGCGGGATTGTCATATACAGTCGGCGCGATCGTCTTGTTGAATCGGGCGCCGACGCTGGTTGAAGGGATTATCGGCCCTCACGAAATCTGGCATCTGGCTGTGCTGGCGGGGCTTGGATTGCACTGGCGATTCGTCTTTCAGTTTGCGTCGGGGCAATTGCCGACCGACCTTCGCAGAAACCTGCCGGGTAACGGAAGCGAGCATGCCGTCACTTCGGTACCCTTTCCCGTACCTCGACGACCTTCTCGCAATGCGGCTTGAAATTGCGGCACGAGCTGCTGGTTCGCAATTTCCTTGCGACCCTTCATAATGTTGGCGGAGTCCCAAACCTTATGAAGAGATTCAGTGAAGGAAAAAATGCCGGACCGTGACCAGCAGAATTCCTCGCTGACATCGCCCGAGGAATTGTTTGTTCTCTATCAGTCGCTGCAGCGCTATGTCGGCTGGAAAGAGGATGACGCACGTCGACTGCGAGCGTTACGCGGCGTCGCCGAACGGCTGCTTTCAGATCTCGTCGAGGATTTCTACAGTGAAATTCGAAACCATCCGGTAGCAGCCCGGGCTTTTAGCGGGCTCGAACAGATCGAGCGATTGAAGCGGACCCTGAAGCTTTGGCTCCGCGAATTGTTCTCGGGTAACTACGATGCCAGTTACGTCTCGCGGCATTGGCAGGCGGGATTACGACACGTTCAGATTGGATTGCCGTCTGTGTATACGCACGCGGCTCTCGCCCGTTTACGTCAGGGGCTGATGACTGGCTTGCAGGAGATCTGGCCGGGTGAACCGACCGATTTGCTGGACAGCTTTCCGGCACTCAATCGGTTACTAGATCTGGATCTGGCGATCATCGACTGCGCCTATCAGGCGGAGACCATGGCGCGAGAACAGCGAGCCGCTCGGCTGGCCGAAGTGGCTGAGTTTGGACGCAAGGCGTTTCTCAACTGCGATGTCGGACAATTGATGGGCGAGGCGTGTCGACGGGCGGTGGAAACACTGCGCGCCGATGTCGGTTCCGTCTGGGAGCTGAATCTGACAGGCGATCAATTGGTTCGGCGTTCCGTTTTTGGTTTGATCGACGGCGAATCGTCGATCGAGTCGATTACATCAGACACATCGACCAGTACCGGTTTCTCTCTTCGCAGTTCACTGCCGATCGTCGTAGAGGATCGATTGAGCCACACGGCTCATGATTTTACGACGTTTCAGCAAATGATCGGCAGTCGAGCCTGTTTGTGTGTCGCGATCCAGGGAAGTATCAGACCATTTGGAGTGCTGCAGGTCGACTATCGACGTCCTCGGGTGTTTTCGGATGCCGATGCGACATTTCTGCAATCGATTTCCAATGTGCTGGCGGCAGTCATCAGTCGCCAGCAGACAGAGGACCAGGCTCGCCAATCGGAACGACTGGCGGCCATCGGGCAGATGATGACAGGGCTGGCTCATGAAAGTCGCAACGCCTTGCAGCGCAGCCAGGCCTGTCTGGAAATGCTCACGCTGGAAATTACCGGACAAGATCGAGCCAGCGATCTGATCACTCGCATCCAGCAGGCTCAAAATCACCTGCTTCACTTGTTTGAAGAAGTGCGCGGCTACGCGTCCCCCATCCGTTTACATCGCAAATCTTCTGATTTGCGAGCCAACTGGCGAGAAACCTGGTCACACCTGGAATCGAGCCACCGGCCGAAATCGATAGAGCTGGTCGAGACCTGTCAGGTGGAATGCACCTGTACTGTCGATCCGAATTCGCTGGAACAGGTCTTTCGAAATGTCTTCGACAACGCAATCCATGCCAGTCCGCAGGGCGGAAAGATCACGGTGCAATGTACGGAACTGCAACTGCCAGGTGAGCAGATCTTGAGGATTTCCATTCGCGATCAGGGGGCGGGCCTGTCTGTCGAACAACGGAATCGAATGTTTGACCCGTTCTACACGACGAAGACTCACGGGACAGGTTTAGGCTTGGCAATTGCCCGGCGGATCATTGAGACACACGGGGGTAGTATCGCCGCTGGTACCGATGCGACTTCAGGCGCAGAACTGGTTCTGCTGATCCCGCGACAACCAGGTCATCAGTAGGCTGGCGGGAAGTCGTTTGTATCAATTCAAAACTCGTCGAAACGAGTGTTCCGTACAGACTTGTCTGTCGCACACGGTGATGCGACACTTCGAGACGCGGGCCGGTACGATTGCTGTATTGAACCTGCGGTCGCCATCCGGTTTAACGTTTCTCGAGAATCCCTGACAAATGAATCGATCCCTGCGCATCGCCGTCGCCGACGATGAATCTGATATGCGAGAGTACTATCAGACCATTCTTCCAAGGCTTGGGCATGAAGTCGTCGGTGTGGCGGGTAACGGACGCGAGATACTCGTCGTCTGTCGAGAGACGAAGCCGGATCTCGTGATACTCGATATCAAGATGCCGGAAATCGACGGGATTGAAGTCGCCGTGGAATTGTATCGGACAATGCCTGTCCCTGTGATTCTGGTTTCAGCCTATCATGATGCTGAACTGATCTCGCGGGCTGAAGCCGATCATATCCTGGCCTATCTGGTCAAACCGATTAAGCAGGCAGACCTGCAACCAGCGATTGGACTTGCCTACCGTCGGTTTGAACAATTCGAAGAATTGCGACGTGAAACGCAAACCCTGAAACAGGCACTCGAAGATCGCAAGATCATCGAACGTGCGAAGGGAATTCTGATGAAGCGCAGCGGATTATCTGAAGAGGAGGCATTCCGCCGGATGCAGAAGCTCGCCAGTCAGAAGAACCAGAAGCTGATCGAAGTCGCCCGTAGTCTGGTGACGGCGGACGAGGCACTCGGGTGAGAGCCGTCCACTCATCCCAATTTGAACTTCCGCATGGTAATTTCACCATGAAGGAATTTACGAGGAAGGGCCCCCGGACCCGATCGGAAACTTTGCGGAGCGCTGACTGACTCGGGCGACTGCAGCTTCGTCGATCGTTACTCCCAGACCCCCTTTGCTCAGCGCCGGGGCAATCCCGCCATAGCCAAACGTGATATCCTCGACGGTCAGGCGTTCTTTGACCAGGAAACGATCAAAGCTCCCTTCCAGGTATCGGATGTTGCCGACGGACGTTGCAAAGTGGCGACCGGCGGCTGACAGGATGCCGGTTTCGCCCACCTGGCAGCCCAGTTGATAGCCCAGTCCCGCCTGGTGGGCCAATGCCGCGATTCTGAGTGAATTCAAGAACCCGCCGCATTTGGAAAGGCGGATGTTGAACAGATCACAGGTCCCACGTTCGATGGCGCGGCGTGCATCGATCAGGCTGCACAGCGATTCATCCAGCATCAGCGGGACACCGATTCGACCCCGCAGTCGCGACAGGCCATCGACCTGTTCGTGCGGGACAGGTTGTTCCACCGACGTGATACCAAACGGCAGCAACGGGGCGAGGTTTGCTTCCAGGTTCTCGCAGGTCCAAGCCTCGTTGGCATCGATCCGCAGGTCGAAGTTGCGTCCCAGCAGGAATCGCAAGCGATTCAGCATCGCGCGGTCGTCAACACCTTCGACACCCGTCTTCACTTTCGCTCCACGAAAGCCAAAGTACCGCAGTTTTAGCGCGCGGCTGATCTGCGCGAATGTGCTCATCGCGGTGAAAACGGCGCTATAGCGAGCGGATTCGGATCGAGACCGGATCGCCATCGTTTCAGGCAGTAATTCTGTGACAGACGACAGAGGCCGCCGTTCGACCCTGCAGACCGCATCCAGAATACTGATCTCAATCGCACACCGGACGGAGTTTCCGAAGCAGTCGCGGTCGTCGGAATTGGGGCGTGTCAATTGAAACTGATCGAGCGTTCGAATCGCCTCGGCGATACCAGTCCAGCTTCGAGCGAGCTGCCGCGGAAGATCGGTCGCGTGCAGCATGCTCCAGGCGGTATCGATGGTTTCGCCAGTGACATATTCGCGCGGCAGGCCTTCGCCCCAGCCAACAGTTCCATCCGACAATTGGCAACGGACAACGAGTGATTCCGTATCGACCCGGGCGTGCGAAGCATGCTTCACACGTTTGCGAAAGGGGATGTGCACATGGTGCACGGTAAGTTCTGTTACATGGATTGGCATCTGACGCTACCGGCCATTGCTGAAGTCGAAGTCCTGTCCGTCGGAATCCCGCACACTATTGTATGCTATGCGGAAAGAAAAGGGTTTCCCTACAAGAAGTTACCACATCGATGCTGACAGAAAGCCTGAAAACTGGTACACCATTACGTTCGGACGAAGTGACGGTCTGGAATGCGTGATCGCGTCGCTTCTTGTTGCAGCTCGTGGGTTTGGCGATTTTCTCGCTGAACGATCCTCTCCGAGATCCGGGGATACTGGGGCTGGTCAGGATGACAGAATTCAGGGGAGACGATTGATGGGTGTGCCCATTTCCCAGATGTGGACAGTCGCCAGTTATGTTCTTGGCAAACGGCTTCGCGGAGTCAAACGATATCCGCTGGTGCTGATGCTGGAACCGCTGTTTCGTTGCAATCTGGCGTGTGCGGGCTGCGGGAAAATCCAATACCCGGCCGACGTCCTGCGTCGCAATCTGACTCCCGAACAGTGCTTCAAGGCGGTCGACGAATGCGGCGCGCCGCTTGTGTCGATCCCCGGTGGCGAACCTTTGCTGCATCCACAGATCGACGAAATTGTGGCAGGACTGGTAGCGCGAAAGAAGTACGTCTATCTCTGTACGAACGCGATTCTGCTGGAAAAGCATATCGATCGGTTCAAGCCTTCCAAATATCTCTCGTTCTCAATTCACCTGGATGGACCTCGAGAAGAACACGACTTCGCCGTCTGTCGTGAAGGTGTTTACGACGTTGCCGTTGATGCGATCAAGCTGGCTGTGGCACGTGGATTCCGCGTGACGACCAATACGACCGTCTACAACAACGCTGATCCAGACTCGATGCGAGAGATGTTCGAGACGATGATGGGATACGGGGTAGAAGGGATGATGATCTCTCCCGGTTATCAATACGAAAAAGCTCCCAGCCAGGATCTGTTCCTGCACCGAAATCAGACGATCAACTTGTTTCAGCGGATCCTGGGGAACGCCAAGAAGCACTGGCGCTTCAATTTGTCGCCTTTGTTTCTGGAGTTCTTGAAGGGGAAGTGGGATCTGGAATGCACCCCCTGGGGGATGCCTGCTTACAATCTGTTCGGGTGGCAGAAGCCCTGTTATCTATTGAATGAAGGCTACTGCGAAACGTTTCAGGAACTGCTCGATACAACCGACTGGTCGAAGTATGGTCGGGCGAGTGGCAACAGCAAGTGTGCCGATTGCATGGTCCATTGCGGCTACGAAGCGACGGCTGTTGCTGAAACATTCGGTTCATTGAAGGCTTTCGCCCGTGTCGTAAAACTGACTGTTTTGGGTCCCGGTCGCGAAAAAATTCCGGAATCGCCCATTCCTGTTCCGTCCGCAGAGCGTGACACTGCCTCTGGCGATGACGCGTCGGGAGCGGACGACATCCGCAAAATTCAATTGCCCGTGCTGGCCGAGCGATGACCTTCGAAGGATTCCCTTTCGACGGAATTCGAGCGGCTTTAAATCGTCAGCTTTCTCCGTGATCAATTGCCTCGCGGCGTGATAGCCGATGTGAACATCTATTCCTCAAGAGCAGGTGCGACGCCAGGCCAAAGGAGAGGATCATGCCCGAGTTCCCGACAGATCCCGGTGGTTTGTTCCGTTTTCCGCGCCGCGAACTGATCACCACAGGTGCAGTTGGGTTGGCACTGGCGGGAATGGCGCAAGCAGAACCTGCTGCGACTCCCACGGAGAAGCCGATTCGGATCGGAGTCGTCTCGGCCAGTATTGGCGGGAAGCCACAAAAGACAAACGGCCATACGTGGCACTTCGCTCAGCCGTTTCATCCGACAGTCAACCTGGATGTCGTGAAGAAATATCTTGATCCGGGCTCCAGCCGGATCTTTCAGCAGTACTTCCGCAATCCCCAGACCAGCTTTCAACTGACACCGATACCTGGGACTCGGATCACTCACGTCTATGATGCAGATCCCGCCAGTGCGGCGATGTTTGCTGAGGCGTTTCCCGGAGTCCAGGTGGCTACTTCGCTGGAATCCATGGTGAAAGAGGTCGATGCGGTCTGGATGGGGGACGCCTCGGGAAGGGGTGAAGATCACTTTGATCTCGTTGCTCCTGGACTGGAAAAGGGGCTGCCGACATTCTGTGATAAGCCCATCGGCGGGACCGTCGCCAACACTCGCAAGATCCTGCAATTTGCACGCGACCACAGAGCACCGATCATGTCGTCGAGCCTGTTCCGCCATCAATGGGGGACCGAGACGGCGCTCCGAATGAAGGCGACGGGTGAATTCGGTCCGTTGCAGTATGTGATCGCCAGTCAGGGTGGGGGATACTCACACCCGTCCTGGTTTATCTATGGTCAGCATCCCGTCTGGATGGCCATGACGTTGTGTGGGCCGGGGGTGGATGCGGTCAGCATGTATGCTCGCGAAAACACGTGCCATGCGCTGCTGACATATTCCGACCGGATGCCAGCAGAAGTCTGGTACGGACGTCCTGATGTCACCAAAACGTACTGTTCGACGTCTGTTCACTTCGCGCAGAAGACCTACGAATATACGCCAGCAATCGAAGGTGATTATTGGTTCGGGCATCATTACCAGATCGTGCGAATGGCTCACACGTTTCGCGAAATGATTCGAACGGGGATCGAACCAGTTCCACACCAGGAGATTCTGGAAGTGACGGCAATCATCCATGCAGCGGCCAAGTCACTCGAAGAAAAGAGCAGGCTGGTTTCACTGGCCGAGGTCCTGGGGTAGATTAGGGATCAGCTACCCAACGTATTCTGTCTGAAAGGTCGAGCAGTGTTGCACTTCCTGCGAGTTTCTGCGGCCGTACGAAGTTCGTACTGGATCATGGTCCTGGCTGTTTCGGGAGGGCTTTTCCTGAACAGTGGGTCGTCTCCAGCAGCCGAGGGACCTGTTTCCAAGGTCCAGAAATTTGCGGCGCGCGACACGTTGGCGCCCCAGCCCGATGAATCAGCGGATGCTCGCGATTGTCTTGAGTATCTCACTTGGAAGCCGACGAATTTCGAAGTCACGCTGGAGCCTGCGAATGACACCGAAATCCAGGGGTATGTTCGCTTTCCATCACCGAAGCCGAACGGCGTTGAACAGAATGATCGTGTCGCGCTCGAATGGTATGCGGTCAAGGATGATGAAGGGCGGATTGTCGATGCACCGGCAGTCGTAGTGGTCCACGAATCTGGTTCGGGAATGGAAGTGGGACGGCTCTTTGCCAAGGCTTTTCACGCCCAGAAGGTACATGCATTCATGATACAACTTCCCTTTTATGGACTGCGCCGTCCGCAGGGCTTTCGGCCGGATGGCAGGCACGTGGAATCGACGATGAGGCAGGGGATTGCGGATGTCAGGCGAGCCAGGGATGCAGTCGCGGCGATTCCTCATGTGATTGTCTCAAACATCGCCTTGCAGGGAACCAGTCTGGGTGGATTTGTCGCGTCGACCACGGCGGGGCTTGATCGCGGGTTTCAGTCCGTCCATATCATGGTGGCAGGGGGAGACCTCTACAACCTGGTACTGAATGGTCAGCGGGAAGCGGGAAAGCTTCGGGAAATGCTCGCTGAAGCCGGTTATACAGGAGACAAGCTGCGAGATCTGTTTACCAAGGTGGAACCGCTGCGACTGGCCCATCGCCTGGATCCCGTTACGACGTGGATGTATTCGGCCACGCGGGATCAGGTGGTTCCCCCGATCCATGCGACGAAACTGGCTGAAGCGGCCAAATTGTCCGACGAACATCACATTCGTCTGCTGGCAGATCATTATACGGGAATCATTTATATGCCCGTGATCGTGGAAGGAATGTCGAGGAATATCCTTGGTCATTCGGAAAGGTGATCACCCGTGATGACCGCACCCGATTAATCCGGTGGTGATGGCCGATTTTCCCTGATTTGCAGAATTCAGAATCATTCAGCATTGAATTTGGATGCGTGGACAAGTGATTCTCTGCGATGTTAGCATCACTGACTGATGTATCACTGTCACTGTGCGACCTTCGGCGGTTTTGTAACCTGAAGGAAAGTTTGCTGTGGATTGTCCGCCTGACGAAGCACTCAAGGTACTTCTAGAAGAAGCGACTCACGATACGAAATCGATCGAGGTGATATCGCACCTCGTGGGGTGTCTTCATTGTCGCGATCGGATTACGTCGTGGGATCGGGCGGTGCAATTGGACAAAATCCTGGATGCTGCGGGAAATAGTGGCATCGTCTACGAAAATCCGAGTGAAGGCAATCCAAGCGACGGATCGGATGCTGTCACAAATGTTTACGGAGTGACGCCGATTCGGCAGATCGGTCAATACGAACTGTTGCGGTCAGTCGGTCATGGTGGCGGTGGTGAGGTCTTCGAGGCCAGGCATACTCACTTGAATCGTCGAGTGGCCGTCAAGCTCCTTTCGAAAAAGAACTGTGAAAACGAAGCCGTTCGGCAGCGATTTTCCCAAGAGATGGAATCGATTGGCCGACTCAACCACCCCAACATTGTGCACGCCTATGATGCCGGTGAGATTGGCGGAACTCTTTACCTGGCGATGGAGTTCGTTGACGGACTGAATCTGGAGACCCTCGCTCAGCGGATTGGTCCGATGGAAATCTGGGACGCCTGTGAAGTGATACGGCAGGCCGCACAAGGTTTACAGCACGTCTTTGAAAGTGGCCTCGTCCATCGAGATCTGAAGCCATCGAATCTGTTGATTTCCAAGTCTGGAGTGAAGATTGCGGATCTGGGCCTCGCGATGTTCAACCGTGCGGAATCGACTCAACAAGGTTCAATCAGCGCCAAAAACGAGGCGGATGATCGGCTGACGGGCGAGCATACTGTTTTAGGAACCGTGGATTACATGGCTCCGGAACAGGCAGAGGGATCGCGTGCCGTTGATATCCGAGCGGATTTGTACAGCCTGGGCTGTACACTATTCCGTCTCTTGGTAGGGCGTGCACCGTACGCGTTGCCGGAAAACTCGTCGACGATGAAAAAGATGGTGGCACACGCATCGGACCCGATTCCTGATATCCAATATTTTCGTCCAGATGTTCCCGACAAACTGGCGGCTGTCATCAAACGTCTATTGGGAAAAACTCGCGCCGAGCGATATTCCGAGCCCAGGGAACTGATGGACTCGCTGATTCCATTCTGCGGAGTGATCGACTTTCCGAAACTGATCCTTTCGCCCCCCAGGCCGCCACGAAAGGTTGTCGCAGGAGGACGCAGTTCAACCCTGCGCAACTCGGAGATCCGACAGAGCGAAGCACCGACACCGCTCGCTCCGTATTCCAAGGAGCAATCCGGATCACCCCCTCAGCCTCCTGCTCCGCCGCCAGAACCTGAACCGTCGTCGCATTTTTCAATCAACAGGAGGACGATTGTGGTGTCTGCCTGCCTGATCCTTGTCTTGATCGGGCTGGGTCGTCAGTTTCTCGGCCTATTAAAGAATGATGAGATTCCAGTCGTGTCGCAGATCCCGCAAGGTTCGGAAAAAAGCGTGCCGGAAGAGAAACCCGAACTGGAACCGAAAAAGCGAACGGCTTTTGAAGACGTCTGGTTTCAGCAGTTTAACAGACTGCCCGAAGCCTTAATCTGGTCGCCGTTATCAAAAACAGGTTCGGGAGGTTTGCTCGAAAATAGTGCGACTTTCAATATACATTCTCCCGACAGTCTGCGCCTTGAAGAGCTTGGAGAACTGAAGGATAACGAGGTCAATGTCGAACTGGAAATGGATTTCAAACCGCATTCTCGCACCGCCTCATTCGGATTCTTCTTTCGGTTTCGTCCAGTCGTTATGGATGAACAGGCAGAATTTCAAGCGATCCAAATCATATGGACCGGAGGAGACAAACAGTCTCGTGAGGCGATTGTCGCCAGACACATAAAGGCGATCGGAGTAAGAAATAAGGAGATCGAAAATAGTCGATCGAGGTTCGAGCGAATTCCGGTGCCGCTCGGGCAGGGAAGCATGAGACTTGCGGTAAAAGTGGCGGGCGACAGACTTGTGGGTGTTTCCGTTGGTGGATCATCTTGTGTTAAGATTATTGAAGAAGAAGCGAACTCGCAATTCACGGCGAATGACTATCGAGGCCGATTTGGCGCTTTCGTCGAAATCGGCGTAGTTGACCTCCAGAACCCCAAATTCAGCAGGAAGTAGTAATGGCAATCGCTTGTTCAGTCGACCCGGTAACCGTTCACACCCCGAACTCGAGAATCGATCTTCGCGCACTTCGAGGAA
>JBAWWJ010000250.1:0-11136 GCA_037146815.1 Planctomycetota bacterium
AGCAGGCCGTCTAATCTCTCTCCTCGCGCCCACTTTTCTTGGGCAAGTCCAGCCTGAGTTATTTTGACCGATAACGCCCCCGGTGAGACGGCCGGGGTTGCGGGAAGACACTTTAGCCCTCGCCACTCATCGCGACACATGTTTTCCGGGACTTCGGCACGAATTAAAATGACAGGCGCTGAAACTTTATGCCGCAGCTTTGCTGCGAACGACGCTTTCGAACATCTCTGCGACTTTCTGGGCATTGTCGACGATCCGCAATCGTGATGCCGTTTCCCAGCAGGCCTCAAACATGACTTGCTTGCGGGCATCGGACAGGCTCAGGTGATGATCCATTCGTTCTGCCAGGTCATCAATCGCCCAGGCATCGGGAATCAGGTAGCCGTTCGCCTCTTCACGGATGATTTCAGCGCCGCCAGCCGTTGCCGTGGTGATTACCGGGGTGCCGCAAGCCATGGCCTCCAGATTGACGTTCGGGAAGGGTTCGTAGATTGTCGGTAGGACAAACAGGTCGGCGGCCCCGTAGAATCGCTGGATTGCCGACTGACGACCGGCAAATGTGACTCGGCGCTCAATCCCGAGTGATTTTGCTCGACGTTCAAAGCTGCCGACAGAGCCCTGACCGACGACGATCAGTCGCGTTTCTCGATTTTTCATCCGGGCCATGGCATCCAGTACTGAATCCAGCCCCTTGCCACGAAAATCCATGGAGGCAAACACCAGCAATGGATCATCACGGCCGATCTTCCATTCCTCACGCAGCGCGTCGCGATCCGCACGAACGCCCGGATGAAAGATATTGGTATCGACGCCATTGATGATCTGGCAGATCCGTGATTCATCAACTCCAAAATATTCTCTCAACAGGCGAGCATCGAGTTGTGATTGTACGATCACCTTGTGCACGCCATCTGGACCGAAAATCTTTCGTTCCAGGTCGAAGACCAGGCGATGCCTTGGATTCATGTGCTGCAGCCAGCGAGTCACCGGGTTGCGGTAGTACATGTTGACCCAGTGAATCTGTAATCGTTCCGTCAGACGAAACGTATCCAGGCCATCAACCCGCGACAGACCGTGAACAATATCAAAATCGTGCTTTCGCAGGACGTGTCCGGTATTCACGAAGAACGACTTGTTCTTGGTCCAGGAGTTCAGCTTCAGGACCGGCACAGGCAGGAAATCGACTTCGTTTTTCAGTTCATCGTCAATGGCTTCGCCAACAATCGTCACGCGATGTCCCAGTTTCTGCAAACCGCGAAACAGGTTGACGCAGTACCGCTCAGCTCCACCTTTCTTTAGCGAACAATGGCGGCGAACGATGGCGATGTGCATTTTGTCACGATTGACGAAGTAGGGAAAAATGTTCAGGCGACGCGTATTCGCTGAGGGCTCAATTGTCGCTGCACCGCTTCAAAAACCGCATCGACCGAAAGATCTCGCATGCAGCGATGATGTTTCAGCGGACATTCGCGCTGCTGACAGGGACCGCAGTCGAGTTTCAGTTGCATGTGCTCGGCTTTGGCGTAGTGAGTTTCACTCCAGGCGATGTGAGTCGGCCCGTACAGGGTCACCACGGGGACCCCAAACGCGGCAGCAAAATGCCGTGGCCCCGAATCAGTCGTAACCAGCAGTTCCGCTCCACGAATTGCGGCCTTTGTCAGGCCAATACTCAGTTTGGCATCGGCCAGACTGACCACAGCTGGGTTGTCGGCAGCCGATGCGATCCAGCGAGCGTCCTCACGTTCGGAGGGACCACAAACGATCAGGACTCCGTGGCCCAATTCTTCGACAATACGGCAGGCCAGTTCTGCGAAGTATTCCTTCGGCCAGTTCTTCGCCCCACCAAACGCACCGCCTGTATTGACGCAGACGTAACTGCGCCGCAACCAGCGCAACGCTGACTTGTTGGCCGGCGTTTCAACCTGACTCCAGAACTCTTCCAATCGTTCCTCGTCCTTGGGTTGAACTGCCAGTTCGATCTGGCGTGATGATGAACTCTGACAGCCAAGTCGCTCTGCTAGTCGCAGGTATTCGTCCATGACGGGGTTCGGGACTCGACGCGACTTTGGATCGATTCGGTCTGTCAGCAACCAGCTTCTCAGGTCACGAGCAAACCCGACGCGACGCGGCGCCCCCGACAGCCAGCTCAGCCACGCGGTCCTCAATGAATTCGTCAGCAGCAGGACGGTGTCAAGACGCTGGGCTCGCAGTGCACGGACGAAGTTCCATCCTTTCTGGGACGTATCGCTGCCACGCGGATTGTAGAACATCGTCCGGTCGAGTAACCCCGTACCTGCCAGCACATCCGCGACATAGGGCCGCATAATTCCGACGATTTCGGCATCCGGGAACTGATCCCGAACCGCTCGAAGCGCCGGCGTCGCCATGGCGACATCCCCAATCCAGTTCGGCAGAAAGACCCCGATTCTCATTCTTGTGGTTCGCAGTATTTCTGGTGGATGTCGAACGATAGGCATGCCGTTGAGGTAACCATGCAATGAATCAGGCGGCTCGCCGTTCTGGTTGTGGAATCGGGATGGGAATTGCGATCGACTGAGTTTCAGACTCACGCAATCGACGGACAATCTCAGTTGTGGAAACTCCAGGGGTCATTCCCATTGCTTTGACGCGTCCTCCATATTCCAGCACCACTTCGCGTCCGACGATTTCGTCGTCGCGATAAGTGCCCCCTTTAACGAGAACATCGGGCTGAAGAGCTCGCAAAATTGCGTGAGGAGTTTCCTCGCCGAATATGACGACATAGTCCACGGATTCCAGTCCAGCCAGCATTTCAGCACGGTACTGCTGATCAAAGATCGGGCGATCCGGGGCTTTGTTGAGTCGGCGGACGCTGTCATCACTGTTGATCGCGACGATCAAGCAATCCCCTTCGCGGGCCGCTTCTTTCAAGTACGAGACGTGGCCCACATGCAACAGGTCAAAGCATCCATTCGTCAGGACGACCTTGTGCCCTGCCTTGCGGCGAGCGGAAACGTGTCGAGCCAGTTCTTCAACGGAACAAACCTTGCCCTGTGAACGGCGGCTGCCATGCAGCAGATCGGTCAGGATTTCTTTGCGGCTGATACGGACCACACCAACCTGTTCGACTTCCAGTCCCCCGGCGACATTGGCGAGGCGGCACAGTCGCGTCGGTTCAATTCCCGCAGCCATCCCCAGGCCGAACATCGCCAGCACCATATCGCCCGCGCCGGTCACATCGTAGACCTCGCGAATCCGCGTTGGCAGGTGCACAGGTTCATCGCTCCCACGAGCCAGCACGATCCCGTCGCGATCGAGGGTAACAAAAGCCATGTCGAGGCCGAACTTTTCAACGAGCAGGTTTCCTGCTTCGTAAGCGGCATCAATCGACCGGACTTCGATGCCAGTCGCCTTGAATGTCTCGGACCGATTGGGCGTGACACCGGTCGCACCGCGATAAAGGTTGTAGTCACCTCCAGCCGCGGGATCGACAATTACGGGCAATCCTGCGGCGCGTGCTGCCGCGATCAAAGGTTGGACGACTTCGCTGGTGCAGACTCCCTTTGCATAGTCGGAAATCAACACGGCCTGGAATTCGTGCAATCGGGGTAATATCGCGGCTAGCAGTTTCTGGGCAATGGCACTGGCGATGGGATACCGAACTTCGCGATCGACCCGCAACATCTGATGGGGATGGCGATGCTGAGCTCGTCCCATAAAACGGACCTTGCAGGTCGTCGGACGATCATCGTCGGCGATGAGTGCTGAGCAATCGACGCCAGCCCGGGCCAGTTCGCTGGCGACCATCCGGCCATCGGGATCGTTTCCAACGACACCTGCCAGTGTGACTTCGGCTTCGAGACCGCGCAGCATATTCGCCACGTTGGCGGCGCCACCCAGTCGCGTTTCCTGCTTGTCTTCACGCAGCAGAATGACGGGAGCTTCCTGGCTGATTCGTTCAGCATCGCCCCAGACATAGCGGTCAAGGATCAAATCCCCCAAGACAAGAATGCGAGGGGTCCCCAGCCGTTCCATTTCATCAATCAATTCGTACGACATTGCGTTCGCCGTCCCTGGCCCGCCGCTGGCGGATGATTCGACTGCTGATTCTGGTCAAATTTCCTGTGGGGGAAATCCTTTCCCACCGGCTGGAATGATCGTCTGGGAACGAAGTTAAGTCAATGTGGGTTTCGAGGCAGCTTCCGCCTGGCACACGCTGGCGGGAATGACTCATGAATCCATTCGGTAAATCACGTAAAATCCCAGCCTGACGAGGGTTGGGCCGCCAGTGCCTGATGCAGACTGTGGCGACATTGTGCCTGCCCTCTCTGTGAGCTGTTTGGGAGATCCACGGAGTTAAACTGGGGCGACCCACTGAGCAAGGGTGACACGTCAGCAAGACACTGGCGGCCCAAAGTTGCCGCCAGTGCCACCCAACGCGGGTAACGATTTTCGGCGCCCCGGATTTGAAAATGATGTCGCCCTTTTGCCGTTCCAAATATCGTTACCCGCGTTGAGTGCCGCCCGTGCCCCTCCGCTTCCTTACGGGCGCGGCTCCGGTATAATCACCGGTCGTGTTCCGGTTTGGCGATATTGTACCATCGAGGTGCATTTTGATTCGGCCGGTCGGTTTGTCCGGTTTGCTCGATTGTGGATTGGAATCTGTTCATGCCCAGTTGCGTTCTCGCCTATTCCGGCGGTCTGGATACCTCGGTCATTCTTGGCTGGCTGCAAGACGAAGGTTATGACGTTCATTGCGTTTATGTCGATCTTGGCCAGCCCTGCGAAGATCGTGAAGCCATTCTGAAAAAGGCTCATACCTGCGGTGCGAAATCAGCTCGGATTGTTGATGTCCAGGAAGAACTCTGCCGCGATTTCGCGTTTCCCGTCATGCAATGGCAGGCCCGCTACGAAGGTGTCTACCTGCTGGGGACGTCGATTGCCCGTCCCCTGATCTCCAAGATCTGCCTGCAGGTGGCTCGCGAAGTTGGCGCCGACGCATACGCTCACGGAGCAACCGGCAAAGGGAACGACCAGTGCCGTTTTCAACTTGCCGCAGAAGCTCTTGAACCCGGCGTAAAAATTATCGCCCCCTGGCGCATCGAAAAGTATCGAGCCCTGTTCCCGGGCCGGACCGAGATGATCGCCTACTGTGCCGAGAAGAACATTCCGGTCAAGGCGTCGGTTTCCAAGCCCTACAGCTCGGATGAAAACTGTCTGCACATCAGCTATGAAGCGGGTGTTCTGGAAGATCCCAAGGTCACCGGCGTCGAAGTTCCAGAATTCGGGATGACGGTCTCGCCACAACAGGCACCAGACAAGATCGAATACGTCACGATCGGCTTTGAACAAGGTGTCCCCACAACACTGAATGGCACAAAAGTGAGTGCTCTGCAGATGGTGCTGGGCCTCAATCAGATTGGCGGACGCAATGGCGTCGGCCGGTTGGATATGATCGAAAACCGGTTTGTCGGGATGAAAAGTCGCGGTGTCTACGAGGCCCCCGGCATGACATTGCTCTACGAAGCACACCGGTACGTGGAACAACTGACTCTGGACCGTGATCTGCTGCACCTGCGAGACAGGCTGTCGCCGGAAATCGCAGAGATGGTCTACTACGGATTCTGGTACACCGCAAAGATGGATGCTCTGATGGCATTCAACCAGCAGACCCAGTCTGTGGTAACCGGGGAAGTAAAACTCGGCCTGTACAAGGGCAATATCATGGTCTGCAGCCGGACCAGCCCGAATAGTCTGTACGACGACAAGATCGCCAGTATGGAAGCGGGTGGTTCGTATAATCAGACCGATGCGGAAGGGTTCCTCAGAATCATGGGACTGCCCGGTCGCGTTCAAGGGCGAGTTCGATCTCGTCCCTACTGATGAAAAGGACGTAAGGAACTCAGATGATTTCGTGGCGTCCGGTTTGGAAAACTCTGAACCGGACGCCAGCGTGTTGATGTCTAAGTCACGGCGATCTTGTGAGTCATTTATTATCCAGGGATCCGTTCGATCAAGCTTCTTTCCGGGTCCGTGTTGTTGCTGGCGGCCGAACAGGCGTATGCGCATGCCCAACTTGTGCAATTTCCAAACCACGAGTCAGCAGCCGCGGTTCTGGTTCCCGCCAGTGTGGTCCTGCTGATACTGGGGACCGTACTGATGGTCTGGGGCCTACTGACTGAAACAAAATCAGCCCCTGAGGTGATTGGCGGGAGTCAGCATGACGAATCAATCTCAGCCGATAACCGCAACAATCGAACGGCTCCTGGCGTTGAGTCTGGTCCTTCTGACAGTGGCAGGTGCGGTCGTCTGCTTGCAGCCCGAATGCTTTCCCACCGCGAACCAGCATCTGGTAAAATAGATTCAATCAGCACTGCAACTTCGTCAACCTGAGGTCTATGAACTCGCGCTCGATTACTTGAAAAAGGTCGGGCCCCAGCCGTATGCGATCGCACTCGCGGCAAGGTTCGAACAGGGGAGCTGGAGTTGATCCGGCTGGTGACTGGCGGAGACGGCTATCTGGTCGCAAATGAACGTTTCCTTCACTTCGCAATTCCTGATAGCTCGTCAGTGATCGAAGTGGAAGTCCGCTGGCCAGGAGGCAAAGTGCAGCGATGGCAGGGAATCAGTCCACGAGGCGAGACCATGCTGATCGAAGGACGAGATATGCCGGTGGTGCTACGGACGTTTGATGCCAGATAGCTCACATGATGCCAGGAGTAACCCGCCGCGTCAGCGTGGGAGTCAATGGAACGTGTCCTACCTTCGCCTCGCACATGCTACGGGTTAAATCGTCAGTATAGCGCTGTTCAAATTCTCGCAGGGAGAACTCAATTCGAATTCATTCAGCGGCACTGCTCACATTGTTTTTTGCCTGTTCCCCAGCAGTTCAATCGGCGGACACCCTCGCGGACTGGTCGAAGCAGCATGTGGACGAACTGCTGATCGTCTACAAGGATTTTCACTCCAATCCTGAAATGTCATTTCGCGAGGAACGCACGGCCGCAAAGCTGGCTGCTGAGTTGAAGTCACTGGGGACTGAAGTCACGACCGGAGTCGGTCAGATGGGAGTTATCGGACTGCGAAAGAACGGTGACGGTCCAGTGATCATGATTCGTACGGACTTGGACGCACTTCCTGTCGTCGAAGCGACCGGACTTGCCTTCGCTTCCAAGGTCATCGCGAAAGACCCAAAAGGGAATGACGTCGGTGCCAAAGAGGCGATTACTACTGGAGTGACAGCCGAAGCTCTGTTCAGACTACTTCGGCCCGGCACCTTGGGGAGCTTCGACGTCGACAATGCGGGCCGTGGGGCGCGACAGGTCAACGAGGATTGGCTGAGGTGATTCGGCCTTGGCCGTATTGCCTGCCACGTCGCGAACCATCACCCGGACGTAGAACTGTGGTGGCGAATTGGCAGCCACAGTCCACTCGAACCCACCTTGATCATCCTGCCATCCACTGACCGGTTCCCAAGGCCCCGTTCGTGTTGGCGACGAATAAACCGCGACCGGCTTGCTCGCCAGATGCTCGTCGGCAATACGCCACCGAACCTGCACGCGGTTACTGGATGCACCCAATCCCTGTTGAGCTGACAACAGTTCCACCGTCGGCGGAGTCTGGTCAACGGCAACGACAATTGCAGGGGTTTCTCCAGGCAGCGGTGGATCGTTTGTTAGTCCAACGCCACTGCGAACTCGGATTGCGAATCCGTATTCACCATCCTGAGGAACTTCCACATCGAATGGACTGCGTCGATCGGGATCGTCCCCGTACTTCCACCATTTGCGACCCTGATCCTGTGTGATGAACAGTTCCACGGCACCCACGCCGGAGGGGCCAACATCGTCAATCGTATATCCCACCTGGAACCGCCGCGAATTGACAATGCGACGATGGGAATTGCGAGGTGCCAGTTCCGGTTGAGTTACATGAGTCGGCCCTGGATTTGTTTTTGTGATGGCGGGTTCCGGGTCTGGGCCCCAGCGATCTTTTGTAATGTCAGGTCGATTCATTCCATTGCTGTTCACGGTCGATGCAGGACCGGAAGGACCACTGAACGGTGTAATGATCGGACCACGATAATCACCCGGTTCGGCCGATGCCTGGGGAGGAAATGATGGTCGTCCGGGAAGTTGTGCTCCAGGCATGCTGGTCACGCGTTTTGGTTCGGAATCTGGAATTGGCTGGGCCACGGCCGCCTGTTCCTGCCCGTCATCCAGACCGGCAATCGGGACTCGTCGCGCTGGTTTCGGCTTTGGCGCGGGATCACCCACGGCGAAAATCTGGACTTGGGCCTGACCACGTCCTACATTGGTTCCAGTATCTGCGATCGAACCTCGGACCTTTACCTGACCAGCTTGAGCGACATTCCAGGGGATCTGTCCCGTCGCTTTGGGAGCGACTTCAACGGGTTCCCATTCCTGGCTCCCCGGCTGCTGGTATTCGATTTTTAATGTCGAAACATCCAGATGCGAATCGGCGGCATTCCACGTCAACTGAACTTTACCAGGACTCAATTGCTGAAGTGACAACTCCAGCAGTGGTGGCAATGTATCAACAACGACGACCAACCCTGTTTCGTATTGCCCAGCGGGAGGATGCAATTGATTGCGACCATCCAGCGTCTTTACAGCAAATCGGTATTCGCCGTCGCCCGCAGCCTGATATTCGAAGCGAGCACTGTCTGGAGGAAGGGACTGAGACAATTCCCAGGTAGCCCCGCCGTCCTTGGAGACGTGCAACTGGAGTTCTCTCGCGTTCAGACGTTGCAGTGCTGCGGGTTCAATCTTGAACGGAATACGAAAGCGAGTTTTGTTGGTGGCGATTGGTTGAGGAGCTGCAAGCGCAGGCCGATCCGCACCCAGCAGGCCAATCAGCATCAGTAGCGCCGTCCATCGGCCATCCATGCCGCATCTCCTCGAGGCTCTTGCCCGTTTGAACAAGAGGACTCGCCCCAACCACAGTCTCTGATTCAAGTTGCAGGATTGCGGACAATGCGGAGCGAACTCTGCTTATACCCGAAATTCCTTGATGAACCGAATCTGACCCGTCGCGCAATGGTGACGTGCCGAGACACTTCTCTACCGTCGGTATCGACTAAATCGACCATGCGACTTGAATCGACCTGCGCGAGTGGGAGGGAGAAAGCATGCGGCGGTCACCAAAACCTGTCTTGCTGACCGCTGTAAGCTGACTTCCGACTGACTTCAATGCCCTTCGGGCGCATCCCCGATCTGCTGAGACAGATACAACTGGATTCCGATCTTCGAAATCAGGTCGATCTGTGATTCGAGCCAGTCGACGTGTTCTTCAGATTCCACGAGGATTGTTTCGAGCAGTTCACGACTTCCACCGTCGACCTCTTCCAGACAAACCTGGATTGCGGCGTTGTAGGCGTGGACACCCTTCGTTTCCAGAACCAGATCATTCTGAAGTTGTTCTTCGACGGTCGCACCGACGCGAATGACGTCATATCGGGCGATCTCGGGGACCCCTTCCAGAAAGATGATCCGGTCGATCAGCTTTTCGGCGTGCTTCATTTCGCCGATGGATTCGTGGTAATGCTTGTCGGCGAGCTTGTTCAGGCCCCAGTTCCGGCACATTTTGGCCTGAACGAAATATTGATTGATCGCGGTTAGTTCGATGGTCAACCCGGCGTTGAGGACATCGATCACTCGTTGCTTACCTTGCATCGCAGTCTCACTTTCAGAAAACAAGAAATTTTTGGCGAACGCTTATTGTAGAAATGCTCGATCCCAGCGGGAAGGGAGGTGATCCGTCAGAACTGGTCAATCGCCTTTTTGAGTCTGGGAAGTGGATACTGCGGACTTGTCATTCCAAGCCAAACTGCCGATTTCAGCCGTCCCGAAATTGCTCATTGCTCGGCGCGGGTCTCCCGACCCCGCCGAAACGCCCGACCGAAGGTCTCCTCTGGAGCTCGGACGCCGTATCTGAGGCCGCAAGACCGTAGCACCCGAAAGATACTCTTCAACTTGCTACGGATTCACTCATCAATCCCAATGTGTTGTCATCCAGATCCTTGAAGAAGGCCATCCACAAGTCGATCTCCCCGACCGTCGCGATGCGACGAGGTGGCGACGTGAAAACGACTCCAGATTTCGAGAGATCGTCGTAAGTCTGCTGGATGTCATCAACACCGTAATAGACGATCGAAGCGGGATGATCAAATTCGGGAGATTCAGACTCAGCCAGCATCAGTCGGATGCCGTCGCAGTTGAAGAATCCCATTCGCGGAACCTGAAACAGGTATTCCATTCCCAGAACATCGCGATAGAACGCGATCGCTCGTTCGGCATTCCGAACATTGACGGCGATCTGGCCAATCCGCGACAGTTTGACACTGCCCGCCATTATTTCTTTTCTCCGGCAGGTCCGTCGATCACGACAAGCTTGTGATTCTCGACATCGTACTGGTACTGCTTGCCTCCCGGCAAAACCGGCAACTTGATGTTGTTGGCCTTGATGATCTTTTCCATGAACTCGGCCAGATCGGTCGGGTAACGCCCTTCCGTTGCCTGAAACAGATTGACAGCGTGTTCGATATGCGATTTTGAGATTTGTTCCAACATCGGACCG
The DNA here is from genome assembly GCA_037146815.1 of Planctomycetota bacterium. Taxonomy (GTDB): domain Bacteria; phylum Planctomycetota; class Planctomycetia; order Planctomycetales; family Planctomycetaceae; genus Schlesneria. The sequence continues at coordinate 10,579 of JBAWWJ010000250.1, forward strand.
TAGGCCATCACAGGAGCCGTAATAGGGTTGGTGACGTCGGCACGAACCTTGGAATCACTGACGTTGGCCCCCGCTTTGGGATCGAATTCAGTGACATTCTGAGTCGTTTTCCCAATAATGCTATCGGGTGACTTCTTTGTCTGCTCGTCGATCGATTTCATGCCACAGCCGGCAAGACCGAGAACAAGCGTACAAGCGACCAATTTCTGCATGGGAATTCCTTGAAATGATCTGAAGTTGAGGATTTCCGTCAGCGTACCGAGGCCCCACGTGATTCGCCAGACGATTTCATTCACCAAATCTCATTCGCCAAATGAGGTCAAGAGCCGAACAGGCGAGATGCCAGGGACGGCCATTTGAGATAGTCGGCAACGATGACATCGGCACCCGCTTGTATCAATCGAGTCCGCTTCCATTCTTCTACGCGACCGCTGCGATGTTCTTCATCCGTGGCACATCCGACGGCAATACCTCCCAGTTGTTTCACATTTTCAATTTCGACGAACCCATCGCCGAACCCAAGCAGTTCAGTTCCGCGCGACCCCGTCGCTTCCAGGA
>JBAWWJ010000251.1:0-10919 GCA_037146815.1 Planctomycetota bacterium
GGTTAAGCATAGTTCGCTTTTCCTCGCGCCCACTTTTCTTGGGCAAGTCCACTCCTCGGCACACGCCTTCATGTGCTTGTCATCGGGGAACGCTTCGCACGCCTTGGCACAATGGTCGCAACACTTCGCACAGCAATCGGCCATCACTGCGGAAAGTGGCCCGCCACTCGCACAGACTTGAGAACAGGCGGCACAACAAGTCGCACAGTCCCGACAGTGCATCAGGCACGACAAGTGTTCCTTCTTGCCATCGGCCAGCAGGTTCGCACAGTGGGTGGCACAAAGGTCGCACACCCGCTGGCAATCCGAACAGGCTTTGGCACACTCCTGCAACTTCGGATCGACCTTCATTTCCGCCGCTTGGGCCTGATGGGCGAACGTATCCACGCCGACGACAGCGAGGGTGAATGCCAACGCCATCGCACTGAGTCCGCCGAACATTCGATTCTTCATGGGAAAACTCCATTGCTTAAACCGCCGCTCGATGCAGATGACAGGAATTGTCATCTCGCCTCCAGCGACAGGTTCGAGCCGCTTGCAAAACAAAAAAGCCGACATGTCCGAACCCTCTTGGGCATCGAACACGTCGGCTTATTCTCTGATGGGCCTCCCGGACAAGCCGGGCTGCTCTTCATTTAATCTACCGTAGATCGTAGGTCGCATTCTATCAAGTTAAACCGTGACTGGACACAGCCTTGCCGAAAGACCTCGTACTCCTTCTGTAGAAATCAAACTTCCGGTACAGCTTCAGCAAGGTCAAATGCAACTTGAAAACGATGACTCTCGGAGGAAAAGGGCTTCCGCCGAGAGTCGAATTCATCGAACGGCATCAAGAACCGTTACGCCTTCTTGCTCGGCAGACCACAACACGCTTTCGCTTCCTTGCAGCAGTCGGCTCCGTCGATGCAGCACTTCTGAATGGCAGCACAGCAGCCTTTGTTCTCAGAGCAGCACTTCAGGCCCTTCTCGCAGCAGCCGAGTTTGACTTCCGCCACGCAACAGGCGGATTGGTCCGCACAGCAAGCGAGCTTCTTGGTGCAGCAGCTTTCTGCCTTGTCTGCTGCCTTGGTTTCCTGCTTTGTAACTCGCTTCACGGAGCAGCAGCCAGCAACCTTGGTGGCAACAGTCTTCGTGGGTCCGCAACACGCTTTCGCTTCCTTGCAGCAGGCCAACCCTTCCGTGCAACACTTCTGAACGGCGGCACAACAGCCTTTGTTCTCGGTGCAGCACTTCAGACTCTTCTCGCAGCAGCCGAGCTTGGCGTCGGCTACGCAGCAGGCACTCTTCGGATTACAGCAGGCGAGTTTGAGAGAGCAACAATCTTTACCTTGCTCGTTTGCGGCGACCACTCCGATGAGAAGCAGGCCAAGAGCGAAGATCGAACCGGTAAACAGTTTGGTAGACATGAGAGAATCTCCAGTGATTGTCGTGTGAGAAATCAGTAGTTACTGGGCACACAATGAGCACAGCAACGAGGCCAAGAGGCCGGATGAAAACTGATGGGCATGAGTTGATCGCAAACTGCTGATCAACAACGCCAGACACGCAGGAGAATTTGCAGGCGAGGTCCAGAACGGACGGGAGCGAACTTCGCTTCGCCGACGACAAAAGAGCCGATGTTCAGAGAGAACTGATCGGCAGCAACGGCGAACACCAAATGAAGCGTGTCAGTCGGCAGGACAGACTTCTCAGGCAATGTTGCAGTTCGTTCGCAGCAACACCCGACACTTGGCTTGGCCGGGGAGTTCCCAGACTCAGACGGATGGTTTGGAGCCGCTTCGTGACAACAAGACACTTTCACCGGGGCTGATTCAGCCCGGTCGTTCCGCACGAACACACTGCATGATCCGGGCGGGAGAGCCAAGACTAAGCTCGTGAGGACGGGAACGAGTTGGTGAAGGAATGCGTACATGATATTAAGTAATACGCAGAACGGGCCTGATTCGTTGGATGGAATTTACATGGCGACTGTCATCCTGCCAGAAATCGGGATTGACGATCAATCGTGCTGGATTCGGCCAAGTGGTAAAGAATCGCCACCCGTCACTGGCCGTTCGACAATCGGATTCTTGAATACGGATGAAAAGAAGTAGATCAGACTGCTATCGGACTGATGCACCCCGTGGGACAATTCTGTGGCGTGCTTTCGTTTTTCGGTGGCGGCTAATGCCTTTTTCGCCTGAGAAAAACGCAGCCGTCGTGAATGAGAATTCAAGTCCGTTGCAATGACAGTCAACGTCAATTCGTTTATGAAGAGGGGAGATCGCTGAATACTCAAAAGCTGATTGCTGAATGGTGCCAGAGCGTGGCACCCCACTTGATGATTTGCCAAAAGGAAAAAGGTAAGTTCATGCCTCCAACTTTTCGATTCGCTTCACTGTTCTCGTTTCTCATTTTCGCTGTTTCATGCAGCCGAACAGAGAATTCGAACTCGGTCGCTCACCCTGATAAAGAATTGCCGAAGCACGCCTCGGTCGATAAACCGAATGGACACCACGAACAGCCAATTATCCACACAGACCACGCACATCGTCATCCACACACGGAACATTCAAATCCCCACGCACATCAACCGATACCTCATAATTCCACTGTCAACCCGAAAGACGCTCAGGTTGATGACTTGCCATCAGTGGCCATTTTCGAGAAACGCATCCTTCCAATCTTCCAGTCGGCCAAACCATCGAGTTGTTCCGAATGTCACCTGAGCGGAGTGGACTTGAAGGAATACATTCGCCCCACGCACCAAGAAACATTCGCCTCGCTCGTCAAAGCTGGAATGATCGACGTAGCGAAGCCGGACGACTCGAAGATTCTCCGATTCATCAGCCGTCGTCCTGAAAAACCAAGTCTCGTGACTGAGAAAGTCCGTGAAGACGAGTTCAAGGCATTTCGAGCATGGATTCGAGCCTCGGTGAGTGACCCGACGCTGCTTGCCGGAGCAGGAAAGGTTGAGCCGGTCGGATCATCACTTCCAGTCGAAGTCATTCGACACGCCCGGAAGGACCGTGTACTGACTTCCTTCATTGACAATATCTGGTCAGAAGTTGGGCGGTGTGCTGCTTGCCATTCGCCCGACCGCAACCAAGAGCAAGTCAAGAAGCATGGATCGCAAGTATCATGGATCAAGCTGCGTGATCCTCAAGGAACATTAGATCACATGGTGGAAGCGGGTTTGATCGATGCAGCGGAACCAGAGAAGAGCTTGCTGCTGGCAAAGCCAACGATGCAGGTCAAACACGGAGGCGGACAAAAGATGGTCGTGGGAGACCGTTCGTACAAACAATTCCGGCGATTCATCGACGATTATGCAGCGGTTGTGAATCGGAAATACACCCAAAACGATCAGTTGCCGAAGCAGGGTGCTGAAGTATCCATCGTCACGGACATTTGGCTAAAAGTGACGGACATCCCGGCAAAATACGACAAGATGCTTTTGCAGGCAGACCTATACCGCTCGACTGCAAATGGGTGGTCGGAGTATCGGGTAGCGACTTCTGACCGTGCCGTGTTCGGAGCGCAAAACTTGTGGCAGCATTCTCTGAGCTTGGTTGGCCCAAGAGGCTCGAAGTGGGCCGATGAGCTTAAATCTGAGCGACTCCCGCCCGGTCGGTATCTGTTGAAGCTTTACATCGACCAATCCCGGAAGCTTCAGAATGACTTCACCGCCGAACTCAGCGACGATGATTTCGTGGGACAGGTGGAGATCGAGAGTGGCTGGCCATCGGGATATGGACCAATGACGGTCGTAAAGTTTCCGGAAAAATAGTCTTATTCTATCTCTTGTCGAAGAGGCGGAGCCATTGAGCATTTCTCGCCTCGTGTTCCCGTCTCAGCATCTCACACCTTTCGTTGTTGGCAGAGGCTCGTGGCCTCGGGCTCCGATTCGGTTCACGAATCGGCTCTTGAATGATCACCTTTTGCGGAGGTGCGTGAACGATGGTCGTTGTGGTGACGTGGGTGTGGTGGTGTCGTTCTTCCTGATTGGCTTCTTCATCTGGGTCGCAGAAAACATCGCGACATTCTTCGGGGCCTGGGTTTATCCCGATCAGGTGACCGGTTGGAAAGCAGTCTCGCTCCAGAAATTCAGTTCGTGGTTTCTGTTAGTGATCATCAGTTTTCTGATCGTTGCCGACCTGAAACATGTGAAAGAGAATCGATCGAAACCCGCTACGGGATGACGAGAGATCGCTATCGACTGGTCTGTGATCTGGTGCGATCCAGTCGGATCGTGGCAGGTTCTTCCAGCCAGGCCTTGATCGTTCCGGCGATCGCATGGAGGTCATTCAGGTCATTGTTCGGACCTGTTCCGCCAGTGGCGAATGCCGGAGTCGGAGTCGACGGGCTGGGGGCTCGTTTGCCTCGTATTGCGAGCAAGCCAATCGCCAGCAACGAAAATGCGGCAATCCCTAGCGACGAGGCTTTTGCGACGTTGCCATAGTTCTGCCAATTCTGTGCCGTCACAATCTGCTGCTCAATGGCAGCTTCCACAGGCCCATCCGGGGCTTTTCCAAGACTGACCTGAATCTGATCACGACCATCTTTGTATCCCACGGCCTGCTTGACCAGCTTTTCCACTTCCCCTGGGGAAACACCCAGCGATTCTTCGAGCGGCGTTTCATCAATCGGTACAGGGGGAATCAGCATCACTGCAATTGTCAGTCGATTGATGGTCTCCTGCTGCTCTTCCTGAGTCCGATTGACGACCGAATTCAGGTAGTCACTCTCCAACACTTCTTCGCTAGAGTTGGGACCACTGGCTGGAACATTTGCGGCAATTCCTGGTGGCAGATTGCTGGCAGTTCCAACCGGGCCTTTTGGACCAGCAGCACTTGTCGCTTTGGAGGTGACGATGGATTCTCGCGCGACTACTTTCCCTTCGGGATCGAATTTATTGCTGGTTTCCTTCAGACGTTTGAAACTCATATCCGCGGTGACACGGACTACGGCACGACCTGGACCCAGCAGACGCGTCAGGATTTCTTGAGCTTTCTCGGCCAGGCGAGTTTCTACTTCGGACTGATGCGACAATTGTTCGCTGGAAGCCATCCCCTGAGAGGACTTCTTTTTTTCCGAAAGGATACGCCCCTCGGTATCGAGGACGGTTACATTCTCGGTCGACAGGCCTTTCACGCTTCCTGCGACCAGCGCCACGATCCCTTGAGTGATCGGGCGGCTCAATTGAACCCCCGGACGAGTCTTAATCACGACGCTGGCTGTTGTTGGCTTCTCGTCCCGAATGAAGGGACTCGATTCCGGCTGGACAAGATGGACTCGCGCATGCTGGACAACGTCGAGCGTCATAATCGTCTTGGCCAGTTCTCCCTGGATCGCGCGAACATAATTCATGTTCTGGACGAAGGGAGTCGCGCCAAAATTCATCGTGTCGAAGATCTCAAACCCTTTTTCCGTCCCCTGCAGGAGACCGGCCACTGCCAGACCCATGCGAGTCTTCTGGACTCGATCGGCAGGAACCAGAATCGTGGTTCCGTCGGAAGAGAGCTTGTAGATCGTGCGATCGGCATCCAGCTTCTGAGTGATCGCGGCAGCCTCTTCGGTCGGCAGACCAGAAAAGAGAACAGCGTAGCTGGTGTAGTTTGCCCAGAATCCGACGCCGACGACAACAACCAGCAGCGTCGCCGTAGCTCCGCCGAGGACCATTTTGCCAAGGAATCCCTGGCGAGCCCACAATTGCTGGATCTGCTGGAAGAAGGCGTTCATCGTAAACCAATAGCCAGAGTGACGTTGGAATGTTGCTTCATTCCAGAAACCGAAGACAGAAAATCGGGAGGCAATCTCCCCATCAACTGTATCGGTTAAAGTGACTCTGCCGGTTAAGACGATTTGATGGCCGGTCGGTTGTGCGGCCCAGCTTTACCTATCACCGCAACAGGTTGGCCGTTTCCTGCAGCATCTGGTTCGCGGCACTGAAGGCCTGGGCGTTTACCTGGTAGCCGCGTTGAGCGGAAACCAGTTGCGTGAATTCGGATCCGATGTCGACGTTCGAGCTTTCGAGGGAACCGCTCTGGATCGAACCGGCGCTTCCTGACATGGGAGCCGAAACCAGTGCCGTTCCCGAGTTGGATGTGTTCTGGAAATAGTTATTCGTCGAACGCTTCAAACCTTCGGGGTTGGTAAACGTTGCCAGGGCAACCTGTGCCAGCGACTCGGTCAGGCCGTTGGTGAATTGACCGGTGATAGTGCCATCCTGGCCCACGCTGGCGCTTTGCAGAGTTCCCTGTGCGAATCCGTCCTGGGAAATTGCCGCGGCTGAGTTGCCTCCACCGAGTTGCGTCAGGCCGTTAAATGCGTTCGGTGTTCCGAATGACAGTTTGATCTTTTGTGACGTTCCGAAACCTGCCAGGTTATTGACTTGAAAGACAATGTCGTCATTTCCACTGGTCCCTCGCACCGCTTCCGAGAACGTGCTGAAGGTGGTGTTGCCTCCCGTATTCGTTGGACTATCCTGCAGCTTCAACGACAGGTCGCTTTGCCCGGTGGAGTTTGACTTGATCTGAACATTACCGGCAGCATCCAGCGTCGCCGTAGCGCCGGTGTAATTGGCATTGATTGTTGTGATCAGGTCGCCAATCGTTTGGCCTGCGGTCAGGAATGTTATGGGGCCGACGGGAACACCATTGGTGTCTTTGCCCGTGATTTGAATGGAATCCCCTGCCGCGTACGCTCCGCCAGTGTGTTGATCGACGGAATCCAGCAGGGTCGACAACGTGGCTGGGCTCCCTGCAACGGTGAACGGATCGCGGGAAGCCAGCAACTCGGCAGCACTGGTCCCCGCGACACCCTGGAACGAACCGTTTTCGTTGAAGGTCAGGCCAGAGACAATGTTATCCAGCCCGAATCCCGAGATTTTCCCTTCTTTGGGGTCGACCGTCGCAGAAACGCTCCAGACGTTGGCTCCCGTTTTCTGATACGTGAATGTGATCGTATGGGGAGCGAATTGATTATCAAAAACCTGAATGGCAGTGGTCGTTGATCCACCCGCTTTTCCAGGGACTGTTGTCGAGAAGTTTGTGAATTGGGTCCCTGCATTTGCAACAGTGGTGCTGTTGACCAGTGACAACGTCAGATTGGCGAGACCTCCTTGATTGGCAGTCAGCAGGATGTGACCACCAGCATCCAGGGATGCTGTCGCGCCACTTCCGGGCGTCGCCGAAAGAAACTGGGCATTGATGGTATTCAGCAACGAACCGACAGTATCGGAGGCGGTCCCTGTGATCGTATAGACGGCATTCACTGCCGTGCCATCGACACGTGACCCCGTGATCTGAATCGTGTCACCTGTCGCATAAGGGATGGCCGCCTGATCGAGGCTGTTCAAGAGTGTGGAACTCGTTGCAGCACCACCGCCAAATGTCAGCGGTTGCCCGGAACTCAAAACTGCGGCGATCGGAGGGGTCGCACTGGAATTCAAGTTGCCGCTGAAATTGATGTTCTGCGTGGCAGCACCAGGAATCGTCATCCCCAGTGGAATGCGGATATCGCTGATTCCGGGGACCTGGAACGCAGGCGACGACGGACTCCCTTCACCAAGGGTCCCGGTTCGCTGGACTCGATAACCGGTCGTCGGATCGACGAGACTTCCCTGGGAATCGAGGCCGAAGGCCCCGGCACGGGAATACATCGGCCCTGTGCCGTTATTCAGCACGAAGAACCCGGCCCCTTGAATACCAAGGTCATAGGGGTTGCCAGTGCTTTCAAAAGTTCCCTGGCCCATGTTGGTCGATGTCGTGCCGATCTGAACACCGTTACCAATCTGGATCGGGTTCGTACCACCACTCATGGATGTCGGAGCACTCGCTGCCTGCAATGTCTGAGTGAACTGCGTGGCGAACTGCAGATGTTGCGATTTGAAGCCGACCGTGTTGGCGTTGGCAAGATTATTGCCGACGACGTCCAGCAGGGTCTGGCTGGCACTCAATGCGGACGCACTGGAGAAGAGTGAACTGAACATGGGCGGGATTTCTCGCTATACAACAATTGTGATGTTGTTCGATCGCGGGCATCCCTGCCATCTTCATCTTCTTCAATCCTTCAAATGATTTCTGAACAGCCGTGTTCATTCATCATTTGCCGAGTCCATCGCGAACTCGTCGTTGGAAACTTCGAATAACTTCTGATTCGGTCGTATCAGGCGGCAACTCCCAGAATCTTGTCCAGGCCGACAGTATCGGCCCCAACGTGAATCTGAATTGACCCATTCGACATCGTCAAATTGGACACGACACCGGCCACCGATTGATTGCTGGAATTCATGTACGAAACATGCTTACCAATCAGATTGGCCCCGTCGGTAATCTGTTGCAGCGTCAACAAGTCACTGAAATTGGCATTCAGTTTTTCAATGCCACTCAATGTGGAAAACTGGGCAAGCTGCCCCAGAAATTCCTGATTTGTCGTCGGTTCCAAAGGGTTTTGGGACTTCATCTGGGCGACGAGAAGCTGCAGGAACTGATCCTGTCCGACATTGCTGGTAAACCCAGTACTCGCCATCGGATCGGACTCCTTCCTGATCAACGCCACTTCGTGCAATGACACTCCACCTTACTTAGGTCGATCATGAGCGTTCCTCGGCAACAGTCATTTCCATTCCCCCCGCAAATCCCTCCAGAGTGGTGGGGTGAATGACCTTCAGATGGTGAAAAAATCGTCATTACGTGGAAACCTGGGGATGGACAAATTGGGCAAATGCTACGGGTTGTTCCGGATGTTCGTCGCAGCCGAAGACGTAGCAGACGCCAGAACTCCCCAGCAGCTGACCTCCGTTCAGATCACCGAATTGAAACAGGAATCGCATCGACCGGCCACATTGATTGCAGAGACATCCGTCAGGCGCTTCAATCAGCCATTCGGGTCTTCCCCCCAGTTGCACAATGTCCGATATTTCGAATCCGTAGCTGCAATGATTCGGGACCAGGATCGCGGAAAGCAAATCGGCTGGACGCTTGGTAAAACGTGCGAGATCCGCGTTCAACGTAGGAATGGTTTGCAGCAGCACGACCGGATCGTAGTCCAGCAACCCATTGAAGTGGTTCTCTTCGGTGCGAAGATCGTCGAACTGTTGCCGCGGAACCCGAATTTGTTGCAGCCTCCATTCGCGTTCTGGCGAGGCACCGGTCAGTTTCACACTGCGTTCGATTGTCGGAGTGGCATAGCTGCGAACGGTCTGCTGACGATCATGCCGATTAAAGACGACGAGCAGTCGACCGGCCCAGGGGCGCGGGAATGTCTCGTCCAGTTTGACCTGGATCAGAAAGCTGGCTTGTTCGGGATGGCCAAGCTTCAGCGATGGCCATTCGTCACCCGCTTCTGAATACGGAAGACCACCATATTTGGAATTGACGCTTGGGGATGCTGACGGGTTCGGTTCGCTGGCGACCAGAACGGAACAGATGTTGGCTTGGCTTCCCGCTTCATGAATCTGGTTCAGAATCTGCTGTCGAAACCCCTCGGGAAGGCTGCGAAAGGCTCGTTGAACCCGTCGGATGCGTAACCAGTTTGAGACGCTGTGCCAACCCAGAAACAGGCATGGCACGAAGATCATTGCGAAGATGATTGAGAAGAGATCTCCGTTCACGGGCGACTACTTTCCAGAACTTCTGCGATCTCGACGGCTCGATGTTCACGAGCCGACTGGTAACAGGCTTCGACGAGCGCCATGGTTCTCAGGTTGTCATCACCGCTGATTTCCGGCGTTGAATTGTCTTCCATCGCACACAGGAGTTGGGCCATCGGGCCGACAAATGCATCTGGAAACCAGACCTCGTTCCAGCGCGGTTGGTGCCAGATGCTGGCGGCTGTTGTCGTGTAATCGAGAGTACTGGGAGTCCGTTCCGGATAACTCGGCCAACCGATTGTGCCGCGAGCCATTCCTGTCATCCCCTCGATGCGATACCGAATTCCGATATCTGACGCCGCACCTTCTTTGGTGGGGCCCGCCCAGACATCATCGCAACTCATGGCTCGCAGTCCGTTGGCGTACTCCAAAATGTACAGGCAGATGCCGTCGTCGTGGGGAAACTTCGTACGAGGATCGGGTCGCACGCTGACAAAAACGCGGACCGGATCCCCAAACCAGAATCGCAACGTATCCAGGTGGTGAATACTCATGATCCGCAACGTCACCCAACCCTGATGCTGTTGCCACGGCATCCAGTGCGGGATGGCACGCATGTCGATCGTGGCCAGAACGGGTTCACCGAGATCTCCACGATTGAGTAGCGACTTGCAGGCTCGAACCGATTGGTCGTACCGCATGTTTTGATTCACGCTCAGGGTGATCCCGGCATCGCGGCAGAGTCGGACGATTTCACACGCCTGCGCAAAATTCACACCCAGCGGCTTTTGAGCCAGCACACCTCGGATGTGATCGGCATGCCGCACGACCTCCTGAACGACTTCCAGTTGTACGTCGGGTGGGACAGCAATATCGACGACTGAAACGGCGGGATCGTCGAGCAATTCGCGATAGTTGGCATAAGTTCGCTGGATCTGATGTCGGTGTGCAACGGCCGCGGCGCGTGCTGGATCGCGTGCAGCAATCGCCACGGGCGAAAACCCCGCCTGCCGATACGCGACCAGATGGCAGTCCGCCATGATAAAGCCAGCCCCGATACACCCGATGCCAGGGGACTTGTCGCGAGGAAGCCGAGGAAGATATTCCAGGTCCGTTGGTGCACCTGCCATCGTGTGTTACTCCATGGTCAATCGCCGAATGTGATGTGGTTTTGTTTAGTAAGCGTGGTAATTGGCTGGCGCACAGGTGGGTGGCGTGGTGACGGGTGGGTGGCGGGGGGGGCGCACCGGCTTTGCGGAAGCCCCCGAAAATCCATCAGGAGTTCGTCATTCCAACAGTCATACGGAATCTGGTCGACAACCAAAGGGCTCGGAGTCTTGTCGGC
>JBAWWJ010000252.1:0-10897 GCA_037146815.1 Planctomycetota bacterium
GAAAGTGACGGTGGCGGGGCCAGAGCCTCGCATTTGAGAAGCCGGGAGAGGGTCGGCGCGTGTGGTGGCAGTGGCTCCGCTCCGGTTCGCTGCGCTCACCTGCGCTGCGCCACTGCCACCACACGCAGATCTGGGAGCCTGGCTGGCGCCAGCCTCTCTAATAAAACTCGTTTTCTGGTCTAGACAACGGGGTCCACCTCAAACGTCCTCAAAAAATGCGCACTCAACCCTGTTTCAGCATGACGATTGTCTTTGTCACCAATGAATTCGCAGGTACGAAACAATGGGTTCCGCTCCATGAGATTGCCGACACGGGAATGGCGACTTTCACCGTAATCTTGTCGTTCCGCTTTGCAGACGCCACATCGGCCACGGCGTCGTTTACCTTGATCGTGATAACGGCGGAAGCTGCTGTCATCTTGCAGGATGTCAGGATATTTTGGACATCGCCGATCACGTCCGAATTACTGCTTCCCGCAAGACTGCCGGCAACACAGCCGACGTACGATGCTTCAGAGACATAACACTGAGCCCGCTGGACCTGCCCGATCTCGGTGATCCCCAGGATCACGGTTGCGAAAAAAGGAGCCAGCAGTGCCATCTCGACCGCCGCTGCACCACGCCGATTGCAATTCTTTCGGACGGGCGATTCACCGCGACAGACATGTCGTGATGAAGTTTGAACTGCACACGTATGACGTCGCATCGCATCCCTTTCTGTTTGTTAATCGTGACGCATCGTACACAATGCGGTGAATTGTCCCTTGAGAGATCCAGAGACGGGAAACAGCGAAACTTTCGCAGCCGGGACAGAAACTTGAACCGTAATCTGATCTCCATGCTTCGCCACAGAGACATCGGATTCGACGTTGTTGACGAGGATTTTTGTGGTCGAGCCCGTGATGTGTTCGGCCTGCAGCAGCATGTCGATCCTGGAACGCACGGTGGCATTTGATCCGCCGGAACAGATGCCGACGCGGCAGCCCTGGCGTGCGGCATCCTGAATCAGGTGGTGCGCCATGTAGCCGATGGCGATCTCGAAGATTCCAAAGACGACCAAAAACAGCAGTGGTGCGACCAATGCCATCTCAACGGTACTGGCACCACGGCGAGGCGTCGACCGCCGCTGTGGTCGCAAGATGGATGTCTTCATGAGGACCTCCTTAATCAGCCGGTAATCTCTCTGATGTGAAATGATCCCGATCACGGCTGTCGTCAGATGTGCTTCAGCAACGCTAGACCACAGAATTCCGAAGTCAAAACAAATTCAAAATTTCTTGAAAAGAGACTGATTGTTGAACACATTTTCAACGTGATTTCTACATCTCGAATCATCCCTGTCGACGATTGACAACGTGATGATGTCCATGAAATGTCGATTCACATCATGACGGACGTCCCGGCGCAGATTGGGAATAAGCCGTGAATTCCCGTCAGAAAAATCACTTGCCGCATCGCGCAGTGACTGAGACTGGATTATGCCGCATGAACATCTGTGCGCAGCATGTCACATCCGTAGATCTACTGAAGGAGGGATTTCCATGAAACGTCTCTGTCGTAGCGTCTGGTGCACAGGCCTTGCTTTCGTCCTCAGTAACGTCATGTCTGCGGCCGTACAGGCACAGACCATCGGTGACGCGATGATCACGTATCTGGACAGCCAATTGAACAACCGAATGGGCGGCGGCGGTTCCTCGCACATGGCTTCTGAAGCGTTGCGCGTCAGTGGTGGCGAATTTTATCCCGGCGATCTGGGAGCGGATTATCCTGCGATGGGGGACAAGGTCTGGGGAACGGTTGTTACCGTCATTCGATATGTTGATGGCAGTCTGACTGACTCTAACCCCGACAACCCCTGTCAGCCTGGCGACATCCTGCAATTCGGCGGGCCGGCCTCATTCGGAGATGTCACCTACCCGTCGAATTTTACAGCGGTGATCCGAAAATGTGATGGCACCAATCGCTCTGTGACCGTCTACCGGCAGAACTTTAACCGGGTACGGGCCGTTCAATCTGCATTGGTCAATCTGAATCAGCTCACCGATGGCTGGGTACGAATTTATCGCCCGAAGGCTCGCGTCGATGTTCTCGGCACATGGAAATTCACCGTCGTCAACAACGCCTCCACTTCGCAAACCTTTACGATCATGTACGACATCACGACTGTCACACGAGTGACCGCCACCGCGTCGAACAGGTACGGCAGTTATTCGATTCACAAGGTGACCACCGACGGTGCTGTACCGTGTGTCGTTAACAATGACAACACGATTTATGTCGAAACGGCGAAAGCGAATGAAATCTACAACCCTGTCGACGGAGGTTTCTGTGTCCGCCAGCTCGCTCAGTGAATGCAGAGCAGCCGCGGTTGCAAGCAGATTGGAAATTGTGGATCAGATTTGATTGTGTGAGCACTGGCATCGCGCGGCGGTCGGAGACTAGAATCCGCGCTATGCCCTCACAATTGACATTGCTGTTTGGTGACGCCGGGACAGGAAAGACTGAGCGTCTGCTGAAGGAGTACCGCGAGGCGTTACGGAATGGACGCGAACGGAAGCGCCCGGGGACCGCCTTGTGGCTGGCTCCGACGCGTCGTGTTCAGCAACTGATCATCGAACGGCTGCTCAATAGCGATGAACCCGTGCAACTGGCTCCGCGCGTTCTGACGTTCGATGTCTTTGCAGAACAGGTGCTGGCGGCTGGCGGGAAGCCGGCCACGCCGATTTCACCGGTGATGAAACGACTGCTGCTGCGGCGAATTGTTGCGGATCTCAGTAATCGCGGGCAGCTTGTGAATTTCTCATCCGTCACGCAAACGACCGGATTCCTGGATGTCGTGTCATCCTTCATTTCGGAATTGAAGCGGGAAGAAATCTGGCCCGATGAATTTCTGGAAGCCTGCTCTCATCGCCCTCCCAAGCGAGCTAAGCGGGATCGCGAACTGGGTTTGATCTATTCGAAATACCAGTTACACCTGTCGCGGCAGAACTGGTACGACAACGAAGGTCGATTCTGGCTTGCCCGGACAGCCTTGGCCGAGGGAGTCCGTGGGCCTTTTTCTACGGTCGAATTCCTGGCCGTCGACGGCTTTGCGGACTTCACGCAGACCCAGTACGAAATCCTTGGGCACCTGATGTCGTGGATTCCACGTGCCACCGTGACGCTTCCCTACGAAGATCCGCCGACACGGCCTGAATTGTTTGATAAGCCACGGACAACAATTGACCGGCTGCGAAAGTGTCTTCCTTCAGGAACAAGATTTCAAACCGAGAACATGGTCGCCGACCGGTCGGCATGGCCCGCCGGAATGCGAGTCGTCGCCCAGTCGCTCTTTTCAAACCCACGAGCTGTGACCCCCTCAACAGACGCCGCAGGCCTGGAACTCGTCGCGGCCACCGGACCACTCGGGGAATGCCAAGCGGTAGCCCTGCGAATCAAACGTCTGCTGATTGACGGGGTCTCTCCCTCGCGAATCGTCGTGGCAGTCCGTTCCGTGATGGAAACTGGACCGGCCTGGCGCGATTATTTTGAACAGGCTGGGATTCCGACGTGGTGTGAAGCGGGAACACCTCTGGCAAGCAGTCCGATCGTCAAGGCTCTGTTTTCGGTCCTGCAACTGGAACTGGAAGACTGGCCGTTTTCACGGCTGACTCAGGTCCTGGGCTCCAATTATTTCCAGCCCGCATGGCCGGAACTGTCGCGCGGGCGGGGATCTCGACTTGTTGGTGCCGCCCTGCGACGGATGAAGCTGCATGCTGGTCGCGAGTTGATGATGCGAGCCCTGGCACGCGTCGGTGCCGGGGCGATCGTGGATGAAGAGACGGGCGAAGAGTTCACCGGGGATACTCAAGCCACTGTTGCCGCACTCGCCAAGCGTGCCGAAGCGATTCTAAAACGACTGTCGCAGATCATGGAGCGTCTGCGCAAAAAGTGTTCGCTCACGGACTGGGGAGATGTCATTGCTTCGCTCGGTCGAGACCTGGGCTGGCAGACATCTGATGCGGTCCCAGCAGGGACCAGCCTTTCCAACGATGCCCGCGACTGGGATCTATTGCAGGGCATTATCCGGACAGCAGGAGAAGCAGAACGGCGGCTGGTCTTGTCGGCCGATACCAAGAGCGTCAAGCAGTTGCGTCTCGATCTGGCCGGATTCACGGCGGAATTGCGAGACCTGCTGGGGGGCGAACAGATCAAGGCGGGTAGCGATCCAGGAGGATGCGTCCGGATCATGGACGTGGAACAGGCACGGCACATCGATGTTCCGCACCTGTTCGTCGTCGGCCTTGCTGAAAGCAGTTTTCCGCTCAATCGTGGCGATGATTGTCTGTTCGGAGAAGTCGAACGCCAGGAGTTCGCACGGCGAGGCCTGCCCCTGCAACATCGTGAACAGCATCAACGCGATGAAATGTTCCTGTTTTACAGCGTCGTCACGCGCGCCCGAATACATCTGACGTTGACCTATCCCGCGGTCAATTCCAAGGGGCAACCGGTATTTGCCAGCCCCTATCTGGTCGCGTTGCGGTCGTTGTTCGATGAACATGCCCTGACGGTTTGCCATGAAGGACAGCTCGATCCGGTTCCGACCAGCCTGCGGGCGATGACCGAATCGGATCTCCGGCTGCTGGCGATCAGCGAAGGGCGCTCGGGTCATCCCGGCCTGTTTTCAAAATTGGCCGAGCGACCCGGCTGGTTTGCGACCGGACACAATATTCTCGCCTCGATCGATGTGAATGCAGCACGGTTTCATGAACGTGGGTTTACCCGCTACGAAGGGCGGCTGGAAGCTCCACAGAATCTGTCGGCACTTTGGCAGCGATTCGGGACTCGACATCAGTTCAGTGCGACGGAACTGGAAGCGTATGCGACGTGCCCCTTCCGATTCTGGGTCAACAGCGTCTTGAAAGTCGATGACTTGGTGACTCCCGAAGAGGGGACTGACTACGCGGCTCGAGGGAGTCTGGTGCACGTCGTGCTGGCTCACATGTTGCGCGAAGGACTGGATCTGCCGGAAGAGCGTTTGGCCGAGCGGTTCCATGAACTGGTCCAGGATCATCTGGCGAAGCGATTCCACGAGACCGAATTGCAGCGGGCGTTGACTTCGATTGAAGAGCGATTGCTGATCGAATGGGGCCGAGCGTTCGCGAGGCAGCAGGTCAACTACGCCGCACAATTACAAGAAGTCTGGACGGGTGGCGTATCTGCGCTCCCGCCGGAAATTCCGTTCGGAAATCCCGGTGGCCGCGTTGTCGGTGAAGAAGCGACCGATCCGCTGGTCTTCGGTTCGGCCAATGCCATCGTGAATGTTCGAGGTCGAATCGATCGCGTGGATACAGGCTTTACCGCAGGTCGACGAGTCTTCAATGTGATCGACTATAAGACGGGCACTCCCCCACGTTCGAGCGAGAATGACCTGCGTGCGGGCCGGTCTCTGCAGCTGGCACTCTATGCACTGGCGATCCGGCGACTCGGTATTGCCGGTGTGGATGCCGAGTCTTATCAGATGGGGTATTGGAGCCTGAAGGCGACGGGATTCAAACGGGGTTACCAGCGCGACAGCAAGACATGGGTCGCAATGCCAACAGATCTGGTCTCGTCGCTGGAACAGACAATGGATGAGGTCATTCCGAAACTCGCCAGAGGAATTCGGGACGGAAAATTCCTGGTCGAGAATTCTGACGAGAACTGTACAGGACATTGCCCAATCCACACGTCGTGCCGGGTGAACCAGATTCGTCCGCTGACGCAGTCGCTGAACAAGATTGGCGATATCCTGGGATATCCGTCGGATGACTCACAAAACATCGAATCGCAACCCGATCCGGGAGATGAATCTCGTGGCTGATGCCTTGGAATATGCAATGTCGCTGGTCGCCGTCCCCTCGGTCAGTCGGGACTCGAATGCTCCTGTCAGTGCCGTTGTCGAGAAACATCTGGCCGACCTCGGCTTTCAGGTCGAACGACAGGAGTTTCTCGATCCCCATGGCGTCCCCAAAGTCAACGTGATTGGTCGCAAGGGACCAGGAACCGGTGGCCTGGCGTATTTCTCACATACGGATGTGGTGCCGGCGGATACCTGGACGGACGCCGCTCACGGCCCTTTTACGCCGACCGTTCGCGATGGCCGGTTGTATGGACGCGGCAGCTGCGACATGAAAGGTTCGCTCGCCTGCATGCTGGCAGCAGCCGCGCGGCTGCGCGACGTGGAGCTGACGTCACCGCTGTACATCGTCTGCACCGCCGATGAAGAGGTCGGGTTTCACGGAGCTCGTCGCGTGGTTGACGCCTCGAACTTCTATCGGGAAATGGTGGCCGGTCAAAGTCGTGCGATCATTGGCGAGCCGACGGAGCTGAACGTTGTTTATGCACACAAGGGGATCTATGGTTTTCGAGTCATCTCGCGCGGCAAGGCGGCTCATTCGAGTACTCGTCACGGTGTGAACGCGAATATGGCAATGATTCCGTTCCTGATGGAGATGAAACGGATTCACGACGAAACTCTGGCAGACCCGGCATGGAGAAACGATGCGTTTGACCCTCCCTGGATCAGTTGGAACCTGGGAATCAACGACCATCATTGTGCAGTCAACATCACCGCACCAGAGAGTGTCTGCACGGTCTATTTCCGACCGATGCCGGGACAAAATGCCGATCTGCTTGTCGAGCGGGCGCGAGCCGCTGCCGCGCAGTGCGGTCTGGAATTCCATCTCGAATGTCGCGGTCTGCCACTATCGGGCGATCCCAATTCCGAGTTTGTCCAGGAAACGCTGAAAATCGCGGGGAAGTCGCAGGCAAAAACTGTGAGTTATGGAACTGACGGCGTCTGCTTCACGGAATTGAAACAGATCTTGGTCATCGGCCCTGGCAGTATCCAGCAGGCCCACACGGACGACGAATGGATTGCATTGAGTCAATTTGACGCCGGGACCGACGTTTACGTACAAATGATTCGACGCTGGTGTGTGGGGGTGTAGATCGATGGGGCCGAAGAGAGAAGCCAAACCGGCTCAGATCGGGCGGGTCCCGCCGATCGGATGCGCACTCACAGGTTCAAATCGCCGAATGCGGACTGATCCTCTCGAATAGGAAATTCCATGCAATCGCGCCCGACTGTTATCATTCCGTTGCGCGTTGTCGCGTTGACTCTCGTTCTATTTGGTATAGCCGCGGGGCAGGAGTCCTTACCGAATACGTGGGCTCGTCTGGAACAAGCGACGATCAACGGTGAACGCTGGGATATCCCGATTGGCTACTCTCCGTTTTCCAAACGGTTCATCGTCCTCGGCGGCAGGACCTCTTGGGGAAAATATAAACTGCCTCGCCCCTACGATGTCTTGTCACTGGATTTGAAGGAGGGGAAATGGGCCAACGACTTTCCTGAGGGAAAGGATTGGGGGCCAGGGTTTGGTGATTGCACGGCACCGGCATGGAAGGATGAAAACTTTCATTTTCTGGATCGCGAAGGAAACGTGCGACCAAACTGGACTGTCTATGGCACATTCGCTCTGGGACGGAATTATGACTACGACCCAGATACAAAATGCTTCTACTTTTTCACAGCAGGTCGGACGTTTCGCTATGACCCGATCAGCCGCATCTGGGCCGATCTGCAGCCAGCCACAAACCCCGAAACGGCTGTCGGGGGAACATTGCTCTGGAGTTCGATCTGCTATCACCATGCCGAGCGAAAATTCGTGTTGTTTGGCGGTGGCAATGTTCAGACAGAGAGGGGTGATCCAGGAACGTGGACATATAGTCCTGCAAAGAATGAATGGTCGCAACTCGATATCGCTGTGCAACCTCCGCAACGTGCGAATTCACAATTGGCCTATGATGTCGAGCATCAGAAGATTGTGCTGTTTGGCGGGGATCAGCTCGATCAGTTACTCGCGGATACGTGGGTCCTGGACCTCGCAGCGAAGACGTGGTCACAGATCTCCGCTATACGATCCCCGTCGCCACGTGCGGGACACGTACTCGCCTGGCTGCCGAAAGCGAAAAAGATCTTGTTACTCGGCGGATATACCTACACTTCGGCGACGGGGTACGTTGAGAGACTCTATCAGCCCCTGCCTCTGGAAAGCTGGTTATTTGACATCACAACAAAGCAATGGCAGTTACTCTCTCGATTTGAAAAGGAGACATCCCCCGAATCCACCGCGCCGACACCTCTCGCGGCTGCGGTGAGTGACGACGACCGAGTGGTCGTCTTGTCCAAAGGGACATGGATTACTCGAATCGATGCCAGTCGTCCCGATGCAGCAGGGACGGAGATGTTCGGTGTCAGTCCGGGGACAACACTGCGACGTTCGGGGCCGCACGATCCTCAATGGTTCCTGGGGGAAGTCCCTGCCGCGAATCCCGATGAGGTCGCCAGTCGACTCGCTGCGCTACCTGTGAATCAGTTTGTTAGACACAAGACTCCGAAGTTGCCGAGGCCCAATATGGATTGGGGAAGTGCCATCCTGGCTCCGGAACTCGATCGAATCGTCCGCTATTCGGGAGGCCATTCAGCTTACAGCGGAACGGCGCCGCAGGTTTATGACATCAAGACAGATCGCTATTCGCTGCCATTCGCTCCTGAATATCCACTCGAATATGTCTACAGCAATGATCAGGTCCGCGGTGAATGGAGTTTTCGTGGTAACCCGTGGATGACGGGACATACGTACAAGTCGACTGGCTATGACCCGAATCTGCGTTCGTTGGTTTTCGCACCGCATGAATACACGTACTTCTTCGACCCCATCGCTGGAAAATGGTCGCGCAGCCCCGAAAAGAATCCTTATCGTGCCGACTTCTATAACGTCACCGTTTGTGCCACCCCGGCAGGCGCTGTCGTCTGGGCTGAACGACGGCAAGGGGGTGATGGTCTCTGGCGATTGGATGCAACCACACGAGCCTGGCGTGAGCTTCCGCTGACAGGTGACAAGTTGCCCCAGAAGAGTCCGGATCAACATGGTCTTGCATTTGACTCGAAGCGAAACCGATTGCTCTTCTTCAGCAATGCCGACAAGAAAAAAGGGAGTGTGCTGGAATACGATATGAAGTCGGGTACTGCCCGGTGGCTGGACGTGGCTGGAAGCAGTCACGCGACGGTCCCTTCGCGGGAAACGGTCTATCTACCAGAACACGATATTGTTCTACTGGCGGCGAGGACTCGCATCGGAGAACGGTCGCTGTGGCTGGCCTACGATTGTACGAAAAACGCATGGCGTGGACTGGATCTGGCGGGCGACGATCCGATCGGCAAAGGGACGTCAGCAGGTGCTTTTCACAACTCGGTGGGAATGATGTACGATCCGAATCGAAAACTGGTCTGGTTCGTTGATCAGAACAGCCATGTTTTCAGCTTGAATCTCGACCTCAGCAAGGCAGTTGACGTTCCATTGGAGTGATGTCGTCTGCTTCTTCCCGCACACGCATTCATCGCGCGATGAGGGCTGGATTACCAAACGATGCTGACACTGACAGGGTGCGGCGTTGCTACGGCGGAAATACTGGCAAACCCAGCTGCTATCCCTTTGAACCTGTGATCCTTACGAACAAACCAGCATTGACAGATACATTCACGGAAGTCGACACTGCAGTTGTCCGAGAGAAAGGACGGAATTCTATGCGACGATTTCTCGTGGGGCTATTGACGACTACTCTGGTTCTGACGGGGATCTCTGGCAATGCCAGCGCCGAGATCGAAGCGGAACTTGTCGGCACGAAGGTGATTTGGGATCAGGCGCGGATCAATCGCGACTCCGACATCGTGCGATTCAAAGACCGCTGGTTCGTCGTGTGCCAGGAAACGCCATTCGAGGCATCGACTGAGGCTGCCTTGCGCGTGATTTCCTCAAACGATGGTGACCAATGGGAATCGGTGGCTCTGATCAAATCTCCGACGCCGGGACGAAACCTGTATCGGCCTTCGTTCAGCCTGACTCCGGACGGCCAGTTGATGATCGCGGCTCAGGGTGCCATGCGGTGGGAGAACTTTGACAAATCGAAGCCTGAGCCAACACCGCGCAAATTAGCAATGGCGTGGTTCTCGAAGGACGGCGTCGCCTGGAGCGAGCCGACGCCAATTACCGGACCGAATGGATACGCGCTCAACCGCGTCGTCTGGAACAAGGGTGTCGCTCTGGGTTTTGCGCGCGGCGAAGACTGCGGCAATTGGGACATCAATTTGTTTTCCAGTCCGGATGGGAAACGATTCGAGAGCGTGTTTGCACGCCACTTCGACAATGAGACTCGTCCGGGAACTCTGGCGATGATTGTCGATGGCGATCGTGCCAATTGCCTGATGAGTCGATACAGCGCGAATGAAGTGAGTGGGCAGCAAACGCACTCTCACTGGAAAACCGGATTGCTGGGGACGGCCAAGGGACCGCACTATGACGAGTGGGAATGGAAACAGATCAACGTGCCGTTCGCCCACGCCAACCTGCTGCGATTGCCGGATCAGCGGATCATCGCCGTGGCCGGGTTGACCGATCCGGAGTATCGCACGTCGCTTTGCGAGTTCGACCTTGCGACTCGGACACTCACCGAGTTCCTCGAACTTCCCGGAGAGTGGCATTACGTCAGCCTCGCGTACCACGACGGGCACGTGTGGGTCAGCTACTCCACGACGCACGAAGGTAAGCACTGCGTCCATTTGGCCAAGGTGAAGCTTGCGCCAAACTAGTCACCGTTGAGCATGTCATGGTCTTGTCGCACGCAATGCGCGAAAAACAGCGATGGAGGATCGAGCCGAGAAGTACGATCACAAATGAAGGAAGGGATGAATTGCCATGCGACTAAGTTTCTGTGCTCTGTTCATAGCCTCTCTGGTGCTGACCCTGATGCCCGGCCCTGGACTTGCCCAAGAAAAGTGGGCGCGAGGAGAGAGATTAGACGGCCTGCTCGA
>JBAWWJ010000253.1:0-10876 GCA_037146815.1 Planctomycetota bacterium
CCGAACACCAGTTTGAACGCGAAATCGACCGTCGGGCTGATTCCGATTGCCATGACATCCAGGTCCGTTTCTGAATGCGTTTCAGAGATGATTACTTTCTGGAAAAATCACAGCCGCTCCGAGATGGTGCGGCTGCTTTTCGTGAATCGCTCAAACGGCGCGTGAAGACTACTTCTTGGGATCTGCAGGAGCTTTTTCCGCGTCATCCTTGCCGCCTTCCGCCCCCTTCTTGGGCTTCTTCGCTTCCTTGGCCGCATCAATCAGGTCTTTCAGAATTTTCCGCTGAGCGTCACTCAGGACCGCTTCAACCTCACCATCGCGCTTGGATTTCAGTGCGTCCAGTTGTTTTTCCAGATCGTCCAGTTGGCTCTTGTACTTTTTCTGGACCTCGTAGATCGAGTTTTTCTGGGCTTCCGTCAGTCCCAGCTTCCCATAATTTGCGGGAAGTCGTCCCTTTTCCTGGTCAGATTTCTCTGCTTGAGCTGGTTTCGTGCCGGCTGGCTTGGTTCCCTCCTGAGCCAGCCCGATTAACGAGCAGCAAGCGAAGATCGCGATTGTTCCCGTCAGCAAACAATTCTTCATTACTGGATCCTTTGATCGGAGACAGGTCTCTGCAACGCCATTACATATGGCGTATCGAATTGCTCCTGTCGCATTTGGCTGTGCGACAGTGTTGCAGCCTGATTATGTGGTTGGGTGTATGTTTTGGCAATTGTATTTAAGCTGGTTTGTGGTGATTGTGTTTTTTTGTTTGTTATGGTGCGTTTTTGTTGTTTCTCGCATCTTTTTTGTTAGCGTGTGATTCAGGATGCCGTCCTTCATCCCCTTGGGATAGCAGCGTTGGGGCGAAAGGAAGCTCTGGTTTTGGGCGTTGCCACAATTTTGGGGGCTTCACTAAGTCGCTCCAGCCAGGGCCACCGGACGCGGGGAATCGTCGCCTTTGCCAGAGCGGATCGGGCACTAATCGTTGCTTGAAAGTCACCGTCTCCATCATTCAGCAGCATTCTGGCTGCTTCATCGCAGTTCGTTGTTCTGCTATCCTGCCTTCATGAATACATGCTTCTACGATTTTGATGTTGCCGTCATTGGAGCCGGACATGCAGGCTGCGAAGCGGCTTTGTCGTCTGCTCGGCTCGGGGCTCGCACCGTTCTGCTGACCATGAACTGTGACACGGTTGGGCAGATGAGTTGCAATCCTGCCATCGGTGGGGTCGCCAAAGGCCAGATAGTCCGCGAAATCGATGCTCTTGGTGGCGAAATGGGCCGGGTCATTGACCAGACCGGACTGCAGTTCCGAATGCTCAATCGCAGCAAGGGGGCCGCCATGCATAGCCCTCGAGCTCAGGCAGACAAAAAAGCCTATCAATTCGAAATGAAGCGCCGGATCGAAGATCAGTCTGGTCTGACCCTGCGTCAGGAAACCGTTGAAGAACTGGTGTTCGAGCCGATTGCCAATTCCGAATTGGAATCCTGCTTTCGGATCACTGGTGTTCGTGTCCGTGGAGGCGGGGTCTATCGTTGCCAGGCTGTGATTATCACGACGGGGACGTTTCTACAGGCGATTATGCACACGGGCGAAGCCAAGACCCCAGGTGGTCGTGCCGGAGACGGAACCACCGGGACCCTGTCCGACAGCCTGAGGCAGCTTGGTTTTGAACTGAATCGATTCAAGACGGGAACCCCGTGCCGATTGAACGGTCGAACGATCGACTTCTCTGCCTGTCAGGAGCAGCCTGGTGATGACGACCCGCAGCCGTTCTCATTTTTGACGGACCGATTGACTCAGGAGCAGCTTCCGTGCTGGCTGACAGAAACCAGCGAGCCAGTGCACGAGTTGATTCGTGCGAACCTGCATCGAGCCCCCATGTACAGCGGCCAGATCAAATCGACCGGGCCACGGTACTGCCCCTCGATCGAAGACAAGGTTGTCCGCTTCGCCGACAAATCTTCGCACCACATTTTTCTGGAACCTGAAGGTCGGAATACGTGGGAGTATTACTGTAACGGGATCTCAACCAGCCTGCCGCGAGATGTTCAGGACCAGATGATCCGCTCAATCCGTGGGCTGGAAAAGGCAGAGATCATGCGCTACGGGTACGCCGTCGAATATGATTTCGCCCCCCCCACGCAACTCCGTCCGACGCTCGAAACCAAACGCGTTGATGGACTGTACTTCGCTGGGCAGATCAACGGCACGACTGGATATGAAGAGGCGGCAGGGCAGGGGCTGATGGCAGGTATCAATGCTGCGCTGAAAGTCGGGGGCCGAGATCCGCTGGTCATCGATCGCAGCCAGGCGTATCTAGGGGTTCTGATCGATGATCTGGTGACGCGTGGCGTTGATGAACCGTATCGGATGTTCACGTCGCGTTCTGAGTATCGATTGCTGTTGCGCCAGGACAATGCCGACCGCCGCCTGACACCGATCGGTCGCAAGATCGGCCTGGTCACCGAAGACCGATGGACTAGATTCCAGCAGCACGAAGCCGATATCGAGCAGGCGAACGAGCTGTTATCGACAATCCGCCATCAGGGGTCGTCACTGGAAGAATGGTTAAGGCGTCCGGAAATCGACTGGGCCAGGTTGTTGGAAATGTCGAGCAATCTCGGAGAACTTCAGGTCGCCAGTCTGGCTATTCAGCAGGTTGAAATCGAAGTCAAATACGCTGGCTACATCCGTCGCCAATCCGCAGACATTGATCGCCAGCACAAGATTCAGGCGATTCGAATTCCACCCACCTTCGACTTCCAGGCGATCCCTCAACTCCGTCGAGAAGCCAAAGAAAAGCTGACAAAAGTCCGCCCCAGTGACCTTGGCCAGGCAGGTCGCATCAGTGGAATCACCCCGGCTGATCTGTCGATTCTGGTGCTTTATCTGAAAGAGCCCGAACGAATGGTTCGGCCGTGACGGGAGCGGCAGCCTCTGCGAAGTTCGTGGCGAACACGCACATCGCGAAGGCAAGTACGACGGACTGGAGGTCCGTCGTACAAGAGCCCATCGAGCGGACTGCCCCGTTCTTTTTGCGAGGCAAAAACAGGGCGATTTCCCTTGGAATTTCTCGACACTTTCTTGACACTTTCTTGACACGCAAATACCATCACCACGACTGGAGGTCTGCGTGTTTGAACCGCGATATCACATCCCCGGCAAAGTGGCCAAAGCGTTAATGAGTATTGAGGCTGACCGACAGATGGTTGCCGTCCTGCCGCTCACAGTGCCGATGCTGGATTCGCTGCGTCGTACGGCTCGGCTCCTTTCAACTCATTTTTCCACTCAGATTGAGGGAAACCAACTCAGCCCATCACAGGTTCAGCTTGTTATTGAAGGGGAGGGAGTCTTTCCGGGGCGGGAACGCGATGAAGCGGAGGTTCGACACTACTTCGCGGCTTTGGAATTTGTCGAGTCACTCGGAAAGAAGCCATTCGTACTTTCCGAGAAAGAAATTCAGTTGATTCATGGAATGGTGATGTCCGGAAAGAAGTCGGCAACCCCATATCGCGCGGTGCAAAATGTCATTCGCGATTCCCGAACCGGCCGGATCATTTACCTGCCACCGGAAGCGAAAGATGTCCCTGATCTGATGAAGGATCTGGTGAACTGGGTGAATGGTTCGATCACGACCGGGGAAATTCCGGTGCCGATCGTGACGGCAATCGCCCATTATCAGTTTGCGACGATTCACCCTTATCTGGATGGCAACGGACGGACAGCACGCCTTCTCGCGAATCTGCTTCTGCATCGCAACGGATACGGATTAAACGGCATCTATTCGCTGGAAGAATACTATGCGTCGAATCTCGATGGGTATTACGCGGGCCTCTCCGTAGGGGGGAGTCATAACTATTACTTCGGGCGGATCGAAGCAGACATCACTCCGTTCGTCAGTTACTTCTGTTCCGGTATGGCTGATGCCTTTGCCAACGTTCGCAGCCGGGCCGAGGAAGCCAGTCGCCGCGGCACAAGCGATGAGACTCGGTTACTCCGCGAATTGACGCCCCAGCAACGGCAGGTCCTGAGCTTGTTTCGACGCATGAAGCAGGTCACACGCAACGACGTGGCAACGTTTTTCAAGATCCCGCCGCGTCAGGCCTATCTGCTTTGTTCGCGCTGGCTGAAATCCGGATTTTTCGTCATCGGTAATATTTCCACAAAATCTCGCACGTACCAACTGGCTCAACTGTATGAAAGACTCACGGAAAGTACTTCGTCGAAGAAGTGATTTCGTCGTGACAGGGGAGCACGCCAATTTGGTCCGGTGCCACTTGACCGAACAGCCTCTTGTCGCGTTGCGACCCCGGTAGCCCGACGACGGGCAACCGGGGCTACCCGGTAGGTGGTGTGGGGAGGGCGGTCAGCAATGACCGCCCTTACCCGAGTTCGGCACTGATGGTAACGCGATCTCGACTGCGGATCGATAGATTTTCGGACAAACGATCAATCAAAGAGTCTTGCCCCATGCCCCGATGCGAATGAACAGACGTCAGTGAATTTCGATGATGGCATCCGGATATTTCTCGAACACTCGTTTGTAGGTCGGGACACTGCTGAGCAATTCTTTCAGTCGACGCTGATGCTGCGCCTGCTTGTTTGACACCATCCATTGCAGGCCAATACCTGCGGCCAAAGCCAAGACCCCGATGACATAGTAGTACAGCAGAATGCCGATGATCCCGGCCCACAACAAGACCGAACCAGACATCTTTTGAACTTTTAGAACCTGGTTGGTCGGTTGGCGAATCAACCGGTCTCGACAGGACTCGCAGCAGTGGACCGGAACCGGAATGTTGACCTCGCGTCCTTGGATTGTTGTCACGGTTTCGTCTTCACCGTTGATCCGAAAGGCAAACGCCAGTGAATTCGACAACAGCCCCATCGCCATCACAATCCCCTGAACCAGCGGCCACTTGTCATGCGAAGTCTGTTCGTGGATCTGTTCACATTCCGCGACGAATGAGATGCGCTCCGCCTCATGACCGCATCCGATGCATAGCGGCGGCGGAAGTTCTCCCGCATCCAGCATGAACTGGGCTTCCATTTCCAGGGGAATGTCAACGGTGGGCAATCCAATGCTTGTCCGGAGCGTCCCGAGAGATGGAATCTCGACGGTTCCCCCACAACTGCACGGAATGCGAGCCCCCGCGGATCCTTCCGAGACAACCATCTCGCGACCGCACTGACATCGAATCGAAAAGTCCATCTCATCGGCCCGACGATTTGAAACACAAGGCTCAGAGGAAACAGAAGACTTACCAGCGACCAAAGGTGCCAAACAGTCTCACTGCCGAACGTTCAAGGTAACTTGCCCGCGATCAACGACGGGCGTCCAATCAACACGCCAACACTGTGAGCCACCAGCGACTGCGGGTCAAGTTGACCGCCTCGGTACGCCTGGCATGGCGAATGACTTGTGGGGTGTAAGTCCCCTGTACGAGAACGAAGGTCTTAAGGTAGGCAGCATACCAACTGTGACTCCGATCGACCAAGTACAAGACGAGGGCAACTGCGGGGAGGTAACGAACCGTGGGAAGGAAGCCTGCGAATGTGCCGGTAAGCTGACAGAGAATCGTCGTCAGCCGCATTCACGTCAAATCTGCGAGGTTACGAACAGAAACCCAATACAAGGCCGTTGCGGACAGGTGAGTGAGCCGACCATCACGAAACCGTCTTCGTTCATCCGCCCCGGTAAATTGGGAACTTGCGCAGTGAAAGTCATCCGTCTTATCCAGGGAGATCCGCCCGACGTATCTGCCACCCAGGCTTGCCTGAACGCAGAACCGCCACCGGTCAACGGTGCTGGTGTCGGGCGGAAGTCAGCAGAGGTCGTAGTACCGCTTCGTTGCATTCCGGTGACGACGGGAAGGACCGAACCTCGAAGACAGGGAGGAGCGACCGACGATCTCGGATCGAGTGATTTTACTCCGACCGGAGTTGACCGATCCGGCGCTCGTCGTCACGCCAGCCCTGAACGTCGCGCGCCGTCGCGTGCGACGTTGCCCGGTGCTTCGAGGAACCGCCTGGTGCGGAGCCGCATGCCAGGTGGTGTGGGGAGGGCCGGCAGCAATGCCGGCCCTTACCCGATTTCGCCACTCACCTTACGCTAAACGCTTCGAAAGTACGTAAGCGTCGAACAGATCGGCGAGGGACAGGCCGCGGTCTTCTGCGTCATAGAATTCGTCAGTCAGATCGTGAATTTCTTGCTGCCTATTTTCCGGCAAACTGAGTAACTGTTCCATGCGAGTATCACGATTGGTTGGTGGACCGCTTGCACCGAAGTAACCATTCGCCCTGTCGAGCAACACAGTCACTTCATCTGCGCCAATTCGCCGCATCACATCGGGAGTTTCCTTCGCGAAATCCCCGGATGAATTGTAGAAGTACTGGTGCATTCCACCGTTATTGATTTCCGCCTGAAAGTTCATGATGCACAAGGCGTCGCGCTGAAGTCGACTCAGGGCATCCACCCCTCCGTTCTTGAGTGTGCGCCAGAACTCATCGTTGAATTGATCGAGGTATTCGGCGTCAGTCATGTCTGGTGGCGAACAGATAGTCGAACGGAAAAATGCGGTAAAACATTGCCGAAGTTTTACGGCATATCAGGGGATTTTGAAAGCTGATCGAACAGGCTGGGCAATGAGTTACGATGAAACGTAACCAACGTTCCCGTGATATACCGCAACCAATATCCCGTGATACGCCGCATTTTGACCTGCGTCATCATACCCGCCTCAGAACTCGCCTGCGACGGGAAATTTCCACGGCTCAGGTTTATAGAACCGCTCGCCAATGCCGGGCGAGTGAAAGATTTGCCTGCAGGGCAGGGCCGTCACAAGAATCTGGTGATCCACGTGTCGATGTTTCACGTTCTGTGAGAATATGGAAAAGAGTGAGAATTCGGTCATCGTAGCTGGAAGGAAAAGTCATGCCAGAGGAACGTCTGATTCAGGCGACAAGTGGTTGGGGTGTGCTTCCGGTCAGTCTGTCGATGATTGGCGGGGGAGCTGTCGTGTTCTTTTCGTCTTTGGCGCTGAACAATACAGCCATCGCCTTTCTGTTGGCACCTGTGGCGTTTCTTGTTGTTTTGGCAGGGTTTGTGACTCTCGGCGGGTACTTCACACTTCAACCAAACGAAGCGTGTGTTGTCAGTCTGTTTGGTCCATATCTGGGAACCGTCAAAGACAGCGGGTTTTATTGGGTGAACCCGTTTACCACACGTCGCAAAATTTCGTTGCGATCACGGAACTTTGAAGGGACTAAACTGAAGGTCAATGACAAGACGGGCAATCCGATCGAGATTGCCGCTGTGACAGTCTGGCACGTTGCCGATGCGGCCAAGGCGACGTTCGATGTCGATGACTATGACAACTACGTCCGCATTCAAAGCGAAACAGCACTGCGTCACCTGGCCAACAGCTTTGCCTATGACCATGGCGAAGTCCACGAAATCACGCTGCGCAGCGGGATGGATGAAGTCTCCGTCGCTCTGAAGTCGGAATTGCAGGACCGGTTGACTCAGGCTGGTGTCGTTGTTGATGAAGCCCGGTTGACTCACCTGGCATACGCTCCGGAAATTGCCGGGGTCATGTTGAGGCGTCAGCAGGCGGAAGCCATTATCGCCGCACGCCAGAAAATTGTGCATGGTGCGGTCAGCATGGTTGAGATGGCTTTAAAGGAACTGGACGAAAAGAAGATCGTCACGTTTGACGCTCACGATAAGGCGTCGCTCGTCAGCAATCTCCTGATTGTCCTGTGCAGTGAAGCGGAAGCTCAACCGGTGATCAATACAGGAGCGAAATCTGTATAGAGGAACCTGGCCGACGCGAGTCTATTCGATCAACGTCAGCACAATCCCCCGGACCTCCATCACTTCTTTACCCGCGATCCGAGTTGCCTTGAGGGTCAGTGGGCCGTGTCCTGCCGTGAGATGGATTTCCCCGAGTTTCATGGGGCGGAAGTCTTTGACCGGTGATTCGCCGTCACGCGGATAGCGATCGTTTTCGGAACCGCGCGCCGGGGGATCGTGCGGTTCGGTCACCTGGCCGGACGAGCGACCTTCAGCGAACATCAATTCAATGCTGGAGCCAATGTTGTCGGCGGCACAGGTGTAGTAAATTTCCACCGCGTACTTGCCCGTAGTGGCGACGCTGATATCCCACGAAATCTTGTCGTTGAGTGCTGTCCAGTTGGTGAAGTAAGAACAGTTCGGGGCCTTGGCACTGCGTCGGATATTGCCGGATGCGACGCCATCTCGTGCTGGAAGCAGCGTGACTGGAAACTCGCGATACCCGACCGTAAACGGGTGGACCACTCGTTTCATTTCAGACAGGACATTCTGTCGCCAGTCGGTCACGGCCTGGGACAACCGCTTTGCTTCGTCAGGACGCTGTTGTGACAGATCCTGCTTTTGACCTGGATCGGCGATCATGTCAAACAGCTTTCCTGTCCCATCGAGTCGATACTGTTGAGTCCTGACGCTGACACTGCCTCCCCAATGCGAAAAGAGCATGCGGTCAGGCCAGTTTTCCCCCTGCCGAGTCAGCAGCGGGACCAGGCTGATCCCGTCGAGTGGTTTTCCACCTTCGAACTTGAGGCCGCTCAATTCGGCCAGCGTGGGAAAAAGATCAATCGCACCGGCAATCTGTGGGACAGTTGTTCCCGCAGGAATTCTGGCTGGCCAGCGGATCAGCAGCGGTGATCGGACTCCCCCTTCGTCTGTTGATCCCTTACGTCCTTTCATTCCTCCATTCCAGCGAAAGTTATTCGGGCCGTTGTCACTGAAATAGAGGACGATCGTGTCTTGAGCCAACTTCAACTCATCCAGTTGCGTCAGGATTCGGCCGACATTCCAGTCGATGTTTTCGCACATCGCCAGAGCCGCTCGAGTCATGGCAGGATCTTCGTCCTGAGGTCCGTTGTATCGCTTTTTCAGCTCAGCGTTCTTGAATTTGTCGTAGAAGCGATCTGGGACCTGCATGGGAGTATGAGGCGTATTGAGTGCCAGGTAGCAGAAGAAAGGCGACTGGCGGTGACCTTCGATGAATTTCAGGGCATGGTCAGTAAGATCGTCCGCCATAAATCCCTTGCCGCGAACGATACGACCGTTGTGCTCCAGCGGAGCATCGAAGTAATCCCCCCAATGCCCCGAGCAGAATCCGTAGAACTCGTCGAATCCGCGACCGTTCGGATGGTAGGGGTATTGAGTCCCATTGTGCCATTTTCCAAACACTGCGGTGGCATATCCGGCGGACTTGAAGTGATCTCCAATGGTTCGTTCGTCCAGATCCAGACGTTCGCCCCCGGTGGAAACGTTCCAGACATTTCCGCGTGGGTGATACCGTCCGGTCAAGAATTCCGCCCGAGTTGGCGAGCAGACCGGGCAGACGAAAAACCTTTCGAAAATCGCGCCGTCACGGCCCAGGGAATCGATGTGCGGAGTCTGCAGATTGGTGTTCCCGTGAATACTGAGATCGCCCCATCCCTGGTCATCCGTCAGGATCACCACAACATTCGGTCGTTCCGCCCCATGAACGAATACGGTTGAAACCGTCGCGAAAACATGACCACAAACCAGTAGCAGGATTGCACGAAGGGGAGTACGCCGGGCGGGAGTCGATTGGATGCGGGGCGGGTACGTTGTCAGGGGGAACAAGGGAAGCTCCTTCATGGATGTAAAGGGGGATTCGTCAAAGGTCGAATTCCTCAGTCAGATGGCACACCTTCGCGTCCGGCATCTGGATTCAAAAATGAGAAGATTACAAGTGGCCGGTGCTGAAATTCATCTGGAATTTGTGTGACTGCTTTACAATCATCACGGAACCGACAAGACTGGCGTCACCATTTCTCATTGGTAACCAATCTCATCAATGAAGCCAATGCACATCGGGCCTGCCTCTTGGAATGTTATCAGATGGACGATACGACCGGCGAATCCGTAGTTGAAGGCCGAACGCTGCGCGTTCGTGTTTTCTGGCTGATTGCCGTTGTTTTCGTCATCGGGGTCGCGTCCTGTGCCTGGCATTTTCAGTCCATCGGCTCCCAAGACAAGCGATTGGCGCAGGCCATCAAAGCCGCGGGAGGAGATATCGGCTATCGTTTTTCCGGCCCGGAATGGACTCCACAAAACATCCGGGACAACGCGTCGTTTCTGGACGTTGTCAACTCGGTCGATTTGAGCGGTCAAGAGGTGGCGGACAGTCTTCTGCAGGATGTCGCGCAGTTGACGTCAATCACCGAACTGATTCTGGACCGCACGGGATTGAATAACCGGCAATTGGGGCTGTTGCGCAGTGTAAAAACCCTGAAACGCATTTCTCTGAATGACACCCAGATCACGGATCTCGGTCTGGCTCATCTGACGTTGTTGAACAAGCTGGAATCGCTCGATTTGCGGCACACTACGATGTCCGATGAAGGGTTGAGGCATGTTGTGAAGCTAGCGAAATTGAAAGAGCTTGTCCTGGGTAATACCAGGGTGACTGACGAGGGGTTAAGCTTGCTTCAAAACCTCCGGCATCTCGAAATCCTGGATTTGCGGCACACCCAGGTGACCGACGCGGGGCTCGATAATCTTTCGGAAATGAGATCGCTGAAACAGTTGTTTCTCGCTCATGCCGAGACGACAGGTACTGGTCGATTGTTTCTCAGGCAGACGTTGACTGAGTGTACGATTACCCCTGATCCGTAGGGAGGCTGAGGGCTCTTCGGCCGGACTGTCCCTTCGGGCCGGGAACCAGTCGCATGATTAATCGTTTTCTGAGGCCCAACGGCCAACGGGCCGACCATTCCATATGATTTTCATGTGACACGAGAATCATGGCATGGTGGGTGCGCTGTGATCTCGTGACTCACGTTGACTGGATTGCCGATCACCACGACTCT
>JBAWWJ010000254.1:0-10716 GCA_037146815.1 Planctomycetota bacterium
TCCTCGAAGTGCGCGAAGATCGATTCTCGAGTTCGGGGTGTGAACGGTTACGGTGTTTTCTGCCACGATGTGTGAGTTATGCGATTTCGCTCAGCCATTATTTGTGTGACAGCTTCATGTGAATAACCAAGAAGTGGTTGATCTGAAGTCTCCAAAGGATCGCGTTGCAGAAATGTTCCAGTCGTCGCGCAATACATCTTTAACTCTCCTTTTCAATGATGTTTTGTTTAGGTTGAGTTGGTGCAAGCAGCAAACGGCCAGGTTGTTTGATGACTGCGCCTGCTGGTAACGAGCGGCACATAGCGACGGCCTCACGACGCCTTTGCATTAGTCGCCGTGGGGCCACTGATTGAAGTAGCCTCGCAGACATTGAACCTGCATCTGGGTTCGTAGCCGGTGAAAAAGGCGATCCGATCCCAACGAAGGGAGGGATCATCGACGCCTCTGGAACTCCATCGAATCCTGGCGAATTCGGAAATCCGTACAATCCAAAACCAATTTGCCCAATTGAATTTTGCGGTGGTGGAGATATAGGCGTTGGGTAGGCCGAAACACCGGGCCATCGGTGTCCTGCACCCTGAGGATTCGGCCTCGCCATCTGTATTTGCGACTGGAATTGAGCATCGCGCCGTATCTGTTCTAAGGCGTTCATGCGGTTAGAGTATTCGCAATCTGCCATCGCCATTCCGGCAGCCATTTGTCGCAAGACGTGTCGAGGAAAGTATCCAAACGGCAGAGGTACATCCGGCCCGAAATAGTCCAGCAGTGTCTGCCGTTCGATTATCCGATCACGGACGGATTCAGCGTGCTCCCAAAATGCGCGATTGACCACATTGTTTGGTGTGAGTTGGCACGCTCCGCGGTACGCATCGCACGCCTTGCCAATCCACCGGTTGTCTTCCAAACAGTGCCCCCGCATAACGAGAAAATCGGCGAGTTCCTCTTCGAGCGAGAGCGATTTTAAGTAGCCAAGCCGTTCAACCATTTCGTCTGATAGCGGCTCTGGCCACGTGCGGTAGTAGTCGTCCGTCGGAAAATTCGCGCCCTGGCCCGTAGCCTCCAGGTTAAATCGCTCTTTTCCGAAGTGGTATCGACCTTCGGGATCATCCCATCGGCAGAATACGTGTGCGCGAGCGTGGGCCATTTTGATGGGCCAGCCCAGTCGTCTACCGACGGCCGTGTACAATACGGGCATCGATGCGCAGGTCCCGCCGTTACCGCTTAACATGCCATGAATGAACAAGTCACCAGCGTCTCGGAAATCGGGGTTTCGGATGCGTTCAGGGTTGTAGCGGACTCCGAAATCCTGCTGAAGCACGGTCACCATCATCAAAACGCAATACTTGGCCTGCGAATTGTCAGCTTCAGAAGGATTTGCCAAAAATCGGTGGTAATTCCTATGGATTTCGGCACCCACATGCTGAGCCATCTCGTCAATACGAACCAAGGCCGCATCGACATCCAGCGACTGACTGCTTGGGAGTCCTACAGCGCACTGGAGATTGAATTCTGCGATATCGCCATCAACATCCAACTCGTTTGTCGAGTTCAAGAATGCGAGTAACTCTTCAACCGTCTTTTGTTGGGTTCGCAGCATTATAAGCGTCTCCACCGGGCTGCTTGCAGAATAGCGCGCTGTGCGAAATTGTCAAACAGAATCTGAAAATGTGACGCGTAATGACGCTGCTGAGTTTGATTGTTGCAAGTCATTTTCTCCAGACTGCCGAATTTGACAAGGCTCGAAGCAGCGCTGACGGGTAGAGTATCGGTGAATGTCATTGGCGTAGTCATCAGTCGTCATTGGTAGCAGAAGGCGTCACCGTCCACGAGAAACGATTGACGATTATCTCCTGAACTTGTGCCATCTAGACCCGCCACAATTCCGGCATGTGACTGTAAAAAGAATCCCGCCCACTCCACTTCCGGCCGGATGTTGAACGCTTTCCCGCTGGGTGGCTCCGGTTGGTCGCCTTCGACCTACCTGGGCCCAGCGCTTCGCCGCGCGGGTCCACCAGCGAATATCGGAATTTTCTGAAGGTGGGCCGCTCGAAGCGAACCGGTTCCCACCCTCCTTTGAAAAAGTGATGGCCTTCGTCATTGGCACTTCGGTTGTTTCGAAACGTGTCATTTCCAGTGGGCTTTCAGCCCGACCTGGCTCACACACTCGGGAATGAAGTCGGAATTCCCAATGAAAAATAACTCTATATTAACCCAGTCCCGAAATCAAATTGCCGGCGGCAGATGGATTCATGCCGTCGGCATCAATTTAAACATTCGACAAATAGTCAGGATGGCTTAGCACACAGAAACTTCAGCATGTCATTGATCATGCTGGCCTTTTCGGCTGGAAGCAGGCTTTCCTGTTTGACGGCCCCGTTTTGTTTGAATTCGGCGACGATTTTCTGTGAGGTCTCCAGGTCGCGAACAAATTTCCACGTTCCGGTCACACCAGCATCCAATGATCCCTGATGCAGGATGAGTGCGGCGGCTGCCTCGCGCTGCTGCGGTTTTGCTGCCGGGACATACTTGTCATCCAGAGTTCCCCAGTAGGCCTGGCAGTCTTTATAGACGGCGATCGGGTCTTGTGAAGGGGTTGCCGCCATCTGCTTTTGCCACCGCGCAGCGACCAGGCTTTCGAGCATCTTCCCTGCACCGGCTTGCCAGAAGCCTGTGACTCCCGGAATAAAGTCGTCTCCCTTTTTCGTCTGGATATCCATAAAGAAACTGTAGGGATGATTCATCGCCACGACGGAAGTCGTGTATCCCGGCCTGATTTCAACTCGCTGAGGATCTTTGATTCCCCAAGTGTCTGCTGTCTGAACGGATGCCGGGAATCCCTTTTTATAGGACTTCCAGAATCTTTTGCGGGGATTCGCCCCGTAGACGACGATTGGCATCGTGAACCCGTCGCTATTGGGTTTACCCAGAAGTAGCTCGACCTGCGACTTCTGGTAATCAACGAAATCGTCGATCGGCATTCCTCCTCCTTTTGCCGATCCTTCTTCGTCTGAGGCCCCAACCGGAACCGAGTCCATGACTGCTTCATAAAGTGCCACGTTCTCGGGCTTGACGCCATTCGCGACCAGCAACTCCTCCCAACGCTTGGGAACGGGATCGTCGAGGTAGTCACGATTGGTTTCGAGCAAGCGGATTGGTGGGTAATGAAAGAATTGAACGGAACGCTGATTGATGAGCGGCAGGCCGAGTGGCAGAAAGAATCGCCAATCGCCAACTCCCCGCGGGTCCCAGTGCTTCTTGGGCGGCTTTGCACCCTTCGCCTTCGCCGTTTCGGCGCGCTTCGCATCTTCAGACTGGATCTCGACAATTCGCTTGAGCGCGGCACGTCCGTGATTGAGAAACTTCGGTAATTGAACCTGATAGTCTTTGAGACTCCTGGGGCCTGTCAGATGCAGAGCGTAGCACTTGGATTTGACGACAACCTTGGCCGTTGCCGCTTTGTCCCCGCAAAAACCGTCATTTTTGAGTGTCTGATTGAACCAGTGCAGGATTGTTGATTTGAGGCTTTCCTTGCTGTCTTTGATATTCGGCCATGAATAGAGATCAATCAACTCGGCTTCTGTTCCCAGGTCGATCACGAACATTGTTTCATTTGCCATCGAGGCATTTCCTTTGATAATTCAGGTCGAACAATCGTTTCACCGAGTTTATCTCGGTGATGCGGTGGATACATGAGTGACACAAACTATGCGGAACGCCGGACGTCAATCACCGGCTAGGCGGGCGCGGCCGAAATCTCTCAGTGATTCTTTAAGACGAATTCAGCCGCTTTTTCGCCAATCATGATTGATGGCGCATTGGTGTTTCCGGACGTAACGTTGGGCATGATTGACGCGTCGGCGATTCTCAGGCCATCGATTCCATGTACCTTCAATTCGTGATCGACGACACACATCGGGGTGTGGCCCATCTTGCAGGTACTGGTTGGATGGAAATAGGTTGACACCGCGTTCCGAATGAACGTGATCATCTCGGGGCGGCTGAGTGGGCCTGGCATCACTTCACGAGCTCGATATTCCTTGAACGCATCACTTGCTCCCATCTCGCGACAGAGTTCCACGGCCGCGAGCATTGCCTTCACATCCGCATCGCATGCCAGGTAATTGACGTCGATGATC
This sequence comes from Planctomycetota bacterium, assembly GCA_037146815.1. Taxonomy (GTDB): domain Bacteria; phylum Planctomycetota; class Planctomycetia; order Planctomycetales; family Planctomycetaceae; genus Schlesneria. Next base: position 4,137 of record JBAWWJ010000254.1, read on the forward strand.
GGGGCCGCCTCTGGATTGGCGCTGGCCAGTTTAACGGTCCCGCGCGATTGCGGTCGGACGACGCTGGGACTGATCGTATAGCACCGATGATGTGGAACTCGCGATGCCAGCTCTGGTGTGGCAAATGCGAATTCAATGAATACTGGCTGAATGTCTGGTCCGATCAGTCGTGAGTCCGATTTCCACCAGAGGGTACTTTCTGCTCCATTGTTATGGGGTGGTGGAAGCGGTCCTGAACATTCATAAAGCAATCCCGCCAACAACGGATGATCCTGCAGATTGCGGCCGACACCCTTCAGGTTCGCGACGACGGGAATTCCATGCGATTTCAGTTCCTGCTCAGGACCGATTCCCGAAAGGAGCAGAATCCTCGGCGAGCCGATGACCCCCGCGCTCAAAATGACTTCGCTGCTGGCATGTGCCTGGAAAACCTGGCCATTCTGCCGGTATTCGACACCCGTGCACCGATTCCCGTCCATCAGCAGGCGGTCGGTTTCTGCAAATGTCAGGACGGTCAGATTGGGACGTTGAAGTGCGGGACGCAGATATCCGTCTGCAACGCTGAATCGCTTGCCATCCTTCACCGTGAAGTTGAAGTAGCCAACACCAAGCATGTCGGGGCCATTGATGTCCTCCAGAACGGGTAGCCCCACGGAACGGCCTGCTTCAATGAATGACGCAGCCAAGGGGTTCGGATCGACAGGTGGTGAAACGTAGATTGGTCCGCCTGTCCCGCGCAACTCGCTGGCAGGACCATGCCAGTCTTCGATTTTCTTGAAGACTGGCAAGACGTCGTTCCAACTCCAGCCGGGACAGCCTGAATACGCCCAGTTATCGAAGTCGGAGTGATGGCCGCGGACCCAGGCATTGGCATTGTGACTGTGGCAACCGCCGAGCATCTTGCCGCGTGGCAGATGGTCAATGCGGTTAAAGCAACTGCGTAACGGTGCCGTCTTCCAGCCCCAGTCCATTGCACCGTAAAACAGCGTCGGCCACTTCGTCGGGTCCTTGACGTCAGGGTGGTCGTCCTGCCCCCCACCTTCCAGCAAGAGGACTCGGACTCGGGGATCCTCCGATAAACGTGCCGCAACGACGCAACCTGCCGACCCGGCTCCCACCACGATAAAGTCAAAGTTCTGTTGAATCGTCGTCACGATTTGATCCTGATTGTGAGTTTGTCCGCACTATTTCAGGGCGTCGAGCAGCCGACACGCATCACGCAGATCATACGTATCGACGCTACCCCCGAATTGGGAAACGATTGGAGATAAGACTGCCTCTGCTTCAGGTGTTCGTCCGACGGAATGCAGCAGCCGTGCGAGGCTGCGGGCGGCCCTTAACTCGAGTGACTTAGCTTCCTGCGAGCGAGCGATGTCCAGTGATTTTCTAAAAAGAACTTCGGCCTCTGCGACCGCCGAAGGGGTGCGGGTGAGCAACAGTTTTCCACGCAATCGCGGGATTTCCGGCAGGTAGAACCCCTCGCCCGTACTGATTACAAACTGCTCCGCCTGATCAAGCGCGGTTGCGGCCTTATCGAGCTGCCCGGCGGCCAAAGACGCTTCCGCCAGGAGAGCATAATAGTAGTGGCTTCCCAGTTCTGATCCCTGAGCCCGCCATTCGACCAATCCTTCTTCGATCTCGGCAATTCCCTGGGCGTGTTCTCCTTGTTGTGACATCGCCCAGCCACGCATGACTCGGCACCAGCCATACCAGAACGCGAAGCCTTGTTCCTTGGCGAGCGACAGCGCCTTCTCGGCAGTGGCTCGCGTCCGCGTGACATCGCGATTGAACTGGTGAATCCACTGAGAAAAACTGAGAGCCAGCGTCAGGCTGAAGGAATGGTCGAGTTCTTCAGCAATGCGCACGGCATCGTCACTGTGTTTTTGAGCGATCGCGGGACTGCCGAGCAGCCAATACGCCCAAGACATGTAGCTGCTGGCAACAATCCACGGATCGACAACGTCGTACCGATAGACCTGTGCTCGCAGTTCCAGGGTCGCTTCAATCGACGCGACTCGCTTCAGAAATGGAATCGCCTGTTGATGTTTCCCCTCGTAGACAAGCGGACTTCCCATGGCCCGATTCGATGCGACGATGAAATCAGGAGCGTTTGATTGTGCCGACAACGTCACCAACTGTGATGCCAATTCGTTGGCCTGCACGTACTTCGCCTGAAGCATGTAGTAGCGGAACATGCCGTACAGCACCGGGAACAGTTCGGTTGTCAGCCCTAGCTGCCCGCACAATTCACGAGCCCTGGCATAGTTCGCCTCAACTTCCGGGGCGCTGTAGCCAATCGTTGCCTGCAGTGGTACCCCCAGTGCTGTGTGCATTTTGATTTCATGTCGGAAGCGTTCCGGCGATTCGGGTTGTTCGCGCAGCAGGCTGAGCCCGCTGCGAAGATGTTGGATCGCTTCCTTGAAGGCACGGCGTTCGAGGGATCGGGTCCCTGCTCTGTCCCAATAATCGATGGCTCTGACAGCATCGCCCGCTTCTGTGAAGTGTGTCGCCAGGATTTCAGGCTGGGTCTTCGCAGTTTCGGCAAACTGAGATTCCAGAGCGTCGCCGATCCGCTGGTGAAACTGCTGACGTTTCTTCTTGATCAAACTTCCGTATGCAGCATCCTGAATGAGTGCATGCCGGAATGTATATTTGGTCCGTGGCGGCCGGCCTCGTTCGCTCAACAGATCCGCAGCGACCAGTTTCTGGAGTTCCGACTGCAGTTCCTGATCGGTCTGTGTTGAGACCGCGCGAATTACTTCGTAAGCGAATTCACGTCCAATCGTGGCCGCCAACTGAGCCACTTCGATGTCGATCGTCATTCGATCCAGTCTCGCAATCAACAGATCCTGCAGCGTGGCTGGTATCTCGTGAGTGCGGAATCTGCCCGATGACGATGCATCCGTCGGGTGTGACTCGGAATTCGATTCGATGATCGTCCGTGTGAACTCTTCGACGAACAGCGGAACACCGTCTGTCCGTTCGGCGATTTGATCGATCACATTTTGAGGAATCTCGCGACCAGCCTGAGCAACGATCATCTCACCGATCTGTCGCTTTGTCAGACGATTCAGTGCGAATTGAGTCTGATGAGCAATGCTCTTCCAAGGTGTCACGAATTCAGGGCGGAAGGTCAGCAGGATCAGAATCGGATCGTTCGCACCCTTCGCAACGATTTGCTCGATGAATTCGAGCGTTGTCGGGTCGAGCCAGTGCAAGTCCTCGAGTACGAACAGTACCGGCCGATCTGCGGCCTGTTCACGTAACCAGTCCCAGAGCAGTTCAAACGTCTTTTCCTTTTGAAGCTGCGGATTGATTTCAAGTGGTGGGAAACGACCTTCCAGCGGAATCGATAGCATGGAGGCCAGCAAGGCGATTTCGAGATCGCCATCCAGGTTCAACTCGGCGAGATGGCCAACGAGCTTATCGAGTCTCTCTTTTGCGGAGTCACGCCGTTCGAAGCCAAGAATTCGCTCGAAGCATTCTGTCGGCGGAAAGAAAGCGCTGCCGTGATGCTGTGCGGAACATCGCCATTCAATGATTGTCGCGTTGGAGTCATGTTCAAGTGCCGCCGACTGATGCTGGCTGCCGTGGGTGATTCCGGGCAGAACATGTTCTTTCAGCGTGTGGACCAGGCGGGACTTGCCAAGTCCTGCGTCGCCGATCAGCAGCACAACCTGGCCCATTCCTTCGGCAGCCTGCTCCCAGCGTTCTTGAAGTAGTCCGACTTCACGGTCTCGACCGATCAGTGGAGTCAGCGAATCAGGCTCAGCCAGGTCGACCCGACTTGAGGCGGTTCGTTCTGCTTTGACCAGATAGACCTCTTGCGGCCCCCCCTTGAATCGCTTTTGGCCCAGACTTTCACACTCGAAGTATCGCTGAACCAATTGATACGTGTCACGACTGATGATGACCGAATTAGGGTCTGCGACAGTATCCAGTTGTCCGACGAAATTCAGGAGCGAGCCGACAATCGACAACGAGCCTTCTTCCCCTGTGTCCTGAACGACTGCGTGGTCACTGTGAACGGCTGCGATGGCGGTCAGTTCAACTTTGTGTTTACGTCGCGTTTTGTCGCACAACGGGACCATGCGTTCAATCAACTTCATCGCGGCACGGATCGCCCGTTGAGTTGCGTCTTCGAGTGCAATCGGATAGCCGAAGCAGGCGCGCAACCCGTCTTCTGTGATTTGAGCAATCGTTCCGCCACAGTTGATCGAGACTTCACGGCACAATTGCTGGAAATCTTTGAGGATTTCTTCCTGTTCTTCGGCGTCGACTGATTCCAGGATCTCTTCTGAGGTGAAGACATCGCAACTGAATTTGACAACCGTGACGCGTCGTCGTTCCGCTTCGCGAATTCTGCGTCCAGACGACGATGAACCTGAGCGTCGAATCGAAGACGACCGATTGCCCGATGCCAGGTTCGAATCGACCAGACCTTCAATTAGTGGTGGCAGCGTCTCTACAGGCAGTTCAGCCGGTTTGACCATCGTTTGCGGTGGCGGTGTGACGATCGACGGCAATATTGGGGCAATCGTTTCCGGCATCGGCATGGCGATCGATTCGAGTGTTGCACCCGATGTCGGTACCACCTTTCGCAGGTCGTCAGCCATGTCTCCGGCGGTCGTATAGCGATGGCGCAGACTCTTTGCCATTGCTGTCAGGCAGATCTTTTCCAGTTCTCGGGGAATGATTGGATTGAGTTGTCGAGGTGGCTGCGGTTCGTCCTTCTGGACCTGCTGCAATAATTCGTCGACGCGGCGCGCCGTGAATGGCAAACGGCCAGTCAGCATCAGGTACATCATCACGCCGAGCGTATAGATGTCGGTTCGCCCATCGATCCGATGTCCTTCGCCGCGAGCTTGCTCAGGCGACATGTAGGCTGGCGTACCAGTCACCACACCACGTTCGTCGCCTGTCGATGACGAGTCGCTAATTGCCAATCCAAAGTCGACCAGCACTGGATTGTCACCGCCAGTCATAATGATGTTGGCCGGCTTCAAGTCGCGATGAACGATCCGGTTAGCATGAGCATGCGCCAGGGCGTCAGCGATCTTGATGCAGATCTGCACGGCATGAGGCCACTCGATCCGGCGTCCCTTCAGCCAGTCATGAAGATTGGGCCCTTCGAGATAGTCCGAGACGATAAAGCACTGTTCTCCGTCAACGCTGATATCGTAAACAGAGACGATGCCTGGGTGCTTGAGTGCCGCGAGTTGCCGCGCCTCCAGCAGGAATTGAGTTCGCGACTGGTCATCTCTGGCCGCGAATTTGGGGGCTTTGATGGCAACGTGCCGGTTCAGTTGCGGATCGAACCCGAGGTAGACTTTGCCGAACGCCCCCCTGCCCAGTTCACGACGAGCTTCATAGCGACCAAAGCGGATTGCCTCAGTTCCACTGGCAGGAAATGAATCTCCTGTGTTCGGCGATGTGCCCCGCGCGTCGTGCGACACAGCCTCGAAAACGCTTCGCTGCGGATTCGTATCAGGCCCATTCGCAGGAACCGCCGAATTTTCGAAGAGAATTGTATTTTGGAGTTGGACAGAGTGGGAGTCGATCAGGCTGATGTCACTGGGGGGAGGGTCAGCGTCGGTAGAATGTTGGCGTTCCCAGTGTTCAAGCACCAGTCGTCGCAATTCTGGAGATGCACCCGCCATTCCCAAGTAAGTGCTGACATCATCAGCACTCTTCAGGTTTCGAATCGCATCGTAGATGTCATTTTCAGACATGAGAACGACAACCAGATTGTTCAGCAATCTTCAGCAACTTCGCGACGGGGCGACCCGACGAAAAGCATGCCGCAAACTTGGCCCGGCTAAAAAAAATGGGAAATCCCACGCATCAACAACGGTCTACTAGATTAACAACAGAGTTCGGTCGTTACTACGTCGGCAAATTACTGTTCACTTGATCCTCGACGCGGGGTACTTGCCGCTGATTTCATCTGGTCTCAGACCGTTCGTGAACGGGTTTGGAGCCTCGAATCACGTGAGGGGGTGAATCATTATTTGCGACGTGTTCTGTTTCGGGGCGTTTTGTGATACTTAGTTGTTTTGGTGTGTGTGTTGCAGGTGATTCAAAATGGCTCATGCAGTGCGAGCTGAAGGTTTAACGGGTTTGGCTTTCGCTCTGACAAGTCGAGCCACGACGTTCCTTCGCCACCCCAAGTCCATTTATTAAGAAATATTCAGAATTGGATTGGGCTTTCTGTGCGACATTTGGGCAGGAATCGTGTCGGTGCGAAAGGCGCTACAACCCCCGCCGAATCCATCAAAGTCGAGTGATTGCATGTTTTTATCCACAGTCGTGAAAGAAAACTCCCGATGTTCACATTCACGTAATGATCCATCCCCCATTCGGATCTATCTGGTCTTGAGGCGCGGAATGCGTGCGGTGAAATCCAGCTTCATTGGAATCTCATTTCTGCTGTTCGTGGCGATGATCGCCTCGGCACAGCAGGAAACTGGTCATTACCCGCCCGGAGTGGAAGGCCTGAGGGGCTCGACTCTGCCACCGCCAGGAACGTACCTCAAGTGGTACAACATCGCCTACAACGCCGATACTCTGAAGGACGCTC
>JBAWWJ010000255.1:0-10510 GCA_037146815.1 Planctomycetota bacterium
GTGACCGTAACTCTCAATCGCATCAAGACTTCTTTTTATGGTTAACGGCGTTGGGTGGCCCCGGTTGCCGCTTCGGCTACCGGGGTCGCAAGGCGACGAGAAGTTTGCATTCAGGCCACAGCATTCTAAAAACTTTTTGTGACTTCTTCACCCCGGTAGCCGAAGCGGCAACCGGTTTCACCCTGCGAGAGATCGTGCGGACGTCCACAAGTGGGCCGCAATTGAAAAGACTCAGGTCTTCCCGGTTCATGTGCAATTTAGCCTGACGATGATTCGGCTGCTTATGGCGGGCATTCTTGTGTTCGTGGTGTTGTTCGGGTACTTCATGTCACGATGCATCGGAATTGGAATGTGACGGTGGTGACAAGGACATGAATATGAGCGAGCTTTCCCCTGTGAGTCGGTCAAATCTCCGTCAAGGTGCGGTCTACATGCTGGTTGGGCTTGTCTGGGGAATGGTGATCCCTGCAAGTCCTTTTCCTCGACTTGCCCTCGGCGCACACATTCAACTCACGGCACACGGCGTCATGTTTCTGGTTGCCGGTCTTGTCATTCTGCATCTCCCGTTTGCGAAAGGCGGAGTGATGGCAAAAATACTCATCGCCGGTCCCTGGCTGACATGGCCAGTGATGCTGACGGAAATGGCGAATGGGTGGTGGGGCGCTCGGAAAACGCTCCCTATCGCAGCCGGGCAAGCTGGGGCAGCGGGTGCGGAACCGTGGCAAGAAGCCATCGTTACGGTCGCCCATCTGATTGGCGCTGCCGTCTTGATTGTTTATTGGGGAGTCATTGTGGCCGGGCTGTTCCGTAAGCCGCTTAAAGTGGAAGAGGCGATGAGCCATCCGCCCGTCTAAAAGGCTGTAACCTGCAAGGGAAATTCTCGGAAATCAAGTGATGGGGTTGCCACCTGGTGACGCCGCCTTGTGGTCGTTGGAGAGCGCCATTTAGCGCCATTCCAAACCCTTTCTCGGTAGAATCACCGCACAGTTCAAGAAGCGACAGGCAGTCCATGACGAAGAACTGAAGGCATCACAAGCAACCGTCAATCACAACGAACCCGAAGGGCCAGTCGCAGTGCGTTCTCCCGAAGCAAGAATCAAAGAAGCGATCCTCGACACCGATCTGAACATACGGCAGAGGGCGACGAGCTACTTCGCCAACTCGTACTCGTCCGATCCTGATTCGTAATTCGTGGTTCTGATGACGTCATTGCATATACTGCTACTGATGTTGGTGCTCGCGTGCTGCCTTAATCTCGCTGCGCACCGCGTAGACGCAGTTATGGCTTCACCGCCTACACAACAGACTTTGCTGGTTTGCAATATCCAGTCCCGTGGCCTCCACCAGTTCTGCCGGACTATCCCCCGCACCCGCTGTCATGGGTGCCGCTGCTCGGCTGGCCATTTCGCTATTTTCGCTGGCTTCACTACTCGAATTTACATCACCAGAGAGTGCTTGAACCGCTCGCTGATTGCATTATCACTAAACTTGAACAAAGGCCAATCTATGGAGATTGGCCGATCGATCCAGAGCAGAAAATGCTCGCGAAGATTGTCTCCGACGCAATAGCCACTGAGAAGGGGCTGAAAAGATCACCTGCACTACACCCAGAGGATCCGGTTCCACTCTTGTTCTGGGGGCCGTTCGATGACTTGACGCCGCTCATCGTACGAATTGAGATGCGCAAAAAGCTCAAGCGAGAGATTCCAGGAGAGTTGATTCTTACCGCATGGAATGAACGGTGGACAATCCAGCGGTTTATTGAAGAATGCTTGAGAATAGAGCCCAGCATCTGACGCCCGACGCTTGGCTCCGTTCGCGAACTCAACACCGACAACTCTTATGCTTCCGTACCGCTATCACCGCCCTTGTCCTCTTTGACAGATTTCGGTTTAGGCTTCTTTGGCTTCTTGTCATCGGTAGATTTGACATTTTGCGGAAACAGAGATGCGGCAGTGCTCTTGAGCTCTTCGAGCCTCAGTTCGGTAGCCTCGATTTCTGCGGCGAGTTTTTGAGCCAACTCGTCACGCATCGACATGAAAGTCTGAATCTCTTCCATGAGCGGGTTGTTCGATTCAGTTGGCGGTTGATGTTCAGCTTCCTGGGGAATTGGCATTTCATGCGTGGGAGGTGTCAGTGCTTCTTCCGAATCGTCGTGTTGCCGCTTCTTAGCCATATTCTCATCCCTGATGTGCTGGTACGAAAGTGGGGCGGGCTTTTAGCATGAAGAGAAAATCGTGGCAATTCGAGTTGACGGTGAGGATCGCATCATCCAAACATGAAACCGGAGATGAACTTTCCTTTCGTCACCGAAGTTTCAATGCGTTCCAATCATCGTCGTCGAAATCCTTCACTTTACGTCCCAATGCCTTTTTCACCAGGCCCGTTCCTTCGTCAAATCGATTCCCCAGTCATCGAGTACAAATGTTGGAACGATTCGAAACGTTGCCCGGCCATCAGCCCATTTGATCGTCTCAGGCAACTTGGCGACATCTGTGCAGAGACGGCTCGGATGCGGCGTGATCCCGACTCGACCAAGATCGAGGCGGTCCGAGTCCCAACATGTTTGAATCGTCACATCAGGATGTGTTCTCTCGCATGTGTGTCCTTCACAGGCCCGGCAGAGCAACCCGAATTCATGATCGCCGAGTTCGAAGACGTTGCCACGCAGTTCCGTAGCAAAAATGGCGGCCCTTCGACCATGCTCGGGATCGGTAACTTCGTTGATTCGCCGTGAGTCGTGCAAGACGGCGAACAAGGAAGCAACCTCGGCATTGGCTCCCGTTATTTCTGCCAATCGCAGAGCGTTTTCGAGGACTCTGGCCCAATGTGCAACACCGTGATCTCCACCAAGCGGTAAAGCGTAATCTTTGAGAACGGCTCGTACGATTGGCTTCAGGTTTACGATCAACGAATCAGCCCTCACTTTTCGTGCGTGCCAGTACGCCCACAGAATGAACACTCACGGAAATGGACGTTCGAGCATTCTATCTGCCCAATGTTGGCCCCGGTAGAATGAACACCCTGACGAATCAGCGCCCGCCATTTCCTGTTGGGTCCAGTGCGAATGACGACATTTAGCGAGAAACAGTCATGAGCCAGGAATCGAATGTTTACAAACCGGGTGACGTCTATTCCGGGATGACGTTCGAAAGTTTCAGAGATAGTGTTCGGAAGCGGCCAGTAATGTATGTTGGTGATGTTCGCCAAGAAGGGCTGCATTACATGGTAGATGACATCGTGGCCGCCTCACTCGAGGAAGTCGGAAGCGGATACGCCCGGTCAATCACGACCGCTCTCAATGCCGATGGCTCTCTGCTGATTGCAGACGACGGGCGTGGCCTTCCACCCGTCCTTGATATCGCATTAAAAACACCTTGGTTTCCCGATCCCAAGGCCGTTCGTTTGGATTCCGCACCAATGGGAAGGAATGTATTCGCCATTGCCGTCGCAACTGCGTTGTCTGAGTGGATGCGACTGGAAACGAAGTTTGAGGGGAGGTCGTTTGTGCAGGAATATCGGGCGGGACTTCCCCTTGGCCCACCAATGGACGTTAGAGATTCTGCCAATGCCGGTATCTCCATGACGTTCATGCCTGATCGTGAGATCTTTTCAGATACCAGACTTTGCTCCACCTTACTTCGAGACAGATTGCAGGAATGTGCATTGCTGCACAGCGGAATCAAAATCTCGTATGCGGACGAAGCGGCTGGAACTAATGAACAGTTTGACTTTGAGGATGGTATTCGATCGCTCGTCGAACCGTTGAATCGGGACCGGATAGCGCTCCATGACATCGCCCTCATACGGGGTGAACAATGCGGAATTAAGTTCGAGGTCGGCATTCAGTTCTGCCAGGAGCGTAAAGAGATCATTCGTGCTTATGTGAATAACTGCCGATGCGATGTGGGAACCCACCTGACAGGGTTGCGAGTTGCACTGACGCAATCGTTGAAAAGATTTGCACGAACAAGCAGTCAATTCTCAAATGATTCATTTCGGTGGTCTTCAACGAACAAGGGATTGACTGCGGTCATTTCAATCCGAATGGAGCGACCAGAATTCCGTGGGTCCACGAAGAATGAGTTGAAGAGCTCGGAAGTTCAACACGTCTTGGCCTTGGAAGTTGGGAAGCAGATGGACGAGTTTTTCATCACCAACCCCGGCGCGGCAACAGCAATTATCCACGCGGGGCAGTGCTGATGGTCATTCGCCGTACTGTCGATAAAGGCCACTCTCAACGACCGTACGAATCGGTCCTGCATTCAAACCACGTCATGATTGACCTCAAGCAACAGAATCACACGAACCCGCCTTTTCAGATCTTTTTGCTAATGACGTTGGACGTCACACAGTCATCAACGAGAGCCAGTTGACGCTTGCTAAGACGAACCAGCGGTCTTTTGGATTGAATGAACGAGAGTGCGTCGAATGATGTCTGGAAGCATCCCGTCTTGACGAGCAATATCGCTGTAAACATTCCGGTCCGACCATGTCCCTCGGCACAATGAATGTAAACTGTACCCGATAAATTCGCGACCTGCTCAACCCAATCCAGCATGAATTCGCGTTTGGGAATCGCACCATCCAAAATGGGAAATGAAAAGTACGACAGAGAACGCGACTTTTGAGGTTCTGAAAACTCGCAAGTCAGATCGACGACATGAACGATTCCTTGCGGCAATTCGGATGAAAGCAGGCGGCGACCGATGAGGATGTTCTCTGTCAATTGATGAAACGGTTTCTCTCGCGTGATTCGCCTGATCGCGTACCAGCAAGTCCATGTACTGATCAGATACGGAAGTAGAAAAATTTGATTTGCAATGGCCAACCGACCGGATGGCAGTTTGCCGAAGACTTTTGCGCCGAGATAAAGATAGCCCGCAGAAACAATTCCGAAGCTGGCTGCTGGCCAAAGGAGAATCAAGAACCAAGAGCCATTTGTCACGGCTGTGACTGCCAGCAGGATTGAGACAATGCCAAAGAGAAACCCATACATGTTATTTTATTCACACTTGGGTTACGGGGCACGTTCGCGCATTTACTCCACTTCGGCTCATTCATTTCAACGTCGACAGATACTCGACCACGTCGCGCAATTCTCGTGGTGACAGTGCTCGGTTCATCTCGGGCATTGCCGATTTGGGAGTCGACCGTTCTTCAATGTCGCTCACTTTGACGCGAACCCTGGTGCCGTCGGGCTTTTCCAGTTCCAGTTCATTCGCATCCTGCTGGCGGAGGATTCCTCCCAGAATTCGTCCGTCGTTCATGACTAACGAGACCGCTTCGAATCCCTTGGCGATTTTTGCGTTCGGATCAATGAGCGACTGAAGCAGCGACAGACGATCGTGACGAGTCGCAACCTGATGCAAATCGGGGCCCGCGATCCCGCCAGCGACGGTGGTTCCCACCTTGTGACAACGCACACACTGCCCCACACGATGCCCCAGGAAGACGTCGCGTCCCTTTTCCACATCTCCACCCTGCAGCGAAATACGATGACGTCCCAGCAGGTCGCTTGCAGGCAGACGAGCCCGAAACTGGTCCGCCCCCTGCTTCAAGTCAGGAAGATCACGAGCAGTCGCTGCTTCGAGAACATCCAGTTGCAAGGCCTCGGGAACTTGATCGGCATTCAGGCGATCCAGCCAACCCTTCAGGATTTTATCCGCGGCATCCTGTTTCAGGGTCGCAAACGCGGCGATTGCCCGCTGGCGTTCCAGCGTTGTCGCTGTCTCTTTCTGCGAAACGTCATCGAATTGCTTTAACGCTTCGCCCGGATTGAGAATCGCCAGCATATCCCGAGCTTCCGCCCGAACTTCTGGTCGATCACTTTTCATCGCGATTTCAATCGATGCGGCTGCGAGCGGCGATTTGCGAGTCGTCAAGAGGCGCAGTGCCGCCGTTTGAGTCGTAGCGTTACGCGTTTGATCCGAGATCCACCCTGCAAAGATCTTCTCATCCGTGGGCAACTGGTGCCGGGCGATCAGCTTGACCACATCCGTTTGCAATTCACTTCCTGCGTGACTGAGCAGAGCCGCAATGTTCTCGCCGAGGAACGTCTTCAGACGTGTCATCTCGTCAGGGCTGCGAGGTTTGACGGCCCGCCAGAAGCCGGTCACTCGATCACGGGGCGAAGGTTGTTCCCAGTCAATCAGTGCCGCCAGTGCTTCCTTGCGGATCGTCGGGCTCAAAGGCTTTTCATTGATCAGAGAAAAAACTCGTTGCGCATGTTCGGCGGTTCCCAGCCGAAAATTCGCATTGATGATCCGGCGTGCCAATGCCTCTGGAGCCGTAGCCGCCGCGGAACCTCTTAATGTGGGAATCAGTTCGGCAAGGGAGGGGTAGCTGACTTCCAGCGGCAGATCGTTGATGGCTCGTGCCGCTTCAGTCACGATCCGGATGTCTTCGTCACGAAGGGCATTCTGCATCCCAACATCGACGAGGTCTTTGGCAACGCCAGGCAATACCGGGTTCGTCTGCGGTTCGTAGTTCCAGAATGTTCGAGTCAGGTAGTCGTGACGATCAGCAAGTAGCAGAGCCATTCGTACTGCCGGAGACGGATCGCTGAAAAGTGCATTTGCAGGTCGCGACTGCATCGGCCACATTCCTGGTCGCAGAGCCATCACACAACCATGCCTGATCCAGGGATCGGCGTCGTTATTCTCACGAATCAATTCGACCAGTTCGGCCGGAACAGTCTTGTATTTCAGTTTTGACAAGGCCAAAGTCGCAAATAATCGAACACGAGGACTCTTGTCGCGCAGCAGCTTGGCGATGAGGTCCAGCGACGATTGATGCCGATGATCGCCCAGCAGCTTTGCGGACCAGGCGCGAATCTTGTCATCGTCGTCTTTAGCAAAGGCTGTGATCGCGGCAACTGCCTGTTCACGCAGTGATGCAGCGTTGTCTCCGACATGAGTCTGCTTTCCGGCAAGCTGCCCGAGTCCCCACAACGCGTGCAGGCGTGGCAGAAGTTGTCGAGCGGACACCAATGTCGCCTGAAACTTTGACAATCCTGTTTCGCCGCGTGCAGCAAGCTCAAACTGAGCCCGTTGCCGGATCCGCAAATCCGCGTGGCCGAGTAGTTCGGCAAGTCTGTCTGGGGGCAGTGACTTGAAGCCGCTACGTACCAGTTCAGAGGTCTGCTTGACGGCAGGATCATTCACATGTTGGGTGTCGAACAGTGTGTAGATCCGACCGCCAGAGCTTCCACCATTCCAGATCAGGTTGACGAAGTCACTGACATACAACTTTCCGTCATATCCAAATTCGCAGTCTGTCGCCGAGATCGGCTTCATAAAATCGTGCTCGCCGATGATCTCAAAACCGGCACCGCGCGGCTTGATGCTGAAGGCTTCAATCCCTCCATTGCCAGTGTAATTGCACATAAAGAAGTGATGATCGTATTTCGGCGGCAATCCTGTACCGGGGTAGTAGGTGAACCCCGAAGGCCCCGCCCCCAGCTTGCCCACGGCTGGTAAGACCCACGCAGGACGATCTGCGGACTGACCTGTCCCGGTTGCTGTTCCTGCAGGGGCGTTCGGATGAATCCCTGCCGTCACATCACCTGCCCACAGATGCCACGTTTTTTCCGCGTGCCAGGGACCGGTCAAATACGGATCGGGAATTGACTGGAATGCCATGTTCCAACCGCTGTCGGAACCTTCCAGGCAATAGACCAGTCTTGAATGGTCTCCCTTGTCACAATTGTTGTCGGCCGCGAACAGATTGCCAAATTGATCGAAAGCCAATTCCTGGGGATTTCGCAACCCGCGACAGACGACTTCCAGTTCACTGCCGTCGGGAAAACAGCGAAACACGGCACCATTGCGCGGGCCATGTAGAGTCTGCCCTTCTTTCGCCGTGATGTGAAATCCGCGATCTCCCACCGAGAAATAGAGCTTACCATCTGGTCCCCAGCAGAGGCCGTGCAGGTCGTGACCGAGGAATCCGGCATTCACACCGAAGCCGGTATGAATGATCGTTCGTTCATCGGCGACTCCATCGTTGTTGGTGTCGCGCAGTCGCCAGAGATTGGGAATACAGGTGAAGTAGACATCACCATCCATTGCCATCACGCCCGCGGCCAGGCCATCAAGTGTTCCGTTGAAGTCCGGGGCAAAGACGGTCGAGCGATCGGCCTTGCCATCGCCATCCGAATCTTCGACGAGACGGACCTGATCGGCGACCTTGCGAAACCAGTCCATCCCACCCGTAAACTTCGACGCAAACTTCTCGTACATTTTCAGACGATCGTCGAGCGTCTGGATCTGTAGATCGTCATCCAGCAGAAAGGGGCGAGTCCGGTTTTCCTCGGTTCCAAGATTGAATCGGTACTCTTCAGCCACGAAAACACGGTTCCGCTCATCCAGTCCAATGGCAACAGGAGAGGCCAGTTTGGGTTCTGCGGCAAAAAGCTCGACCTTCATTCCTGCGGGAACTTTAAAGGAAGGAATTCGCCTCGTTCCAGCATCTGTTCCATCGGGCAGGTCGGGGGGAGCGGAGTGACCGAAAGAAACAAACAGGCAATAGCTTACGACCATCGAAACCGGCAACGATCGACGCACGACGAATCTCCATCGAGACCTTGTTGATCTCGTGTTCCCAAAAATGCAGTTTCGTAACTTCGCCTGTAGTGTACAGACTGGTCAGAGAATTGCATCGAGATCCGGGGCGAAACGAACTCCAGATTTGCGCCCTTGACTGGCACGATGGTCGTTGACGCGGGAGGCGTGTTGGAAATTTACGACATCAGCGTTAATACCAACTTAGAACGCGATCGGACTCCCAGCGGACAGTGCGACTCCTCTGAGTTTTTCGATGGCCGAAAGTGTAATCTGGCGGACTCGCTCTTTGCTGAGTCCCACCTTGTCGGCGATGTCCTGCAGACTTTGACCGCGCGGCTGACCATCCAGTCCGAACCGGGCGGTGATCACAAAACGTTCTCGGTCAGAGAGTGACATCAGCAATTCCTTCACAGACTCAGCCCGCTGGGCCGTCAGGCGGACTTCTTCCTCGGGGTTGCTGCGTTCGTCTGGAACTCGATCCAACCATGTCTGATCGCGGATTTCCACGTGATCTGGAGCTGCCTGGCGGCGATTCAGGCACCGAAACATATGATTGCGGACTGCCCAGGTCGCGTACGTGCTGAAGCGGTTGCCAAGGCTGATATCAAACAGTTCGACGGCGCGGATCAATGGTACCGTTGCTTCACCGACCAGTTCTGACATCTGATCCAGTGAAAGCGAGAATTTCCGTGCCAGGGCGACGACCAGCCGCAAATTACTTTGCACAATCCGGTTTCGCACTTCGGTCGATTCACTCAGGTCAGATTCGATGCGTTCCACCAGCGACGAATCCGGATGATTGAGGGAGAGTTTTTGACGCGTCTGTTCTGCACGGTATTTCAGAAAATTCATCTGCTGAAACAGATAGGATTCCTCTGCTTGCGTCAGCAACGGTGCGTTCACCATTCCCGAGACGAATGCCAACCCAGGCTCTGTCTTGATGGGGCCTTCTGGAGCATCGAGCGACTCCGGCCGGATGGACATTAACCTTTCCGCAGGCGATGTTTGCGAAAAAATGGGGTGGTCGACAAAGCGAATTTCCCGTTCGATCCAGTCGCGAATGCGAGCCAGCAGTTCGGGTGAGCGATCTTGACGGCGAGTCCCCGTCTTCTTAACGGTCGTGACCATCGAATCTGATCTCCTGATACGATTTGACGATACAGCAGAACCTGCTGCGGCATTGAAGCGTTCCACGTCTCAACAACTGTCAAACCGAAGGACGGTCTGGGGATTAACAGACCGTTGCGACTTTTTTGAGATTCTGACGAACCCGAGTGTCTGCAGACCATGTTCTGCACGGCGCTCAACCCGGGTCGAATCCGATCGAAGATTTGCGGATTCCCTTCCGGGCTGTGTGGCGGTAAAGTCATGTCAATCTGGAATTCGGGCTGGTGAATTAAGGGGTGTCGAGATGTCCGGAGCCGACGCAGGGGTGGAACGGGGGGATGGCGTGTCACGTCGCGATTTTCTTCGCGTCGGGGGGTTGAGTGTTGTCGGACTGTCACACTCGGCACTCGCTCGCGCTGCTGCCACGTTTGCTCACCGTCGAGCAATCTTGATTGTTATGACCGGCGGGCCCAGCCAACTGGAGACGTTTGATCCCAAGCCTGAAGCCGTGTCGTCAATTCGCGGCCCGTTCAAATCGATTGAAACGGCGATTCCCGGGATTCGCTTCAGTGAAACACTGCCGTTGCTCGCGCAACGGTCCAATCGTCTGGCGATCATTCGTTCCATGAATCACGATGCGGCTCCGATCCATGAAGCTGGACAGCAACTGCTGCAGACGGGGCGACTGGCGCTGGGCGACATCAAGTTTCCTCATTGGGGTTCCGTCGTAGCGAGCCAGTCGCCAGTGCGCCACGGGGTTCCGTCGTCAGTGATTATCCCAGCAATGCTGAATGGAACCGGGGTGAATGCCTATCGAGGCCAGGGTGCTGGTCTGT
>JBAWWJ010000256.1:0-10504 GCA_037146815.1 Planctomycetota bacterium
GCATTGGTTCCGACATTCTCGGCAACTCGAGGCCCGTAACTGTTACTTGGAACGCCACCTCGTTTACCCTGTGCAAAATCGGCGGTCGCTGGCAGGCTGGGATCAGCAATGTTCACAAACCCACCAAAGTTCGTATCCCAGACTTGAATGTCAAATTCATGGACATTCGACAACAGCAGATCTTCGCCGCGTCGCGGTCCCTGGCTGAAGTCGTCAGGCCCGGTCACGGTTCCATCCAACGGGTCGAGAGTCAGAATCAGTGATGGATTGGTCGGGATATTCCCTGCTGTCGTCGTGGATTGAGGATAGCGGAAGTCAGAATCGGAACATTCCTGCATCGTGAAACGTCCAAAGTAGTTCGCGCCTGTTGAGGGTCCGTCGAATTCCTTGGATCGCCCTGGCAAGACCCCGGCAATTCCCTGCGGCGAGAAACCAAATCGAAATTGTGGCTTGGCCAGCGCGATGCCAACGACGGTCTTGCCACTGTTATCCAGATGGTCTGTCCCCAGGAACTGCGCACAGGGCGTTCCCGTCGAACTGAATCCACGGAACGCCGTGTAGTCGAAGTCGTTCCAGAATGGGCCGGTCGCGGAATACTTTGGATTGTTCGAATTGAAATCGAACAGGTCATTGTTGCTCGAAAAGTTGGTATCCGTCGGCTGAGGCGTTGTTGAGAACATCGCCAGTGGTTCGCGAACCAGTAATTGCCGCCGATACAAATTGCCATTCCGCAGGAAATACGACACTTCCGCGACAGTCGACAGGCCTGTATCGTTTGCGGTTGACTGGGCGTCATCTGCATCCGGCTGATTGACTGTGACTCCGAACGAGACAAGGTTTGTCGCCTTGCCATAGTAGGGCGTCTGATCCTTGTTACGAGCCGTCATGGTCGCCAGGACGGTGAACTGAATAAAATCGTCGTCACTGCGGGTCGGATCATTTTCCGAAATGTAGAGATATCCCTGACGCTTCCCGACATAGGACTCGGGCGCCGCAACATCTTCCGCGGCCGCAAACGGGTGGACCCAGCGATTGGTCCGCTTATCCAGATCGGCCTTAAGGATGGTCTGCAAGGTCCGCGATCGCTGATCGTTCTCCGCCAGCCCGCGCTGCTTGGAAATCGATCCGCCCGCCATCTGAAAGATCTGGGCGAACATCGTCATCATCAACAGGACCAGCGTGACCGAAACGAGCATTTCGATCAGTGTGAATCCGTGGCGATTCTGTGAACGTGGCATGTGACTATTCCTCCCACGACAGATGTGTGCGAATCGGATAAACATCCACAACGCCGCGCATCAAGATCGCGGCTCCCATCGGAACGCCCCCAGCGCCACCTGCGGGCTGTGGTCCTGATTGAACGACCTTGTTTTCGACTCGCAGCAGAACTGCCCGCGTATTCGCGCCGTAGATGGCACTATCGGCGGTTATAATCCCGCCCGATGTGCTCGTCTTCAGACCTGCTTTACGCATGACATCATCAGGAGTGTACCCCCAGAGTGTCCCCGTGCTGATGTTGAATCCCCCCCCTTCGACGACATCCAGGATTCGGTACCAGCGCAAATTATCAGCATCGGTGACGAATCCTCCCTTCTTGTAGAAAGGCTTTTCACCAGTCGAATCATCGTATTGAACGACGACCCAGTTCCGTGGCGCATCATCCGAACCAGGCCAGCCGAGTTCTTTTGAATCGGCGACACCCCCCGCGAAGTCCTTATTACCGTCTCCGTCGTCGTCCACTCCTGCGATTCCGGGAAGGCCGTCATAGCCGGGGTCCATTACCGATGTGAATGTTGCCGGGAAGACCTGTTCGTCCTTCGCCGAAAAAGGACGTCGAAAGAAGACAACCACATCCATGAACGACGCACCCGAGAAGCCGCGTCGCACGGACAGCATCCACGTATACCGTTGCTCTTTCATTTCCACGCGGGCTCGCACAGGCGTGATTTTCAATGAGCCGCTGAATGCCGGCCAGGTAAACGTCGCTGTCGAACCAGACAGGCCGCTGACGTTTGTCAGATAGCGAACTTCACTGTACTTACCAGTCCCATCAAACAGCACCACCCGGGACTGCGGATAGGATGCACTGACAGGGAGTGACTGTGACACATCAACCTGCAGGTCGGTGAGATCGATCGTTGTCGCCGTCGCATTCGCCACAGAGTTGGATTCTGCCTGCAGGACCCAACTGTCTGGAAGCGTGGCAACATCCGCCGCGAGATTGATATCAGTTCCCCCGAGACCTTCAAAAGCGCGAATATTCCATGCCCCCGAACCCAATTGAATCGTTCGTGGTGCGCCACCCACGTTTCCGAAGAAATCACCGTTGTTAGCCGTCGAACGAAACGAGCTTTCGACGTTCCATTTCCCCAGTGGATCAATCACATAGTTCTGCAGGCGGAACGTGGTCCATTTGACAGAGCCGTCATTCGTGATGTTTCCGTTGACCAGATCCCACCTGGGCTCACTCGTCCCTGAAGACCCCGCCTGCGTACACATGAACACGACCGGCGGCGACTTCAGGCTGGTCAGTTCGGTCGGAGTAATCATGGTTCCAGCCGCGTAGGCCAAGCCTGCTTCCCACGGTGCACCGATGGAATAGAGCTGAGGTCGGACGCTCAGTAACGCTTCGACGTTGTAGCGCAGGTTCGCTGAGTTGGTCAGGTGCGTCGCCTGTACAGATCGCAATACCGCGATCGGGAACAGCGTTGCCAGTGACACAACACCAACACTCATCACCAGCAGCGAGATCAGAACTTCGCTGAGGGTCGTACCCTGTCGCTGCACCCACTGTGACGGTGCTGAACGAATCCGCAGCCGCAATTGACGTTTGGATGTTTTCATTTCCCCGCCACCTCACCGGTTTCGGCAAACTTGAATGTATCGGTCGGATGAATGGGATGCGTCGAGACTGCTCCAGTCCGTGTGAACAGTGTCATGATCAGCTTGTCGCCCCGTTCGTAACCGGGAGACATGGCATCTGCCCATGTCCCATACTCCGGTGCGGAAGATGTCGGGAACGACGATGCGGAACTCCAGTAGAGCCGATCCAGGTCGGCGTCTTTCTGATCCCCGAGGTAGAAATGAACGATTCCCGTCTGAGCCGCAGGACCAATCACGACACCGCGCGGCGAGAACATCACATCCATCTGACTGGTGTAATCGAAGCCACTGGAATCACCCGTTGTTGTCGGTTTACGCCAACCACTGGGGAGTTTGTTGCCACGACCGACGGCCGGTGTCCCCGCGTTGAATTGCTCAGGGTTAGTACTGCAGCGATCCATGTGAATGACGCATCCCTTGGGAAGCAGTACTGGCTCTTGATTCGCCAGAACACTCGCAGGAAGTTCCAGCCGGTATGTCGTTGGTCCCTGTCCTGGCGAGAAGGCTGGAATGGTCATCGTCGGATCGGTTGTCCCTGTGTGTGCATATGCGGTTGTCAGTCGCAGTCGGGGTGCATTGGGACCGTCGGATTGATCTGGACTGCAAATGGCCATCAACGAAGTATCGATCGAATACCATTCCCCCGTGTTATCATTGGGAATACGAATTCGCAGACCATCTTTCAGCAGCCCTTGTTGATAAAGTCCCAACCAACCCGTTGGATTAATGATTGACGAGGAATTGTCGAAACCACGGATGATTCGTGCGAGTGGTGGAGAGACAGTGGTATCCCATTCCACTTGAATATTGCCTTGCGTCCAGTCGTCGGTCGGTGCGATGTACACCATGCTCGAAACGGTCCGGTTATTGGTCGAATCGAGCAGGAACCGAACACCACGGGGAGCCTTCGAATAAATCGCCCGGTCTCGTGCTCCTGCCAGATACGATTGCACCTGACGAGCCCCACCACGAACCTTGTCGCCACTGACCGACAGATTGATCGCACTGGCGGTCATCACCGCAATCAGCAGCACCAGCCCAATGACCATCATCAATTCCACCAGCGTGAAACCGGAACGGAGTTTCACGAGTGAGCTCAATAACGATTGATGGTGATGTCGTCTGTTCATGATCAATTCCTCGCAACGCGATTATCGTTTACGGTTGCTGATATTGTCCGTGATCGGGTTATCACCGAGGGGCAGCCAACTGGCCAGGGCACCGAGACGCCCCTGAGGGACCCCGATTGCTGGCGTGGAGATATCAACAACCAGTTCATTCGAAGGCTCCAGCATTCCCAGGTTCTTGTCGGGTCCCGATGACACAATCAAGAATGCATGATACGTATTGGGTGTTCCGAAGAAGTTCTGGACAGCCGTCTTGGCACCCGCAGGGGTGGTGGGCGCATTTACGAACTGGATCAGTTGTCCGGTTGGATCATCAGGATCGCGCGTCAAAGGATCGAGTTCCCCTGCAACGGTCGGCATTGCTGGAAGCCCAGACCAGATCCCTGAGACGTATGATCGATCAGGCAAACTGAGTACTCCCGCAGCATTCATACCAGGTGGGATCGCACCGCCATCGCCAGGACGAATCAGATGAGTTGGCCACCGGTAAAATCGGAGTGGGACTCCCCAGCCATCGACGAATTCTTTAAGGCCGTCACCATCCGTATCCCGGACTTCATTGGAACTGAATTCACTTTCGTCAACAGGAGCAACGCCATAGACCTCTGAGTCCGTCAGGATCCAATACAGCAACGCTGCACTCTGTGTTTTTGTGTTGTGGTTCGCAGCATTCACCGTCACACCGTTGGGAGGTGACGTCAACAGATTGCGTTCCAGAAAGTTCTCTGGAAATCGCGACTTCAGAATGTCTTTGCGAACCATGACATCAATGGCCCGGTCTGGCGGAATCATGCTGTAGGTGGAATACCAGTCACGGCGCATCTTGTCCTTGGCTTGCTGCAGATTCGTCCGTTCGATGCCTCGATAGAAGGCGTCCATCCGCTGCTGCATCAACCCATGCACCTTCAGGACCGTCGCTTCGGTCTGCTTCTGACGGGCGACACCGATCGCGTTACGCAAGACCCCGACCGAAATCGTCATGAGCAGCAGGATGATGCCCACGACGACCAAAATTTCGATCATCGTAAAACCACGACGATGATCTCGGCTGCGGCGATGGTTCATGATTGAGCCTCGTTTCAACATGGGATCCAACTCACTTTCCGCCCAAGGTTCCCGGAGCGAAGTTCGTGATGTTGTCCGCCTCGACATCACGTGGACCACTCAAATCGCTTGACGCCGTGTCGGTACTGTAACTTCCAAACGTGCCATACTTCTTGTCGTAACCCGGCGAAATGATCTGGAATCCCTTGGTCTTCCAAGGCAAGGCCCCCGCTCCTGATCCTTGCAGGTATGGCATCGTTGGGGGAAACATTGGGCCCGTCGATGAGGCGGCGAACTCGAACAAGGGTGAACTGGGGTTATACCGATAGCCCGCACCACTATAACTGCTGGCGTAGAGATACGGGGCAGTCTGGCTTGGAAGCGGATCGACGAACTCCGGGAAATTGTCCCCGTCAACATCGACAAACCGAGACGTGTCGAATTCAAAAATTGCCGTATCACGGTTTCCGCCCGAAGCGAAGGGGTTGAACGGATTCTTGGAGAATCCCGTACAGAACGATCGCTTTGTTCCACTTCCAACAACGTTGATACTCAACCTTCCATCGCCATTCTGATCTTCTCCTCCATCGAGCAGGCCGTTGTTATTCAAGTCTTCCGGTCGCTTCAAAATTCCGCCGAGGAAGAAGACGAGACATTCACCCTGGGTCAGGGTGATGATATCAGTCGCTGACCCATTCCCGTTGAAGTCACGTACGACCGTGAAATCGAACTGCGGCCAGATCTGACGGATTTTTGCGCGACTATCAACCGCTTGCGTAGATGGCGAACTGCTGGCCCAGCCACCCGCTGCAGAGGGGGTTTCGTAGACCACAAGTGAACTCGGGGGTTCTGTCCCGTATTGTGTTTTGAAAGCAGTGATTGCGGATTCCAGTGAAGCAATCTCCGTTCGAACGCTCGTCACGCGTGCCCGGGTACGAACACTGTTGATTGCCGGCAGCAGGAATGCCATCAGGATGCTGATGATCAGGATCACCGCCAGGATTTCAATCAACGTGAAACCGCCGCGAGCGGATGGACCGCTGGGGTGTTTGAGGCGGGGGGAGAGTGCGCGCATGATTCGATCCTTTGTCCGTTGTCCTTGGTCCCGCTGGTCTATTGGCCGGCCGGGATCATTCCCGGTCGACTTGTTTCATTCACTCGTGCCAGTCCGCTTGTGACCGACAGTTTCACCAGGCCCATCTGCCGCCGGGATCTGGCCCGGCGGTTGTTACCACGTATTGCTCCTGACAAACCGGACGCTGACGCGATCCGGTTGAGAGGGTTGGCATATTCCGGTCGGGTGTTGGCCCACCCCTGTGATCTGTATCTCGCGACAGGTTCTCGGCAGATCACGACAGGTCGTTCAGCAACTTGATCAGTGGCATGAACAACGCGATCACGATGAAACCGACGATCAAACCCAGGATCACCACCATCAGCGGTTCCAGCAGGTTGACCAGGCCTTCTACCAGCACCGACACTTCTTCGTCGAACACATCCGAGACCTTGTACAACATGTTGTCGAGCGCACCGGTTTCTTCACCGACGTCGACCATGTTGACCACGATTTCGTCCACCGTCCGGGTTTCTCGCAGCGGAACCGCCATCGATTCCCCTTCGCGAATCGCCGCGATGATGTGTTCATACGCCTTGTAAAAGACCGCGTTCCCGGCCGTATCTCTTGTGATGGCTAATGCCTCCAGGATCGGCACCCCGGATGCGATCAAGGTCCCCAGCGTTCGACACGTTCTGGCGATGATCGACTTTCTGAAGATCATCCCCAGTAGCGGTATGCGTAGCGATAACCAGTCGACGACGAACGCACCCGTCTTGTTCTTTTTGATGATTTTGATCATCAGCCACATCGCAAACGGGATCGCGGGGCCCAGGTACCAGTAATTCACGACCGCATCGCTGAAGCCGATCAGGACCTTGGTCATATCGGGCAGTTCGGTTCCGAAGTCGTCGAAGATCTTCTTAAACTTCGGAATGATGTAGTACATGATGAAACCGACGATCAGGGTGGCGACGGTGATCACCGCGCACGGATAAATCATCGCACCCTTCACCTTGCGTTTCAGGCTTTCTGCACGTTCCTTGAACTCGGCCAGACGCTGCAGGATGATTTCCAGAGCACCACCCGCCTCACCCGCTTTCACCATGTTCACGTACAGGTTGTCGAAGGCTTTCGGCTGCTTGGACATTGCTTCCGAAAGCGTGCTTCCTGATTCAACGTCTTCGATAACGCCGAGCAGAGAACTCTTGAGCGGACCGGGCTTGGCCTGGGCTTCCAGGATTCGCAGGCTGCGCAGAATCGGCAGACCGGCGTCCTGCAGCGTGGAGAGCTGGCGAGTGAACGCACAGAGCTTCTTGCCGCTGACGCCCCCGATCGAGAAGCCACCGCCACCCTTTTTCTTGCGGGCGGCCGCCTTCTTCTTGGCGTCGACCTGGGTCTTGGCATCACCCTTGGTTTTATCACCCTTGGTCTTTTTGCCTTTACCTTTTTCGACAATCTTCGTGACGAAGAAGCCCTTTTCACGGATCTTCGACTGCGCATCAGCCTCGGTGGCGGCGTCGATGACGTCCTTCACCTCAAGCCCCGTGTTGTCCATTGCTTCGTATTGGAAAGTAGGCATGGCCGGTCTCCAGAAAATTACTCGATGTCTTCCATCACGGTTTCACGGACGACTTCGTCGATCGTGGTGACGCCGTCAAAGATCAGTTTCAGACCCGCTTCGCGCAAGGTGGTCATCCCCTGCGAACGAGCGTAATTCTTGATTTCGTCGACGCTGGCGGCCGAGGTCACCAGGTCGCGGATATCGTCGTCGATTTCCAGCAGTTCGTAGATCCCGCAGCGGCCCTTGTAGCCCGAGTTGTTGCAGCGCTGGCAGCCGCGTCCATAATAGAACTTGTACTGACGTGCCTGAGAAATCGGCAGTTGCAGTTCCATCAGCAGTTCATCGCTCGGCTCAAACTCGGTCCGGCATTCTGTACAGATCTTGCGGACCAGTCGTTGAGCCAGCACCGCTTCGACCGTCGCGGTGATCAGGAAGGGCTCGATCCCCATGTCTCGCAGTCGAGTGATGGCCGAAGGGGCGTCGTTCGTGTGCAGCGTGCTGAACACCAGGTGGCCCGTCAGCGCACTTTGAATCGAAACTTCGGCCGTTTCGAAGTCGCGGATCTCGCCGACGAGGATCGTGTCCGGGTCATGTCGCAGGATGGCTCGCAGCACGTTGGCGAACGTCACCTGAATATCGGGATTCACGGGGACCTGGATCAGGCCGTCGATGTCGTACTCGATCGGGTCTTCCGTGGTGATGATCTTGGTTTCGATATCGTTCAGCTCGTTCAGAGCAGAGTACAGGGTCGTGGTCTTACCGCTTCCCGTCGGGCCGGTCACCAGCACGATGCCGTTCGGTCGTTTCAGAACAACCCGGAACTTGCTGAGTGTGTTGGCGTCCATCCCGATCTTGTTCAGGTCCAGTTGCACGACCGTCCGGTCGAGAACTCGCATAACCACCGCTTCACCGAACAGAGTGGGGAGCACGCTGACTCGCAAGTCGACCGAGTGACCACCGACGTTCAGTTCGATACGACCGTCCTGAGGCATACGGCGTTCGGCGATGTCGAGTTCCGACATGATCTTGATACGGGAAACAATCGCGTTCGCCAGATGCCGTGGCGGAGGAACCATTTCGTACAACATACCGTCCGCCTTGACGCGGACTTTGAATTCGTCTTCGAAGGGTTCGAAGTGAATATCGCTGGCCTGATCCTTGATCGCCAGCAGCAGGATCATGTTCAGCAGCTTGCGGATTGGAGCGGCATCGGCGTCGTCGGCCAGGTCATAACCGCGTCCCTTGGCGTTGCCGTCTTCGCTGTCTTGTTCCAGTTGTCCGATGATATCTTCGATGCTCTCTTCGCGATCCGCGTAGTAGCGTGCGATGGCGGCTTCGACGTCTTTGGCGTTCGAGACGGCACCCCGGACTTCGCAGCCGAGCATATTGCGGAGATCGTCGAGTGCCGCGAGGTTTTGCGGATCGGCCATCGCGACTGTCAGGACGTTATCCTTCTTGGACAACGGCATGATCCTGTACATCTCGGCCATCGGTTGTGGAACGTCTTCCAGAACCTTGGGGTTGATGGTGGTTTCGTTGAGATTGACGACGGGGAGGCCCCATTGTTCGGCGAGGGCTTCGGTCACCTGTTCCTGGGTGACCATCCCCATCCGGACTGCCACCTGGCCGATGATCTCGCCGCCACTCTGCTTCTGTTCTTCCAGGACGTCCCACAACTGATCCTCGGAAAGGTAACCGAGGTCAACGAGGATCTGTCCGAGTCGCCGCTGTGCCATGTTTGCGAGTCCGAAATCCGTGTCGTCGTCTAGTATCTAAAATTTAATCGTCATCTGGATCGATCCGGGGGGATCGAGTCATCGGGTGTCACAATTTTGAGGTGCCAGGTACCTGAGGCACAGGTTCCATCGCACGGCCTTGTCGCAGATTCCAAGACCGTGGCACCCTGCAACTTGAAGCCGGCAATCATTCTTCCTTGCCGCCGTCTTCGTCCTCTTCTTCTCCATCGTCGTCGAGCAAGCCCTTTTTGGCTCGAGCGATGCGGGCTTTCAGTTCGCCCGGCTGGTTTGACTTGGTGACAACATCAACCTCGTCGCAGAGCTGATTCTTCCACAGGTTGAACAAAGCGTCGTCGAGCAACTGCATGCCGAACTTGCGTCCGGTTTGAATGGCCGAATTGATACGGAAGGTTTTCGCTTCACGAATCAGGTTTGCGATAGCAGGGGTCACCACGAGCATTTCGTAGGCGGCGACGACCCCCTTCGGTTTACGGGGTAGCAGCGCTTGCGACAGGATGCCGATGATGGCCACGGACAACTGAGTACGGATCTGTTCCTGCTGGCTGGTGGGGAAAACGTCGATGATTCGGTCGACGGTTCCTTGAGCACCGGTCGTGTGCAGCGTTCCGAACACCATGTGACCCGTTTCAGCGGCGGTGATGGCGGCCGAGATTGTCGCCAGGTCTCGCATTTCACCGACCAGGATCACGTCGGGGTCCATTCGCAGTGCACGACGCAGAGCTTCGGGGAAGTCGGGAACATCGACACCAATCTCACGCTGATTGATCGTCGACTTCTTGTGTTGATGGTAGTACTCGATCGGGTCTTCCAGCGTAATGATGTGGTGGTCGACCGTATCGTTCAGGTAATTGATCATACTGGCGAGACTGGTCGTCTTACCGCTGCCCGTAGGGCCGGTAACGAGGAACAGTCCGCGGGGACGATGCAGCAGTTCTGAGATAACCGAGGGCAGGCCCAATTGCTGGAAGGTGAGGAACTCGTTCGGAATTCGTCGCAGCACCATGCCGATATGACCGCGCTGCTTGAAGACTGCCACGCGGAATCGGGCCTTGTCACCGAAGGCGAAACCAAAGTC